>JAFGRE010000010.1 GCA_016935335.1 Deltaproteobacteria bacterium
ACTAAGGGATTCTATAGTAAAGTAAATTGAATTTTCATCTTCCTGCTTCTTCAGAAGCAGACTTCACCAGGGGGAGAGGGGTACCGTAGACTCTCATTGTTATCTCTCAGCTCATTGCTGGCATGACACAAAACAAGATAGTAGAAAAAATGCGCAGCTTCCCTAAAGTTGATCTGCATCGGCACTTGGAGGGAAGTATCCGGATAGAGACATTCCTGGATATTGCGCAGAAGGAGAACGTATCGTTGCCCTCCTATGATCTAGAGGGGTTTCGCCGCCTTATACAAGTAACGCATGACCAGCCTGATTTCTTGAATTTTTTAAATAAGTTCAAAATATTTCGGGGATTTTACCCTAACCGGCAGGCCATTGAAAGAATAGCTTACGAAGGGGTGGAAGATGCAGCACGAGATAACATTAAGTACCTAGAACTGCGCTACAGCCCTACGCACTTTGCGTGCGGTCAACGTTTTCCGGAAGACGAGGTGATTAGATGGGTGCAAGGGGCTCTTGAGCAAGCGATGGAGGATCATGATATCGAAGTGGTGCCGATACTCACTATCAGCCGCGACTATGGAATAGAACTCGCCGAGCACACGGTAAATTTGGCTGCTCGATACGCAGGAAAGTATTTTTTCGGCCTCGACTTGGCTGGTGACGAAATTCATCATTCAGCGCGGCCGTTTCAGCGCCTGTTTGAGAGGGCCAAGGATGCCGGAATGGGTCTGACGCTCCATGCCGGGGAGGCGGGAGGGGCTGAAAATGTGATCGAAGCAGTGAAAAGTCTCGGTTGCGATCGCATCGGTCATGGAATCAAGGCGGCGCAAAGTGAAGAGGCCATGGATATCCTGGCGGAATATGATGTTATGCTTGAAATCTGTCCGACGAGCAATATCCACACCGGTGTTGTTACCTCTCTTGAAGACCACCCGCTCAAAGTCTTATACCATCGGGGCATACCGGTGAGTCTCAACACTGATGATCCGATGATTTCCAATATTACCTTAACTGACGAGTATGTGAATGCAGCAACGAAAATGGGATTCAGCGATGAAGACCTGAAGCAGTTAAACCGCATGGCTTTGGAACACTGCTTCCATCCTGACAAGGCAGAATTGAAGAGAAAATTGAACGATAATTGGAATTGATCCTCTCGACTACGAAGTGGCTACACATCGAATTCTACCAATTAAACCGTTTTGAGTCTTCAAGACATGAACAGAACTATGGAAAGCCTAATTAGAAGAGCGGCGGAAGATATAATGGAGAGGGGGACGGCTGCGGCACTGACCGGGTCAGGCATGTCGGCGGAAAGCGGGATCCCAACCTTTCGTGACAAGGGGGGGTTCTGGGAAAAGTATGATCCTAATTTATATGCCCATATCGGCACCTTCTTTACCGATCCGGGCAAACCCTGGCAGATGGTAAAGGAGTTCGATTCAATAGCCAGGGCTCAGCCCAACCCCGGACATCATGCGCTGGCGGAGCTGGAACGGATGGGGTACCTGAAGGGGGTCATCACTCAGAATGTCGATAACCTGCATCAACAAGCAGGCAGTAGTAATGTCATAGAATTTCACGGCAATATGCGCCGTGCCGTCTGTCTCAATTGCAGAAGATACTATCCCATGGAGGAGATTTCGCTGGAGGTGCTCCCACCCCGATGCGAATGTCGCGGTGTGTTGAAACCGGATGCGGTCTTTTTTGGAGAGCCTATTCCTGCAATTGCTTTGCGCCAGGCTCAAGAAGCGTCTCAACAGTGTCGCTTAATGCTGGTAATCGGCACCTCGGCCGTGATCTATCCTGCAGCCAGTTTACCCCGGATTGCAAAGGAATCGGGAGCGATGGTCGTGGAAATCAATCCGGAAACCACACCTCTCACCGACCATACTTCAGACTATATTATAATCGGAAAAGCAGGGGAAATCCTCCCGAAGATTGTCAGCGAAATAAGGACTCTTTCCCGAGCCGGGAAAGAGATCCCCCGCAGCCGCTAGGTGTAGCCCCGGGGATTTTTGGATTGCCAGTTCCAGGCATCAGCGCACATTTCATCTATTCCTTTCTCGGCAACCCATCCTAATTCGCTTTTAATGAGGGAAGTATCGGCGTAGCTTTCCGCGCTGTCGCCGGCGCGGCGACTTACAATCTGATAGGGGATCTTCCGGCCCGAAGATTTCTCGAACGCTGACACCACTTCCAAGACGGTGTATCCCTTACCGGTTCCGAGATTATAGGTGACGACCCCGGGGCGTTCCGCGAGTCTTTCGAGCGCCTTGGTATGGCCACGTGCCACATCGAGGACGTGAACATAGTCGCGAATACCGGTGCCGTCAGCAGTCGGATAATCGTCTCCGAATATCGAGAGTTTCGAGAGCATGCCGACTGCAACCTGGGTGATATACGGAAAGAGGTTATTGGGAATTCCCTGGGGTGATTCACCGATCAAGCCGCTGGGATGAGCGCCAACCGGATTAAAATATCGCAACAGGGCAATATTCCATCTCTTATCGGCAGCGTGGAGATCTTTCAGGACGGTCTCAATCATCAATTTAGACCGGCCATAGGGATTGGTTGGTGCAAGAGGAGCATTCTCGTCGATAGGAACGGTTTTTGGTTCACCATAAACAGTGGCGGAGGAACTGAAGACCATGGTGGTTACATTATGTTCGGCCATTACCTCACATAAAAGCATGGTCCCGGTTACATTGTTATGATAGTAGCGGAGCGGCAGATTCACTGATTCACCGACCGATTTAAGCCCGGCAAAGTGGATGACGGCCTCAACGGATAGAGTATCAAAAAGATCGATCAAAGATTTTCGGTCAAGGAGGTCGATCTTAAAAAAAGTCAGCTTCCTCCCCGTCAGTTCCTGAACTCTTTTCAGGGAGTCCTCTTTACTGTTGCAAAGGTTATCCACGACGATGACCTCATGCCCCTGTTGAAGAAGTTCGACGCAGGTGTGGCTTCCTATATAGCCTGCGCCGCCGGTTACTAATATCCTCATCAGTCTATTCCTTCCCGGTTTCCCGACATTTCCGGTCGGCATTGCCGATGGGACCGCGAGAACATACGATCTCTTCGTTTTCTGCCTCAATGTGCACAATGGACCGGAACGATAATTTTACTGCAAGCGTTCCCTCATTGCGGCCGCGAGCCATAGACTCGGCGCCTTATTAGCAAAGAACCTAAATTCGTCCTAAAGACGCTTCGTGGATCGCAAAAGATTTTTTTCATCTCTTTCGATCGTTCGGTATCCGCCTCCTCTCCGGATGCTTTGTCTCGGAGTGGAGAAGCCGAGAACTCCCTATTCAATACGGGTAAAAGCCTTTCCCGCCGAGCCGCAGACCGGACATTTTTCGGGGAAGTCACCAGCTACCGTGTACCCACAGACGCTACAGATGTACATGTCGGCCTTAGGCAGATCCTTGCCCTTGTTAAACTGTTCAAGAGCTTCGGAATAGAGCTTGTAATGGACTTTTTCGACTTCATTAGCATACCTAAACGTCGTTATCGCCGGCTTTTCTCCCTCTTGCTCGGCCTCGGCAATAAATTGAGGATACATATGTTTGAATTCATCTCCCTCTCCCCCAATAGCCGCCTGCAAATTCTCGCCTGTTCCCTTAACGCCTTTCATAACACGAAGATGGTTATGGGCATGGACGGTTTCGGCCTCGGCTGCCGCCCTGAATAATTTTGCGATTTGAGGGTACCCGTCAGTCTCGGCCTTTTTTGCAAAGGCCAGGTACTTCCTATTGGCTTGGCTTTCACCGGCAAACGCTTCCTGTAAGTTTTCTTTGGTCGCCATGCAAAACCTCCTTTGGTGGTGTGGAATGTTAAATATCCTGCATTTAGGTTGCTGGCATTAAAAATAACAACGAAAGACGATGAGTCAATAAGAAAGGACGCGCCGTATTCGATTATCCCGCCTCCTCGAGGCGACGCAAGATATCCCAGAATGCGCCTTTATAGCCGTCCTTGATTGCTTGCACCAGCTTGCTGTTATTGTTGTAGTTGTAGTCTTCTCCGATGTCTTCCGAGCCACCGAACAAAAACCGACGGTCACCGGCAATCAAATCCCGGATATACTCCTGGATATCAGGACCAAGGTCGGGTGTGAGGTAATAGAAAGGCTTGAGCATGCCGCTGCTTGGCTCACCGAACAATGCCCGTTGGGGCGCGTGTGTTTCTTCTCCCAGGATCTTCCCGAATCGGGTTCCTTGATAGAGGCGGAGTCCCAGGCTGATGCCGACTCGGGTAGGATTTAGCTGCCTCATGAGTTCGATGGTCTCCCTCACGGTACTTCTGTCTTCTCCCGGCCCCCCCAGCAAAAGATCAAACATAAACGCGAACCCGTAGGCGCGGCATAAAGCTGCAACCCCTCGCAGATCATCGGAGGTGTGCCGGCGTCCGAGACTTTTGAGGATGCGGTCATGACCGCTGTCCACGCCGAAATCTATGCCGACGCACCCGGCGCGTTTCATCCAGAGCGCAAGTTCCTCCGAGAACCCGAAAGGGCTTGCATACGCATACCACGTTATCGTGGAAGCCAGTTTATTTCTTACAAGTTCCTTACACACATCAATAGCATGACTGGCGGGAACGTTGAATTCACTATCGCAGGTATGAAAGCAGGTTATTTTCTTCTTGGCCAGGTGTGCCAGTTCATCGGCCACATCCTTAGGATTTCGCACTCGAACCTTCTCTCCCTTCGCGAGCGGGTCGGCGCAGTAATAACAGCCTTGGTCGCATCCCCGTTTCGATTCAAATCCAATCATTCCGCCTTCCCGGTAATACCGCAGGTTGTCGACAGCATCTCGTTGCGAAAGCCTTAGAGTATAAAGATCAGGATATGAAGGAGGGTTTATCCTGTAGCTGCTTCCTTCTCGGTAAACCAGACCGGGAATCGTATGCAAGGCCGTGGCTTTCGAGAGCGACCGAACCAGGAGCGGAAGGGACCATTCTCCTTCTCCCCATATGCCGAATTCCGCCCCACAGTATCTGAGGACGGGCACCGGAGCGATTGAGAAGCCGACTCCTCCTACTATAATCGGGACCTGAGTGTGGCGCTTTATACACTGGATGATGGCCTTCGTCTTTTCCAGACAGAAGTCCCGGCTGAGAAAGTAGGAATCATCTATATTGCGAACTGTGAGGGCAATCGCGGAGAAGTCTCTTTCGCTCACCGAGTGCTTGATATCGGTTTCCACATCCTCCGAAAATGCAAGATCAAGCAGTTTGAAATCGATGTTGTGATGGGTAAGCGATTCAGCAAGGTAGTCAAGCGCCAGAGGGGCAACGACCGGTTTCATCTGGTTGGGATTTATGAGAAGTACGCGGGGATCCATTGCTGCCTGCTCGGATAAGGGTGCGTCAATCCAGACCATTACGATATAGTACTATACACGGTATTGTGGCAGGATGGAAGCGGCTTTCACCTTGATTGCCGGAGAATCTCACCCCGTGCGACAGCGGCGATTACCCAGTGGTGGAGGGAGATGTGTTGGTCTCCGCGATTAGGCTACTGATAATGGCTTTGGGTGGCGGAGAGGGGATATGGGGCCCCTTTTACCTATATATCCTTGAAGGGGAGGAGGGGCCCCATGCGAAAGCTGTTTTAAAATGAAAGCTTAAATCCGCCAAAAGCGGAAAAGCCGGCGGCATCATACCCTCGCAACTCCTGATATTTTTCGTCGAAGAGATTTTCTATGCGGGTATACAGTTGAAGTTGTTCGCTTACCGTGTAGCGGAGGGCGAGATCGACCCGCGTGTAGCTTTCGCCCTTTATCTCGTCACCGGTAAACGTTCGCCAGTCAATGCGGTCTCCAACATAATAGATTCCCAGGTTTGCATGGAGCTTATGCTTATAGTCGTAGTCGACGACCAGCGAGTATTTGTCTTCCGGCCGGCGGAGCAAGTCACCTCCGTTAGTTTTATCTTCGGTATCGGTATAGGTATAGTTGGCAGAGATGGAAAGGCTTTCGAACGGGATAAGTCTGAGTTCTATCTCCCATCCTTCTGCTTCAGCTTCATCCAAATTAACGTAGGTACTGGTGAAGGTGACCGGATCTGAAAAATAAGCGATAAAGTCATCATAATCGTTGTTAAAATAGACTATATTTACCGTAAGCTTATCATCGAATAAGGTTTGTTCTACTCCGATATCAAAGCTTTCACTCTCTTCCGGGTCGAGGTCAGGATTTCCTCCCAGGAAGAAGTAGTCAGGGATGGCGGGCGCATGCAGCTGATAAAGGGTGGGCGCTTTAAACCCTGTTCCCCACGTACCCTTGATTTTGGTTCCGGTGGGACGGTGGAGATAGGCTATGGCTCCCTTATACGTGATTTCGCTTCCAAACTCCTCATGGTCGTCAATCCTCACCCCCACCGTTGTATAGAGGCTGTCCCACAAGGCGAGCTGGTTTTGGATAAAATAGCCGTAGGTGTAAGCGGATTTTTCGGGGAACAGTGATACGGATTCGAACCCTGCATCCCGATAGTAATAATACGATTCCCCCTCTTCCTCCTCATATTCGATACCCACGGTGATGGTGTCAACGCTACTGATAGAGATATTGTTTTGCCAATCGACATTGAATATGGAAGCGTCGTACCATCCTTTCTCAAAGTGGTCGGGTTCCCGGAGATCCGGGTTATCCTTGTCGTCTCGGTTGATTTCGTAATAAGCGATTTTCAGGGCCGTTTCCCACGGTTCAATGATCCGCTGGCGATATCGGAACTGGTACATCTGGGAATTCGTTTCCTCCACATAATTGGGGTCGTTGGTTGTCTGGTAGTTGTAGAAGTCCCAGTCATCCAGGTGAACCTTGGCATCTCGGGAACGGAAAACCAGGTCCAGACTCCCACGATCGGAAAACGCATAGCCGATCCGGCCGGAAAAAGCGTTGTCTTCATAATCGTCATCTGACCCTATGCCGTCGCTGTCAAGGCGGGAACCGGAGAGCGAGTAATCCCATTTTCCAAAACTTCCGCTTCCACCGAAGACTTCTCGGAAGGTAGCATCGGAACCGCCTTCGCCCAGGAGCGAAAATCGAGGAGGACCCGAGCCTTTTTTGGTGATAATGTTAATTACCCCCCCGATAGCATCGGACCCGTACAGTGTTGATTGAGGCCCTCGTACAACCTCAACCCGTTCAATGTTCAGTGTCGTTAGATCACTAAAGTTAAAAGCACGGTCGGGACTAATCGGATCATTAATCTCCATACCGTCAATCATAACCAGTGTGTCTTCCGACCGAGCTCCCCGGATAAATACCGAACTAAATCTGCCAAGCCCCCCCTGGGAGGTAATGTCCAGTCCAGGTACCCGCCGCAACGTCTCTTTGAGCATAATGTTGTTTGCGGCCTCAATCTCTTCGGCGTTTATAACCGTTACCGAGCTGGCGATCTCTTCGATCCTTTCCTGGGTCCGTGTGGCGGTGACCACAATCGGTTCCAACTGTATTTCCTGCTGATTTTCATCTGCCGCCGTCCCTATGGAGGGGAAAGAGACAAGCCCGGATAAGACTCCCGCAACCATAAGCATTATCGTGGCACCTAAGCGTGTTTTCATGAGGGCCTCCTTTCAATTGCCAAAAAAAATCCTTGAACCCAAAGGATTCAAGGATTGCACCCAGTTTTCTTCACCCTTTATCCGCGTAAAATGGTGGACACCATCTGTTTCTAGGCAGGTCTTCTGACTTCCGGATCAGTCTACTTTCTCCGCCTTCCCACCTTGATAATTCAAAGCAGTGGCAATGTGGAGAGTTTGTCCCCGGTTACAGCGGCGGGACCGCTCCCGATTTTCACGGGATTCCCTTTTCAACCCCTCTGGGTGCCTAAAAACGGAATGAGCTATATTCTATATTTTCCTTGTATAGTAAAGAGAGTAGCTCTGTCAACATCTTTTTTTTAGAGGCCTTACACCGCAAAGCCCACACCGTCTTATTTTTGTGAAGGCACGAGGCACACAAACTTAAGAGTTTCCGTGGAGGAATTTTTAAACTGGTGTTCTTCATGGGGAGGAATAAAGACGACATTTCCACTGCAAACCGGGACCTCTCTCCCCTGCTGAATGAGAGTTCCCTTCCCCTGGAAAACAAAAATTTCATGTTCCCACGCATGGTGGTGAAGAGGAGTGCATCCTTCCGGCTCAATTTCAAAGATGCGCATGTAAAAGTTTTTCGCCCCGTCCTCCTCGGCAATGACCCAGCGGACGATTGTTTTCAGGGCTCCGGCATCCGTAACCGGCAAGGCTTCCACCTCGCCATACCTTTTGATTACCATAGCATCTCCTTTGTAACTAAACGGTTTTTCATGGGTTCGTTACGATCAAGGAAAGCATAACTCCGGCAGTCGTCGCTTTATCGCGAAAAGAGAGACAGCTGTTTTGATTTCGGTTTCTTCTTTTTCTCTGATTGAGAAGGGACCGGGCAGGTCTCAACCACCTCGGGAGAAACCTCGTACACAAAGGGCGAAGGAGTTCTTTCTCGCTTTTCGCCAAAGAGATAGCGTTCCCGCGCATAGGATAAAAAAAGCCTTTTCCGTGCTCTCGTCATTCCAACGTAAAAAAGCCGGCGTTCTTCTTCGTCATTGGAAGCCGTATCGCCGAACTCGGTGGCGGGGAAAATTCCCGATTCCAGGCCTACCATAAATACAATGGGGAACTCCAGGCCTTTGGCAGCATGGACCGTCATCAGGGTGACGGCTTCCGCCCGGGGATTGTAGGTTTCTCCTTCTTTGAGGAGCGACAGTGTTTCCAGAAAAGGTGAGAGTTTTTCAGCGGCGCTGCCGGTGAAAAATGGTTCGGCAAGCACAAGCCACCCGGCCTGCTCCTGGGAATCAAAGGGGCTGGGGATATGTGCTCCTTGACAAATGTCTGCGATTACGTCTTTAAGGTTGCCTGTCTGCAGGTGGATTTGAAGACACTTCAGGAGTGAGATAAGCTGTGTAACGGTTTCTTCTTGCCGTGTTTCAAGTAGTCCTTTGCCGTGAGAAGTACTCAGGAGCGTGTACAGAGACATCCCCTTGTTTTGGGCTGCAGAACTGAGGCGATGCATGACAGCCATGCTGAAGGTTTTATCTACTCGGGGAAAGAGCGTGCGGAAGGCGGGATCATTATGAGGATTAACCAAGATTTCCAGGTACGGCGTTACGTTAGAAAACGGCGAGTCGCTCCCGGCGACATTTTTATCCACCAGTTGGTAGGGAATACCGGCCTGTTTTAAATTTTCGGCAAAGTGGGATCTCAGGTGATGAAAGCGATAGAGGATAGCTATATCGTTGAATCCAACATCATCCGGTCCTTCAACCGGCGATTCCATGCGAAAACCGCCGATCAATCGTTCAATCTCATGCACCACACAACGGGCTTCGGCTTTTTCGTGGGGTGTTGTGAAGAGAGTGATAGGAGAAGAAACATCGGTGATTGTTGGAATGCAAGCGGTGGAAAGCCGGTTGGTATTATAGGCGATGACCGATTGCGCCCCGATCAATATAGGAGGCGCCGAGCGATAATTATATTCCAAGGTAATAGTTTTCGCAGAGGGATGGTCTTTTTGAAATCTCAAAAAGTAATGGACGTTGGCTCCCCGGAAGGCGTAAATGGCTTGATCGGCATCTCCGATCGCCCACAGACTTGTCTGGGGGCCGAGGAGTTCATTCAGGAATTCATACTGGAGATTGTTGATGTCCTGAAACTCGTCAACCAGGATGTGATGGATGCGATTTTGATAGGCAGCTTTTACGTCGGGATGTTCTTTAAAAAGAGTCAGCGGCATCAGAATGAGATCGTCGAAGTCCACCATAGCAAGATCCTTAAGCCGTGACTGATAACAATTGAAGAGCCTATCGGACAGCTCAAAAAGAGGAGAAGAAGCGACTGAGGAGTCCGGGGGGAGACCGTTTTTCCGGTCCGATAGAAGCCGAATCCATTTTTTCACCCGTGCAAGGGACTCGGACGGCATGGTCTGAGACAGCACTTCCTTAACCAGTTCAATCTGTTCCGATTCGGAGAGGATACGAAATTCGGATAAAATCCCGAGCCGCTTTCCTTCATTACGTAATATTTCAAGACCCAAGGCGTGAAATGTCCCTATCCAGGGTCTATCGTCATGCTCACACGCTCCTTCTTCCTGCAAGATCTGCGAAACGCGTTCTCTCATTTCCTGAGCAGCCTTTGCGGTGAACGTAAGGGCAAGAATCGAGGAGTGGGGTTCAGCGGTCCCTTTGAGAAGATAAGCGATTCGATGGGCAAGAGTATAGGTCTTGCCGGTTCCGGGCCCGGCTATAATGAGAAGGGCCTTGTCAGATGCCGTAACCGCTTCTTGCTGTCTGTGGTTAAGCGAATGCAGATCAATTGACATTAGTCAAAACAGCTTTAACTGGGTGGCTTGTTTTTTTCTATCATTGAGTGTTCTTATCTTGCCGTATTCCCCGTCATATCCCGGAGTGATTTCAACATCCCCTTTTCTGAGGCTTTCAATAGCCACGGGCAGCAAGGAAAGGCCGGACTGTTTAAGGTCATTCAACGGACAATCCATGAGGATATAGAGTTCGTTCCCAAACAAATTAAGCAGACGGAAGTATTCGTTTTGGACCTTCTTACTGCGGGGACCCGTACTCAGGATTTCACTCAGAATCTCGCATAATGCGGTAAGGCTGAAGAAGGGTGGTTTCCCTTTGGGAAGAAATCCCCACGGTCGATCGGCAAGTTGAGTAACGCGGTGCATAACACCGATCGTAACTTTACGACCGCAGGTGGGACACCGTCCGTTACAGGCAAGCGTTTCGTCCGGCTTCAGGCATTGACTGCACGCTCGATGACCGTCGAGATGGTATTTGCCTTCTTCAGGGAAAAATTCGATGGTTCCTAAAAAATCTCCGCTCTCGGGAGCGTTGAGAGCTTCTGTAATAGCGGCATAGGAGAGGTCCGTGGAAAAAATATTCGCTTCCCGGGCGAGACGGTCGGGAGAATGGGCATCGGAGTTGGATATGAGCGTTATGTTATCCAGTGCAGAGAGACGCCAGTTCATGGGAGGGTCGGACGAGAGGCCGGTTTCGCCGCAGTGAATGTAAGGGGAGAGTTCTTCGAAGCACTCCTCGATGGAGTCGAATCCACTGTTGGCACCCAAAACCGAGAAGTGGGGGGTCCAGATGTGGGCAGGAACGAAGTAGGCCTCCGGAGAAGTATCCAGTGCCATTTTCAGGAGATCCTTGCTGTCCACGCCGAGAATGGGCCTTCCATCGGAAGCTATATTCCCCACCTTTTGGAGCATGGCATTGAAGCGGGCGGCTGACGGGAGATCAGGGAAAAAAACAAGATTGTGGACCTTGCGGGTTTTGGCATTCTTTTTGTAAATGCTGCTGATTTCAACGGAGAGGATGAACCTCACCGGCGCCGTGCATGACTCGGGTACGGCGTTGCGGTCGCCGGCATATTTGTTTTTAAGGGAGAAGAGACCCGGCTCGGCCGGATCGAGCTTTTCGGCAAGTTCGCCAAACCATTGCGGGTGGGTAAAGTCTCCCGTGCCGACGACGGTAACCCCTTTCAATTGGGCCCAGCGGTGGAGACTTTCCAAGTTCATCTGTGGACTGGTGGCGCGGGAAAGATACGAGTGAATGTGGAGGTCGGCGATAAAGCGCATGAACGGTCCTTTTCCTTAGAGATAAAAAACCACCTTAAAAGAAAAGCCTTCTGGTGTCAAAAGGATTTTCCCGGGGGCCGGGGCTGGCGTTGATTCAGGCTATCCTTTAAACGGCGGCGTCGGCACCTCGTTCACGGGCAGCTCTTCCCGTTCATTTATGGCAGGGATTGGTGGGGAGCAGGGCGACTGAGGTTCAAGACGCACACCCTTCGCGCGGGAAGTCCCTGTCATGCCCTGGAAAGATGCCGACGAAAATGAGGCCAGCCACCTGCTTGACCGGCGGCCCCCTTCTGCTGCTTCGGGATCATCATACCCGCACTCATGACTGTTCGTTCGAGCTTGCGTTGCTCCAAACCTGGTGTCGCCGTGCCGCCAACCTGACGATGCGGCTTCCCATTTCCCCGTAAGGAAAACCGGCAAGTTCGGCAGCGCAGGCCAGGCTGGCGTCAGCGCTGATATCGGCGTTGGGATTTACGTCCAAGACGTAGTGAATGCCGTCGCGAACCCTCACGTCAATGCGACCGTAATCGCGGCACCCCATCATGACGTATGCCGCTTTACAGACCTGTTCAAGGGCTCGGAGTTCATCCTTCTCCAGAGGAGCCGGCAGCAAGGTTTGTATGCCTTCGTAATGCAGCGACCCCGGGACGCACTTCGACTCATAAGTGCAGAGGCGGTCATGAACATCACTGAACCGTGAAAAATCCATCTCGGCAGGCGGCAACATGGTCACGTGCCCGTTGCCCCAAAAGGAGACGTGAAATTCCCGCCCATCAATAAACTCTTCAACCAGCGCGGGTTGGCGGTAGACTTCCAGGATGAAGGCAATTCTTTTGACCAGTTCCGCTTCCGTCATGACAACGGAGTCGCAGGTAATCCCTTCGCTGCAATGCTCATAGACAGCCTTGACGATGGCGGGAAACTGGTTCCATCCATCCGCTGCCGGACGATCGAATACTCGCCATTGCGGAGTCGGGATGGTTGATTGCTCCAGAATCTCCTTGACCCGGCGTTTGTCCTGGGAAAGAGCCAAGGCTGCAGAACTCGCCCCGGTAAATGTAAACCCCAGCGACTCCAGACTCCTTGCGACCAGCGGCTCACTGTGAGGAATGCCGGGGACGCTCTCGCACCAATTAAGCACGATGTTTGATTGGGGGGAATAGGATTTGAGAACGGATGAAATGTCCGGGTTCGCGAGGGGGACCGGAGTAACGGGGTGGGAGACGGCGGACATAGCCTCGCCAAGCTGAGATGTGAGTGAGATCACTTCTGCCTTTTCCCGGGATGTCCAAGCGGGTTCCACATTGTACAACAAAAGAACCGGGAGATCACAGGGATTGATGTCTAAAGGCATCCCGACACTCCTCGGTACCCTCTGTCATCCCGGCGCGGAAACAGTATGATCACAGCCTTCCCTCCTTCTGAGCTCGAGATCCGGGAATCGGCGGTCATTTCCGAACAGCGTCACGCGCCTCTCGCTCTGCTCGCACCAGCCGTGATGTTGCTCTGACCGAACCGATCACCATTATACAAAACCTCCTAAATTTTACACACAATTTTATGCGCCGGCCCTCATTTTCTCCTCCTAATGCAAGAGCTGCGGGCCCACTCGAATCGTACGCCATCCGATAGGCTTTTCGAAAGGAAGGCTTAAAGCCCGTCATCCTTTTTAGATCCCGCACCGGTTCCAAAGAGATGAACCGGCGCCGCGCCCCCCCTCAGAAGAGAGGACGAGCGCCGTTGCGCCATAATAGATTAAGAGTCACCTGTTTCTGGATAACAATGCGGGGAGTGAGAATCAATCCGCAAAAAAAAACCGTGAATTTCGCTCTCAGGGGGTGTTTTTCGGGGAGATGAGGGAGCACGACGGGGTAATCTCCGGGCTTGCCGAGCAAGGAGAAAGATTGCTCGGCACTCGGTTTCGTTGAATCGTGCCGGACCTCTTAAGTCGTGGGGGCATGGTGCTCAGCACGCTTTCGCATGCACCTTCCCCCTGACCACCGGGGCACCGAAGAGCCACGGGCCGCCGTGAAGCCTTTCTGCCTCGACGCTTATTGCTTTCAGGGCCGGCATGCCACGGGCGCTTCCTCTTTCCCAGAGGGATGACCTGCCTTCCCAAAATGTCGCCCGTTATCGATATAAAGAGAGGGCTGTCCGTACGCTATCGGATTACCGTGACGGGACAATGGGCATGTCGAATCACCGCGTCGGCCGTAGATCCTAGCAGCATTCGTTTGAAACGACCCCTTCCCCGGTTTCCGATAAAAATAACATCAAACTGACCTTCTTCCGCTCTTCGCAAAATCTCGTCTTCAACATGACCGGTTGCCAAACTCGTACTGCAGTCGATGCCATATCGGTTTAGCAGGCTTCTTGCGTGGTCAAGAATTTCTTGGCACTTCTCTTTCTGCTTTTGCTGCAAAGAGGACAGCACGGTGTCAGAGAATTCCGGATACCGGACCACATCTTCCATAACCGTAAGGATCGTCAGCTCGCAGTCGGTTGCTTTAGCGAACTGGCCGCTGCGTTTCAACACCAGGTCGCTTATCTCCGACTCCTCTATCGCAACCAGAACCTTAAGGCGGCGTCTGCCCTTCTGTGAGACGTCAACATTTTTCTCCATGGTTTCACCTCCCTTCCTCATGAAGGAATGAGAACTTCATGAATGAAAGATAGCTCTCTTTCTTGAACACACCGGACACGGAACCAACGACGCCCACCGTTCTCCGGATAACAGCAAAAAAAGTTGCGATCGCCATCCATCTGCTCCGGCTCCCGGACACTGTTTGCCGGAACACACTTCTTTATTTCCTCCGATCCTGGAACTCAAGTTTGTCCAACGTAACCCCATCGCTTTTCAAATATCGCAAAAGAAGCAGGTAGGTTTTGGGCGGTAAAATATTTATTCGATGGCAGCTCATTACTTCGTTTGCTGCCCACCCCCGGTATTTTACCACCTAACTTCTATTATACTCCTTTACTATTTAATATAAAACCGCACTATCAAAGTGACATCTGTGCCTCCCATAATGTGGCTATAGTGGAGATAAGGCTATTCCGGAGCCATTCCCTCTCCATCGAAATCGGCTGTTAAAAGGCGAATATGCCGATGATCAACTCAATGCCGGAGTGTGGCAGCACGACGATAGCTCACAAAGGGAGCGGGTAGTATCGGCGGCAAAAGCGTAAATGATTTTCCTTATAATTTCAAAGGGATTGCTAAAAACACCCGGACGAAAACGTTTGCGGGCTCTCTCGGTAATCCTCGGGGAATAATCTTATCGGATATCCTTCGGCAAAATCATTGCTTGCGGCGAAGATACCGACTCAGGTTTTGCTAACGCGGGAAGGTTCGGGAGCGCCCAGGCGTTCCACGGTAGACAAAAAAGAAAAAAGGGACGTACCGCTACCGGCTAAGTCCTTGCAATAATACAAGGGCGATGCAGAATTAGAAGCCGGAATTTCTGGCTCCGGAGTTCTGTCAAAGATGATCCTTTTACGGATGTTCCCTAAGAGAGGTGATTTTCCCCTTCGACCCCGGACGATTCCGGGTGTTATTCTATACCATAGATGGTCGGGAGCACCCAGGAAAGCGTCACCCACATTATCAGGAGCAGTGGCACCCCAATCCGAAGAAAATCCTTGAAGGTGTATTGCCCTGCGTTCATGACCAGCAGATTGGTTTTGTAGCCCATGGGGGTGGCATAGCTCATATTGGCCCCGAAGAGTACGGCGAGGACAAACGGTTCGGGAGGTTGCCCCATTTGAGCGGCAATGGAAATGGCGATAGGCGTGCCGATGACCGCTGCCGCGTTGTTGGATACAATGTTGGTGAGGATCCCCATCAGAAGCATCAGCCCGCTGATCACGAAGGTTGGCGACGTGCCCCCCGCCAAAGCCACAAAAAGTTGCGCCAGATAATCCGCGCCGCCGGTCTTCAGCAGTCCGACCCCGAGGGCGAGGCTTGCGGCCACGATGAGGATGACCTGCGCACTCAGGGCGCTGGTAGCATCACGCCATCCCAGGCATCCGGTAAGGATCATTAATAGTGCCCCGAATGGGGCGCTGATAGCTATCGGCAGTATCCCCGCGGCGGCGGTTACAACGATGCCTGTCATAATGAGCAATGCCAGCGGCGCTTTTCGGGCGAAAGGCAAATCCATCGTGGCGTCGAGGACGAGGAAATCCTTCTCCTTTTTGAGACCGGCCATCTGCTCACGGGGCCCCTGAACCAGAAGGATGTCCCCAGCCCTCAGCCGGATATCTCCGATTTCATCATAGAGCCTTTGCAAGTGCTTGCCCGCTCTGTGAATGGCCAGTATAATTATTCCATACCGGTCCGCAAATTGCATCTCACTGAGCGTCCTTCCCTGAAAGCGAGAGCCCTCTATAACGACTACCTCTGCGATCTGTTGGTCTTCAGCCTTGAGGGGGTGCTCCTCATCAACGGGCTCGCCCATCGACTCATCCTGATAGAGCGTTCCCTCGAGCACCTTTTCGAACTCCTTCAGACGTTCGGGAGTATCACGAATGACCAGGTGATCGCTGGCCCTCAGCACAACACTGGAAAACGGCATTATGAAGTTATCAGGCCCTCGCCTTACGCTCATGACCTCCATGGCGCCATCGACTTTCTTTCTGGCTTCAGCCAGTGTCTTGCCTTCAATCGGACTCCCCTCCAGAATCGCGAGATGGGCGGAGAAAACCCGCGGAGAAATGTTCGCCAGAGCCAGTTCCCTTTCCGGTATGATCCGCGGGACCACGAGCCAGAGATAAGCGATTCCGATGCTTCCGGCAATAACTGCCGGGACGAGGAAATCAAACATCTCCATCCGTCTTAAGCCCATCTCCGCAGCCACGGAGACCACGAGCAGGTTTGTAGAGGTGCCGATGGTAGTACACGTCCCCCCCAGCAAGGTAGCGAAGCCCATGGGCATCAAAACCGAAGAGGCATTCATACCTGTCCGGAGGGAAACGCTTATTAAAATGGGGAGGAACAAAACGACGACCGGCACATTGTTTATGAAAGCGCTGATAACGGCCCCGACCAAAAGTGTTAACAACAAGGAGATCTTCGGGCTGATTTTCCAGAGCCGGGCCAACGCCCGGCCCACCGGTTCCAGCGCCCCGGTGCGCACGATGCCCTGTCCGGCAATCATAAGGGCACAGACGGCAACCAGTGCCTCGTGTCCGAAACCCTGGAAAAAGTCCACGGCGCGTAAGACGCCTCCATCCGCCGGAAAAGGGAAAAGCTCGAATCCCACAGCCAGAACAATGAGAACCAGGAAACTGGACGACTCAAGCGGTATCTTTTCACGGGTGAACAAAATCAGTGCGAGCACGGTGAGAAACAGCACCGCTACGGCATGAACATTGGGGGGAGGGGGAAACCCCATGGCCGATAACTCCATTGTTGGGTGAAACGAAGTCAGTTAATGATAGGATAATATATCTACTATAGAGGGATTTTTGCATACTGCCTCAATCCGGTCAAATTCAAAAGTCCTGTGAAAATCTTTATTTCGCGGATTGTAAACATTATACGGTGTTTGTACGATCCCTATAACGGCGCAAATCACGGGACGCTCTCCATGTTGCCTGCCCGGTCTCATCCGATAATCACGAGAGCCAGGTACGGAACAAGGTTGAAGGCGATGACAACTATTTTGAACAACCCTATCCCAGAGTAGATTGCCACGTTGAAAGCTTCCTTGGATATGGGAAACCATCTGCT
>JAFGRE010000089.1 GCA_016935335.1 Deltaproteobacteria bacterium
ACGGATGGATTTTTGCCGAAAAGAGGCTTTCATCACTGTAAATGTTTCCCAATCCCGCGATCGCCGTCTGATCCAAGAGAAACGTTTTTATTTTGCGCCGAGAACCCCGAAGCCGGTGGGTTAAGTACGCTACCGAGAATTCTTGTTCAAGGGGTTCGGGGCCCAGACGATCCAAGCTGAGCGATGCCGTGCCTGAGGAGGGGAGATGAAGAAACAATTCACCGAACTTTCGAGGGTCATTGAAGCGTAATTCGGTCTTGTTCCCGAAGTGAAGAATGGCACGGACATACGGTTCCATCGGCGCATGGCCGGAACGGAGAAGAAGCTGTCCCGACATTCCAAGGTGCATGATCAGCGTCTGCGAAGAGTCCAGTTCGAGGAGCAGATACTTAGCCCGGCGCTTGATGGTGTGTACTCGAACTCCCCGCAGTGCAGCGAGAAATGCATCTTGTGAAGGAACTCGCCTGAGGATTCGCATCTTAAAATCGGGAGGAAAGGTAATGTTTATGATAGTCTTCCCGACAACATGAGGGGCCAGATCATTCTTAATCGTTTCAATTTCAGGGAGTTCCGGCATATAAGGGAGTTGATGATTCGTGGTGATAGACCGTGACGGAGGCCTTTTTATTGAGTCTCGATTCCCGAAGCAAAGGTGCTTGCGCTCGTCTCACGCTTTTCCATCAGTTGGTGTTCGAGTTCCTGGGATTTGTTCTCCAGTTCTCTTACCCTTTTCTGCAGCTTTTTTGCTCTAAACCGCTCTTTTACTAATCCCGGCATACTTATTACCGCCATAATGAGAACGCCTACCAAGGCTGAACCGAGAATAACAGCAATTAAGGAGGTATGAAAGCCCCAGACAATGAATTTGACCTCCAGCGGCATACCGTTTTGCAGTGCAAAAATGGTAACCCCTAAAATAAGCGCAAAAGTTACGATTAGTGAAATATACATACTCTCACCCCCTCTTCATAACCGGGACTGTTTTTTCAACGTGTTACGCGTAATAATTACCATGTTCGGTGACAAAATTGAACAGAAATTAACATAGCGCTGCAACCGTAGCGGCTCTTCGTTGCCCGCCGGCATTGAACTAAGGCAATGGTAACTTTCTCTTGTGTTATGTCGGCAGTTATGTTACCAATTAGAACGGTGTTTGATGTAACCATATGAAAATAAAGGAAATTAACAATGGTTTCGGTGGGTGAACAGCTCAAAAAGGAGCGGGAAAGTAAAAAGATTTCTCTTGAAGAGGTTGCGGGTACCCTCAGGATAAACAAGAAAATTTTGGAAGCCTTGGAAAATGATCAGTACGAATCACCTTTCCCTTCCGTTTACCTTAAGGGATTTCTTCGTTCCTATTGTCGCTACCTGGGATTAGATGAAAAGGAAATCTTACCTCTCTATGATGAGGTGTGCGGGTACAAAAAGGCCGAGTCCAGCCACCAGAAGGAAAACAAGACCGAGAAAACCGTTTTCAGAGGGACGCTATTGGTCTTACTGATAATCCTTACCGTCCTGCTTGTTATTTTAGGGCGCGATATTCTTATCAAGTCTCCTCCAGGGACAGAAAGCGATACGCGACCGCAAAGAGGACCTCAGTCTGGATCCCCGGCTGTCCCGCCGGTATCTTCTTCACCTCCCGAGGTAGCTATCCCGGTAGCGGCTCTCCCGCCGGATGAAACGATGCCTCCATTGAACGGAGATGATGTTTCTCAATCTTCAGTAGCAATAATGGTGAACTGTCAACAGAGTAGTTGGATGGAGGTCGGCATCGATGGCGAACGTCCTTTCGAAGTGATGGGTTTTAAGGGGGATACAGTTTCCTGGGAGGCAAAGGAAAAAATCGAATTAAAAGTCGGAAATGCCGGGGGTGTCGTGATTTCCGTAAACGGCATACCGTTAAAGCCCCTTGGAAACCTCAATGAAGTGGTGAGAGTCACGTTTCGTGGGGAAACCGTTTCTATAAACGGAGGAAAGTGCGAGGACCTGAAAGCATGGCAACACGCGGAAACCGAAGAACCAGCGCACAACTGAGGTGATACTATGGCTGTTTTGGTTGTTGGCTCATTAGCATTGGATTCGATTGAGACCCCCTTTGGTAAGGTCGCCGAGATTCTCGGAGGGTCGGCTGTTTATTTTTCCATTGCAGCGAGTTTTTTCGCCGAGGTCAACTTGGTTGGCGTGGTGGGGAAAGATTTTCCGCAGGAGCACATCCGGTTATTGCAGGAAAAGAATATTGATTTGCGGGGGCTGCGACGCGTAGACGGGAAAACCTTTCGCTGGGTCGGGAAATATGGTTATAACCTTAATGATGCTCAAACGTTAGATACGCGCCTTAATGTTTTTGAAGACTTTAATCCGCATATCCCGGACGAGTATCGTAATGCCGAGTATGTTTTCTTGGCCAACATCGACCCAGAAATCCAGCTCAGAGTTCTCAAACAGGTTCACCAACCCCGAGTCATCGCCTGCGATACCATGAATTTCTGGATCGAGAACAAGCTGGAAGCCCTTAAAGAAACGATTAAAAAGACAGATATTCTTATTATTAACGAAGCGGAAACACGGGAGCTTGCAAAGGAAGCTAATTTAGTCAAGGCGTGTCGATCAATTCTGGCGATGGGGCCGAAAACGCTGATCATCAAACAAGGAAATTACGGTGCTCTCATGTTTACGAGGAAGGCCATCTTCTCTGCACCTGCGTTTCCTCTTGAGGAGACAATTGATCCCACGGGGGCCGGAGATACCTTTGCCGGAGGATTCCTCGGATATATTGCCAATTCTCATAACCTGCAGGAGGGGGGGGTCCGACAGGCGGTTATATTCGGCAGTGTCATGGCTTCGTTCGCAGTTGAACAATTTAGTATTAATCGATTATCTACGCTTACCTACTCTGAAATAGAAGAACGATACAAGGAGTTCAAGAAATTGACCTTTTTTGAGGATATTTAGCGTGCCCCATCGGGTGTGGCGCATTGTGTTTATGGGGACTCCCCCCTTTGCCTGTGTCTCCTTGCAGTCTCTCCTCGGAGGGGAGGACCCGGTGGTGGGGATTATTACGCAGCCTGACCGGCCCAAAGGGCGTGGAAGGAAGGTCGCCGTTTCCCCGGTTAAGACACTTGCTCTGGAAAACGGCCTTCCTCTTTACCAGCCGGAGAAAATAAATAAAGACGAGCCGATTGAACTGATAAAGGAACTTTCTCCTGATCTGATTGTTGTGGCAGCCTTCGGACAGATCCTTCCACAACGCATTCTGGATATTCCGAAGCATGGATGTCTTAATGTTCACGCATCTCTCCTTCCCAAGTATCGCGGTGCTGCCCCCATAAACTGGGCGATAATCAAAGGAGAAACAAGAACCGGAATAACCACCATGCTTATGGACAAGGGGCTCGACACCGGTGACATTCTTCTCCAATGGGAGATCGACATTTATCCGGATGAAACTGCGGGAGAACTCCATGACCGACTGGCGGCTTTGGGAGCCGAGGTATTACAAGAGACGATACAAGAATGGAAAAAAGGTGCGATAGCACCCCGTAAGCAGGATGAGTCAAAGGCCAGCTTTGCTCCTTCTTTCAAGAAGGGAGCGGGCCGGATCAACTGGGACACCCCGGCCGACTTACTCCATAATCATATTCGCGGCATGAATCCGTTCCCTGGGGCCTATACACTTCTTGAAGGGAAAATGCTGAGAGTGTTTGAAGCCTCCCCCCACGTGAAGGAAGTCCAGGGATTGCCCGGTATTGTTGTCGGGATAACCGATGATGGCATTTCAGTAAGCACCGGCCGGCATTGTCTCCTTCTTAAAGAAGTCCAACAGGAAGGCCGGAGACGAATGCCCGCTGCCGAGTTTCTCCGAGGAAAGCCGATACCTATTGGGACGCGATTTGATTAAGGAATGGTAGCTAACGCGCGGTCCTTGTTCGCAAAATACCCCTTTTCTGCTTTTCTCTTATTTTTCCGCTCAAGCTCTTTATTGAAAGGCAACTAAGGGGACTTG
>JAFGRE010000090.1 GCA_016935335.1 Deltaproteobacteria bacterium
AGCGCGTCATTGCTGGAGCAGCAGCGGCCTAATGTCTTCCAGATGAACGTGGCCAACATCATGCCCGGTGATGAGATCGCGGTTGAATTGACCTACACGGAATTGCTGATCCCTACGGATAGCATCTATGAATTCGTCTATCCCACCGTGGTTGGCCCCCGGTATTCCAACCAGACAAACGATACCGCTCCTGCTTCGGAGCAGTGGGTTAAAAATCCCTATCTGCACCAGGGCGAACCGCCCACCTTCACTTTTGATATCGACGTTACCCTCTCAACCGGCCTCCCGATCAAAGACCTCATCTGCACCTCCCACCAAGTGACGGCAACATACCAAGGTCCTTCCGTTGCCGTTGTCGCCCTCGACCGAGCTGAAACGAATGGCGGCAACCGCGACTACATTCTTCGTTACCGACTCGCCGGAGACAAGATCCAATCAGGGCTTCTTCTCTATGAAGGAGAGAAGGAGAACTTCTTCCTTCTCATGATGCAGCCGCCCAAAAGGGTGCGTTCCGAAGATATACCGGGTCGGGAATACATCTTCATCGTCGATGTCTCAGGCTCCATGCATGGATTTCCTCTTGATATATCCAAGAAGCTCCTGAAAGACCTTATCGGCAATCTGCGTGCTTCGGATCGCTTTAACGTCCTTCTCTTCGCGGGCGGATCATCCCTCATGGCGGAGGAATCCCTGTCCGCAACTCCTGGTAACATACGAAAGGCCATAGACCTCATCGACCGCCAGCGAGGCGGCGGCGGGACCGAGCTCCTTCCTGCTCTCAACCGCGCGCTAAATCTAAAAAAGGCCGACGACGTTTCGCGCACCGTGGTTATCGCCACTGACGGATACGTTACCGTGGAAGAGGAGGCTTTCGATTTGATCCGCACAAGCCTTGACGACGCCAATATGTTTGCCTTCGGCATCGGGTCGAGCGTGAACCGCCACCTCATTGAAGGAATGGCTCATGTGGGCATGGGAGAACCGTTCGTTATCACCAATCCCCAGGAGGCACCGGCTGTTGCCGACCGCTTCCGCACCATGATTCAATCACCGGTGTTAACGAACGTGAAGGCAGACTTTCAGGGTTTCGATGCCTACGATGTCGAGCCTCCGTCCCTCCCCGATGTTTTTGCGGAGCGTCCGGTCATCCTCTTCGGAAAGTGGCGCGGCCGCCCGCGCGGCACAATAGCTTTGCGCGGCGTCACCGGAGACGGCCCATATGCAGACGTTATCAAACTGAAGAGCGTCAAACCATCACGGCACAACGCGGCATTGCGATACCTCTGGGCGCGGCACAGAATTACGCTGCTCTCCGATTACAACAAGCTCCGTGAAGACGACAAGCGCGTCAAAGAGGTCACGGAACTGGGCCTTGCGTACAACCTTCTCACTGCCTACACATCGTTTGTTGCCATTGACAGTGAAATACGAAACCAGGACGGAAAGCCGTCCACCGTAAAACAACCGCTTCCGCTCCCTCAGGGTGTTTCAGACTATGCTGTCGGGGGTGTGACGCAACGGTGTGCGGCCCTTCCCTTCAACGCGGCAGGAGAAACCCTCGCCAAAGAAGAACCGACCGTACTCAAGGGGCAACTGGCCGATCATGATAAGAGAAAGGAGACGCTGACGATCCTTGTGGAAAATATCGCCGTTTCCAACGGACTGACTAAACAGGAAATCAGCAAGGTTGTCGAAAGCTTTCTTGATGAACTGAAAGAGTGTGTGACTGGACTGGCCGCAAAAGAGAAAGTTACGGTTACCCTCGTCATCAATGGTGACGGGAAGGTAAACAAAGTATCCCTTACCAACGGAGCGAAAATCAAAACCGCCGATGCCCTCTGCATCGAGAAAAAGGTGAAACAGTGGCCGTTCCCCGCAAGCGCCGATGGGCGCGAAGTCTCAGCGACCGTCACCCTTGTTTTTGAGTCATAATACTCTACGCTCCGGTTGCCGGTAGGTTGGTAACACACCCTCCGGCAACCGGACCACGGGTGAGGCTCCACTCCGGACAGCTGAAATCCTATTCTCCTTCCTCAAAGAAGGAAAAAAAGATCAAGGCCGTTCCTTAAAAAGGCACCAAAGATGCTAAAAATGAGCGTAATTTCAACTTATTGGAAATGTTCCCGGTACGCAAATTCCCGGGATTTTTCGATGGTAAGAAAGGAGATATACTGATCCGAAGTCCGTAAGCAATCGGGCTGATCGAGAGGAAAACCGTGCCATCCCCCCAGCGCTACTCCATAAACGCCAGCGTGCAGCCTCTGTGTTCCACCTCCTTCATCAGTTCCTGAAAGACCGCCTGCTCCCTCCAGTTGCGAAACTCATTGTAAAGCGCCCGATTTTGCGCCTTCAAATGCTGTTTGGTCTTTATCGGTGGATGCTGGGGGTAGTTCTCGCGAAGAAACTGCTGGAGATAGGTCGTATCCGGCGGAATAACAAAAATCATCTTTTCTATCTTTCCATCGGCTTGGTCGACTGTCAGTCGGCCATCACTCGTCGTCCACACCCGGACTCCCGCCATTAAGGAGTACAGAAATTCGTGTTCTTCCATTTCTACTCGTAATTCCTTCATGGTTTTCCATCCTCCGTCGATTCCTAATCGGTCTTTTTTCTGTCGTTATCATGCCGGTACCATTGGAACTGCTCGTGGAATGAGCACGGGTCTGCAAGCCGTTGAGAAACAGGTCATGTACCACAACGAAGTCGCGCTGTCAAACCAGGAGAGGAGAAAAACGATCGTTTCCCCTAAGAGAGCAAAGATCAAAAATAATAGCTCACCCATACAAACGCGCTATCGGTCGGTTTGAGAAGAAGCCGGCTTCCCGGGATTGTGAAGCCACCGAACTCCGTACCCTGTTCGCCGAGGGAAATATTTCCCCCAACGGTAACCTGCACGTTTTCAATAATGTCCCAGATGGCGTGGGGCTGCAACACTGCCGAGGGGTCGGCCAGGTTGGAGATTACCGTGAGGTAGGCGCTAAAGAGGGGATGCAGTTCCGACATGACATGAGCGCTGAGATAAATGCGGCCCAGGGTAAAGAGTTCCCCCCGCGCCAACCGTTCGAAAATGTCGGGATTGGTGAGGCCGTCGGTGTAACGGTCATGGCTTAACCCATTGAAATAAACTTCTAAAAATCCGTACCAGTTCTTTTCCTTCCACATCCAGGAATAGTCTATGTTCGCCACCAGGACGATATAGCCCTCACTGTCGCTGTGTCTATCCATAATGGTAAGGATCGCGTCCAGGCGCCATGCCGCCTGCTTGAAATAGCCGGCGCCCTCTATTCCCACGACCGCGTCTTCGTAATGTTTGCTTGCCATGACATCAAACTCGGTCATCCCCCGGGAGAAGTGAAGCTTCGCCGCCAGGGAGGAGTGATCCCATTGCACCCGGTGCGTTTCCACGCTCCGTCTCGGCACATAGAGAAGCTGCAGATCGCCCTTTCTTCTGAGCGGAACCTGGACCGAGACCAGGTCATCGCCGATTTTGTAGTCCCGCTCAATATCGGTGGGGGAAAAGGGATTGAACAGGTCCATAGGGTTAAAAATCAGGCCGTTCCCCCAGGTTACCGCCTGTCTTCCGATGCGGATGACGCCCCAGTGCGGTTGCAGGGTCAGTGACAGCCGGTCGAGACGATGATACAGGAGAGAACCTTGGTCACGATCAAGCGTGGTGGTGAGATCCATCAGGCGCCGGTCATCTTCCAGAGAAGGCATGAGCGAGATGCACCGCCCCACGAGGGCGGGGAAACACCGCGCTAGGGAATACCCTTTGCGACGGGTATCGCCGCCGAAAAGGATGGCTTCGTAATGAGC
>JAFGRE010000091.1 GCA_016935335.1 Deltaproteobacteria bacterium
TCAGGGACTTTCGCGGCATTTTCTACCCATCACGGGACGCGCCGGATTAGCCGGCGGCGCAAATCCGAGAGAAAGGCACCCCGTGACGTATGGTAAACTCCTTGCTCCTTTGAATGCCGACGTGGCGAATTCATTACCATAGCTATCTTTTTATATTAAGCAATTCAATATCTTGGAGACTCTACTTAAACCGATATATTATCTTTTAACCCCTTACTGTCTCAACCCCACCCCCTCGCGATCCCGTCGCCGATACGCAGGTCGATGCTTGGGAACCCTTCAAATCAGCCTTCCAAAGATCAACATTAAAATAACGTATGCATTTACCGAAGACCATAACCAGAGTTTGCGAAAACGATCCTTCGACCTTGTGGCAATTGTCACGATCGCGCAAAAGAAAATAAACGTGTAAACCAAGCCGAAATAAACTTTTAGGTTAAATGCCGCATGCAGCACCGTGATAAAGCAAAAACCGATAAAGGCTCCAAGTACCGAGAACACAATCGTAAAATAGAAAAGTTCCCAGGCGAATTTCCTCCCCTTCAGCGGCTTGGCCATCGCCTTTCCCCTTTTTTCCCATTTTGTCAGATCATTACTCCATTCCTTTCTCGTCGGAGTGCTGCTCACCCCTTTAACTTTCGGCTTATCGCCGGCTTCCCCTTGCGTTCTCCCGGTCTCTTCCCCTCTCTTTTTTTTCTCATCCATGCACTTTGCTCCGTTCCGTTGGTTTGCGGCCTGTCCGCCAATCCTGCTCTTCATCCATGCTGACGATATGCCTGCACACTGTCTATTAGGTACTATTACCAGATTTCTTTGACATTCGCCATGGCCGAATAGCAACGGAATTTCGACTGATTGTCGCCCCCACAGAAATATTCCTGTCATCGCCGACTCTTTCCGCCGCGTTTCACGATGCGTTCCGCCAAAAAATACCAGGAGAGGCCGCAGGCCCCGGTCGTCCTCGGAGTCAAATTCTTCTCGTGAGTCTTCGACAAGACCTTCAACAACCGGTGCAAAACACGGCGCATTGCCTCGCGAACCAGCTTGGCACCCAGATTCTTTCTTGTTTCGGGGGAGGTTTTGCATAGATTGTATAATTATGAACCGTACTTGTATTAATCTTTTATATCAATTGGTTATACCAACTAATTAACTCTTCACATAAAGTCTTGAAACCGCGTTTCAACCATTCTCTTCCAGGAATGCGGTGACTTTATTCTCTCTTTTTTCCTGCTGCAGCCCCGTTATCGCCGGCTCCGTCTTGGCACATAGTCTCTATCCTCACCATCAAGCACCAAATCCCAACCGTTCAGGTAATCGCTCAGAGACGATATGGTGGTTACCTCGGTCCTTCGCCCATCAATTACCAAATATACCTCCAGTTCGCCGGTGTCGGTATACCCGACATGGTACATGGCATCCTCTCCGCTTCGGGCTATGAGTCGTGGTCTGATAAAACGTATTCCCATTGTCCTTACCTCCATATTGGTATCAGTACCGCCAGCCCGACCCGAGATCAGGTTTGGCTTCCCAGTACCTGCCCCGAGGACGGCCCAGCCCCCCCCTCCGGAAGACCTGCATGACTATCCCAGCACTTCCATGCTTTTTTCCAATAAGTCTATCGAGGATTTCATGGCCCCTCGGGCACCCTCGATGAGCATCACGGAGGGCTGATACTCAACATGAGTTTGATTGGAGTCCAGTATCCCCAGCAGACTCTCCATTTTCTCCTTCGCAGCTTTCAACCGTTCGCTGCTTTCAGGGAAATGGGTATCTTTTTTTGACCGCGGCGCGTCCGCCGCGCATGCCAACAAATAACCTTCATATCGAGACAAAATTGAGGCACTCTCCACCACCATTATGAGGGTCAGCGTTGCTTTTCTGCTGTCTATGGAACTATCTTGCTGGTTCCTTATTACCAACAGCAAATCGCTCTCTATCCGGGCCAACTGTTCACCAATGCTTACCAGCTCTGCTGAAACCGGTTCCAAACGCTCTCCGATTCGTCTGTCTTGTGAAAACGCCGGCTGTGGATCAATCAGGGCAAGTATAAGGGCGATAGTAAGAAGCGCTGTCTTCATTTCCGATTCCTCTGGTTTCAGGGTGGTGGTCCTCTCTTCCTTGGATTCTATTCCTCCTCCTTCTTTGATGTCAATGCTTCTGCCGTCGGCCGCGTCTCTCTCCGCCCCGCATCCCCTCTGATAGAGATAGTCTTGCATCCTATTGAAATTACTATTGACTTTGTCTTTCCAGAGCGCATAGTATAGATACGACCCAATGTGGGTTCCGCTGGGAACCCGCTTTTATTCTTTTTTATGTCCATACAATTCACTTCATGGAGGGCACCATGGCTACATTGTCGGACGAGTCCAAAATGATCATTGCTTCAAACCTTACCGTCGCAGCGCTTCTGCAAGAGCTTATGATGTCCCAGAGAATCGGAAAACCGGTAGTGGAAACAGAAGACGTGATCTTTGGCACATTCCAAAGAATCCTGAACCGGTTAGACCGGGAAGAGCGCTGATAGTCGGTGGGAGAATTCCTCTGCGGCGGCTTCGACTACGGTGCGGATCCTCCACACCGTAGTGATCTCAGGAGGCCATACTCCTCAGAGGGTTCGCCACCAAGCAATTCCCCCATGGCAGCGTCAAAGACGGTGCCTGTCACCATAAATTCTCCCCACAGCTGCGCCATGAACATTCCTTTAATCCTGCTATCTTATACTATCGGCAAAAGTTGCCTGTTTTAAAACACAATTTTTGCTTGACCGTACATTAGCTTTTTAGTATATAAAATCTTTCGATTTTTTGGTGCTATAGGGAAATTTCACCTGCTGAAAACAATAAGAAACCTTTGGTGCGCTAAAGGCAGCGGAGATGAGAGGGGCTTAGTCACAAAATAACCCGCAACCCGACCTTCTTATCTAGGGCATCACCCCCGCAGAAATAATTCATTTTACCCGTTTTGTAAGGAGCAGACGATGGATCAGAATCTTAGCTATGTTGACTCGGTATTAGACCGATTTCAAGGCAGGAAGGGAGCGCTTATCACTATCCTTCAGCAAGTTCAGGCGGAAAAAGGCTTCCTTGAAGAACAAGCGCTGGAACGAGTGGCGAAAAGGGTTGGAATCTCAACCGCTCGAATCTACGGGGTGGTTACCTTTTACGCTCAGTTCCGACTCACTCCCATTGGGAAAAACTTGGTACGAGTCTGCCATGGGACCGCGTGTCACGTTCAAAATGCAGATGGCATTACCGAAGCTGTTTCTCAAGAACTCCATATCGAAAACGGAGAAACGACTCCTGACCGGCTTTTCACGCTCGAATCGGTGGCTTGCCTCGGGTGTTGCAGTCTTGCCCCGGTTATCATGGTAGGGGAGAAGGTCTACGGCAAGTTGAGTACTGATCGGGTACGCAAGGTTATCAAAGAATATAAGAAAAAGGAGAAGGCACAGTGAAAACCCTTCGGATCGGATATAATTCATGCGGTATAGCTGCAGGCGCGGAAGAGACTTTAGCCAAACTCGAAAGCTTGGTAGCCGGCAAACCAGCCTTCAAGATCGTTAAAACCGGGTGTAACGGTATGTGTTTCATCGAACCGATTGTCGATGTTATCGACAACGGCAAGGTCTTTACCTACGGCAACCTCACCGCCGATAAGGTGGAA
>JAFGRE010000092.1 GCA_016935335.1 Deltaproteobacteria bacterium
AAATGAAGAGTGTGTAAACACGTTAGCGGCAGGCGTTTACATCACTGGGCGATACAGGACTCGAACCTGTGACCTCACGGGTGTGATGGAGCCCGGGATATTTTGCAAGCTATGCACGCAAAAGTATTTACGAGTCTTAATATGTGGTAGAGCGGTAGTTACGATGCGAATCAAAAACCATGAGCGGACACGCGATACAAGAATAATCAGGCGATTGTCGTACAGGTGTCGTATTTTTGGCTTAAACCTCCTTTGCCAAGATGACATGTTGGTCAGGCAGGCGTCACCCTACCTGCCCAAATTATGCCACGAATCCCCGTCCCTGTCAAGTGACAACCGGCCTTGAATCCAGCAGGCCCGGAGCCGGCTGCCGTTTCAATCCACGCCCCCGCGAAGGGGGCAACTCCGCGCCAAGCCGATCTGTCGCTGCTGGCCAAGGTCATGGATTTGGCCCATACGTAGATATTCGTGGAGGCTCAGGATAGCGTATCATCCGAGCCGAACGACTCAAGGAGACCAAATGGACGCCATACATATGTAACCCCGTACGCCAGTTCTCAAGATTCAAGGAAGACAGGGGGAACCTCCGATTACTAAACCTGTAGCCCGTTTAGGTATTTATGATCATGGAACAACCGTACTGCCAACAGTCAGTGTCTCGTTATCGTCGGTGGTGATATGGTAAAGTTAGTCCATGAATAACCTTTATGTAGTTAGAAGCAAACAGTTCTTGAATTGTGCCAGAATATTTTGTTCGAGCTTCAGGTTCATAGTAGGAGTAGAAGTGCCCGAATTGCTCATCTGGGACAACGATCTGCCGAGGATTATTGCCTAAGATAACCTCATAATATTGTGGGTTGATATCTTTACCTATAAAGAGTTGTACGTAAACTAGGATAAAGCGTTCTTCGATTACACCAATTATAAAATGCCCGTAGTACTTGGGACGATATCCTTGGTTTAATTCTGCAACCAAATTACCGCGCTTTTGCTTGACAAAACTATCCTTATTACCTTGACCATACCTAATAAACTGGCGGAGAGCTTCAAAGCATGTTTCACTGCCGCAAAACCCAACGTAATTGGCAAGAAAATAATGAAATGCAATTTTAGCCACAGCTCTAAAGTACTTCGGATCTACCTTAATTGTACCCTGTACCTCAACTGTCTCGATCGTTGGAGCTATATTCTCATCGGTGAACTCACCGGAACACAGATTGGAACTTCTTAATAAATTGAGGATAGCGGTTTGTTCTTCTTCTTTAGCCGCGATTGGCCAGAGAGTCAGTTGACCTTTTATTCCGGTGGCCTTTATACGACGGTCCAATTCTTCAGTGGAAATATCAATATCCGGCACTAAAACATGTTCACAGTGGCCATCAGGTGTAACAATGACAACTTGTGGCAAAGGTTTGACATCGTGAGTACCAGGAATGGGTTCTACCAATACATCATAATTTGTGCCGGGGTATCTGGCTTTCAATTTCAGAGCTTCTTGGCCAGCATGGCCCCTAGTGAAAGGCGAGGTAGATTCGGATCCAGAGCGCCCCGTGATTCCAATAGCAATTCTGAGAATAGCTTCTGGGCCACATTTGACAAGCTGTTCTTCACATTTACCAATTTCAGAATCACATTGGCGACATACACGATTGTTGAGTGCTGGTTGGTTTTCAAAAGTACCAAGCGACCGCGGAACAGCATGAGCCTGGTGACACAAGTTGCTTGTTGTTCCACAATATATACATCTATCAGAGCTTGTGATCGGCGTTCCCAAACTGTGCACTACCTATTTACTGCCCTTTACCGGCTCAGCAGCGAGTCGCCAACCGGCTCGGATCATATCGGCCGAGATTATGTACGATACAAAAGAAATTCCATGCCACATTGGCTTGCCCCAGTTTTTGGTCCAGCTGTTATGAAAGAACCATTGCCTTTTACCTGCACCCAATTCCTGGTCCAGTGATTATGCGAAATTAACGCTTCATGACCCGCCCACGATTTCTGGTCCAAAGATAATGAGATTTTCCGGGTCATATCACACTATATTCTCATTATGTTATTACCCATATATCCTATGCTCAGCCCTGTGGATCAAGTCAGCAGCCCATTTGTCTTGGGGAGCTATCACCAATAGGCCTTGAAGAGTCACTATCGCTTCTTGCACACATGCATCCTCCCTCTGGCTGTTTTGCGAGCGATGAGCTTCCCCAGCTGCATCAAGCAGACTCCTAGCAAATCGCCTTCTGACATGCACATCATATCTTCTAATTTTGATCAACTCACGGTATATTTCATGCGATGCTGAGTACTCCTGGCAAGAATTGAGGAAGTCAGCGTACTCAGTGAGAATAGCAGCTTTGAATCGGCTTGACATTCGACGTTCGGACATACCTTTTTCGAACACTAGCTTTGCATCGGCCTGACGCCCAACTCTGGAAAGAGAATATGCATAGTCGGCTACAGTATATCCATTATGAGGATCATCATGATACAAGCGTGAAAGCATCTCAAGCCCATGGTCGGGTGCGTATTTCGTGACAACACAGGCATAAGCAAAGAGTCGTGTCAGATTATTATTGCTTGGATAACCATCGCATCGTTCTTCTACATATTGGATGAGACTTTCAAGTGCATTAGCGTGTCGAAGTATGAGTCCTGCATAGAAAGCATCCCACTCATGGCATGCTGAATTCCGCAACAAATGTTCACACAGGGACATTGCTTTATCATGTAGCCCTTGTGCGTCAAGAAATTGTGCTCGTGCCACTTGAACACGAATATCATTACCAAACTTGTGTTCCAACTCATACAGTATTCGTTCGGCTCCATCGAAGTCTTTTCGTCTAATTCTACTTCGGGCAAATTCGACTCCTACCCACCCATACCGTCCATCTAAATTAGTAATAGAATCGAAAAATTGATCAGCCTCTTTATGTCGTCCAATGGCATCTAGACATGTAGCCTTTGCAACTCTAATAGTTGGATCATCGGGAAAAATTCCTAAGATCATGTCTGCAGTTCTTATCACTTCATCCCAGTTTCTGTTTCGCATGGCATCGAACATGGCCGTACGTACGGGGCCTACCGCTCCCTGGATATCTTTCAAAGGAATAGCTATACTACCTCTTATGCCATGATAAACCCGCTCAATCATCTCGTCTTGAGTTAGTCGGCGATATCGATACTGTTGCTCGTAGAACTTGAAGGCTATTCTATGATACTTGATGCGATCTGCTTCGGAGGTGCGTTGAGAAAGAAAATGATCTGCTAGTAAGGGATGAACAGCCACAATGCCATTGCTTATATTAAGGAGGAACCGATTTGCAAGATCTGCGGCAATCTCGCGTGCCTCTGCACCGCTTTCTTCACGAAATGCAGAAATATGCACTGGTTGCCGATAAATCGATGCTAAGGCTAAAAATCGCAATTCCGCAGGTGACACTGAGGTCTTGCCGAGTAGGCGATTGATTACATACTGCCGGATTTCTTTCCTTTCATGAAGCGAGTCGATTACTTCAGCTGTTGGGCGTTGCTCAAGCAAGGAAGCAACTATCTGCGCAAGAACAGGATGTCCATGAATACGTCCAGCGATTTTTGTTAATTCGCTCGTTGTCGGAGGCGGATACTGTGAGGCCGCGAAGCTAGTTAGCTCTCGGAGAAGATGCACTGTATCCGGCTCAGTTAGTCCATCGAGACGCAATACATCTAAGAGGTGGCTGTGCGAAAAAACATAATCACCCCGCAATTCGGATAGCATTATGACTCTTGGAGCATGTTCGAATTGTTTTTTGCATAAAACACTGAGACAGGCCATCAGTTCGGTATGTGCAGTATCTGACTCGAATATCGGAAGGTTTTGGGCATCTTCGAGTACAAGCGTTCGACATCGCTTTGTTGCCAGATGCTGCCATAGCCGCTCATAAGTATCAAGCCCAGGTTGCAATGTGCCGGCAGCATCAATTCCCAGGCGATCATACAATTGGCTTAGAACTTCCCAAAAGGTTGTGTCTTTCACGCAACGAAATCGAAGCCAATTGTTTCGTTGATGATCTTGTCGTTGCGATTCGTTTATGAGCTCTCGCTTCCCTATCCCAGCCGGACCACATACTACGAGGACTTGGTGGCGAACGTCGCCTTCGACGAAAAGCAAAATCCGCTTAATCAGATTAGTGCGATCAACAAAGTTAATGCTAGGGGATGTTCGTAAAATCGGAACGTGAGGCAATTGTTTTTCAGGCCCAGTGGTAACTGCGCTCTCATACTCTCGGCGGGCTTCGTTGATGCTCTTTAGGCTATCAGACAGTTGCCTAATAGTCTCCGGAGAAGAATCACGCAGTATGTCCCGAATATTTTTTTCTGCAGCATTTGATCTTCGAATAAAGAAACTTCCAGGATCATCTGTTCTTAAAATAAGACATCTATCAGGTGCTGTTTTTGCTTCAGAAACAGCCGCAGTAAAGCCACCTGCCGTATTTACATCCGTATTCCTATTATCTGTGAGGGGTGCATTTGTATAAATGATGGAAAAGCGATATATAGAATCTACTTTTGCTAAAGTTGTCATATCTCCGCGTGTATACTGTAGATCTGCAATAACCACACCCTCCCATCTGTTGCTTCTTAGTATTGAATCATCTTGCCCAGCAATAAATATAAGTGGCTTTAAGAGTGTGCTAGCAGAGGCAAATACGACTGGAATATTTGTAAATTGTTTGGCGTCATGAATACTATCATATAGAGAATCCCCGTGCTCACCACAGGAGCATATTATAAGTTCCGGAAGCGAACATTTGCTTGTTTCTATTTGCTTCAGCATATCGGGGGAGTCTATGAGGATGACGTTGAGCCAGCCGTCTCGGCAGGGAAGAACCGTTGGGCCGTCGTTCCTTACGGACTTCTCCTGTTTCGCGTACGGTGACCGCATAACTGAAGCAACATAGCGGCTATTACGGTCGTATCGAAGTAATACATGCAAAACAAGATTGCCATCTCCAACGTATAATGCGTAATCATCTTCTAATGTGACGGCAAGAGAGGATCGATATGCATCAGGGCCAGTGTGATGCATAGAATGCCCGCCAAGAGCGCAATTGCACTTATGCATTCGGCACCAATCCAGGACAGCGCTAGACACATCAAGCGGAAGGGCAAACCTTGGGAACACGATAATATCAACATCACGCGATTCAAGGAAAGTTAGGACACCCAGAACTCGCTCCTGATGCCAAGTCATATAATCATTTTTCCAGGTAGCGTGTTCCTCATCGAGAACACCAAGCATAGTTGGTCCCGTAGTTCCATTTCGGTAATCGCGGAGCGGTAATGGCTCTTCAAGGCATGTAAAATCGTGAGACTGAAAAGCAGGTAAGCAGTCTAGACTAATTACTGCCACTCTTACATGACACGCACGCTTCGTTTTGGAGATAACTATGTCGGGAAATAGCCGCTCACAGACTTCACGTAGTATAGGATATTTACTAAGTACGCAAACAAACTCATTAATACTTTTTCGGCCACTATGTTCGGTTGCTAACGATCCCACAGCCTGTATTATACACGACAATGCATCAGGGCCGAAGGGAAACCCGATATTTTTCATAAGGGTCGAAAGCATGGTTTTGAGACCATCAATAGATAATATTCCCATTTTCCAAGTGATAGAACAGAGAAACTTACGAAGATCCTCCTGAGAAACAACGAGATGTTCCAATAAGTTCTTCAGTTGCTTTTTAAACTGACCATCGCTGAAAAAACGATCGCCTATCCTTCGGTTTTCTGATTCGATTGCATCACCCAGATTCCCTCGTCCCGGCTCTGCTGGGCTGGACGACACAAATACAATCTGGCAGGATGTTTCACCATTTCCAGATAAGGTTTTCCATCCCTCATGAAGCTTCTGAAGTAGTGATCTCTTACCGTCACTTGTTTTCATAAGAGAGTCGAAAGATTCGTACGTTCCCAGCGTTGTGTGATATTTCACTTGGTGCCCAATAAAACCTGATTGACGATACAAAACCATATCATCAATATAATCGACATTGTCACATTCAATTTCGAATTGAGTACTATATTCTTTGTCTTGAACAAGCTGGAGTAAAGTTGCCGCACAAAAAAGATCCTGGAATTCGAATCCCTTGCGTATAGAATAAGTTTTTCGTCGCATTACCAATCCCCTGCAAGCTCAAGAGAAAATGAACAAAAACATCATAGGTTGTACTAAATCTGATGTGATCTACATCACGTCGTGATACGGAAGGAAAAAGACAATCTGAAAATGATTCATGGCTCGACTCACTTTTCGTAAACAAATCCGGAATAAGCAGTTAACGAAATAACAAAATTTTTGATTTTTTGCTTGCGTGTTTGGCGTTTGTTCGGTATGTTTCTCCCGTCAGGGTTGAACCGACCTCGGCCCGTTGTGGGCATGTCAAACCTAAGCCCGCTTTTCCCGCATGGATGCACTACGCGCGAAGGGAGAATCACCATGTCTAGAGCGGAACAAAACGACAGCTATCTGACCCGTCACGCCATCCGAAATATCAAAGAAACCGTTGTCTGGCAAGAGCTTACGCCGGGTGTCGATCCGATCAAGTGGTGCTATCTATGCCGGGTCCTCGGGACCATGGACCCTAGCGTTTTTTCCTGCGTTTACGGTCGAGTTCTTTCGCTTCAGCAATGGTGGAATCGATATCGAGAAACTTGTCAGTAAGCTCCTGGGCCAGACGCTTGTGGATCAGGCCTAGGACTGACGGAGCATCCTTGTCGTCGATGGATCCAAGAATGACTCCTTGAAGGGTCTTGTCTTGGGCCACGAACCATTCGATCACCTTGCTGAGCATAGGCATTAACTTCATTCCCCGCTCGTCAGCAATTGAATCGAATGCCGCTTTTGCCTCAGGGGTGACCGCCACTCTCATTATTTCGCGAGTTTTTTTTGTCATATAAGTCATTGTTATGGCTAAGGTTGTAGCAAAAAAGATAAATTTACGTGTCATAATGTAGAAATTCAGTTGCCCAAATAAGGTACATGATGTATATTTTAGGGTACATGAAATATACAAACCGGAGTTAGGCAAAAAATGGAACAAATACAAATCGAAGATCGAAACCTTCAACGCTTGCGGAAAGACATATTTCCGCCGGGCATATCCAACAAGAAGGCAATGACAAATTATGCCTTGAGTCTTGGCCTCGACGCACTGGAGCACCACCAATTGCCCCAGGATCACGCCCAGGAAAACGCCAGGCGACATAACTCCGTCCCGGATGACCTGAAGGGCGTCCAAAATCAACCTGCGCAATCTGTGGCTGTTTAGCTACTGGGGTACGCCACGAATTTTAGGGGAGCATCCTGCTCAGAAATGTAAGGGCATCTTACCAGGAGCCAGGGGCTATGTCAAGAGTAAGTTCATTGCGAATCAGGCCGGAAAACCGGCCCGTTATTCCCGACCGGCCGGAACGGTTGCTCACGGTCGATGACGTGGCGGCCCGGCTGCGGGTGGAGAAAAAGACAATCCTCCGGCATATGCCGCTGCTCAAGGCTCGGGGCC
>JAFGRE010000093.1 GCA_016935335.1 Deltaproteobacteria bacterium
AAGATAGCCGCTGTACCCCCCTCTTTATCGTAGAAGTGTTTTAAGAAAATATTTAAGCAAACAGTGGGCCAAAAAACCAATTGGTGCCATTTATAAAAATTGGTAAGCAATTACCGATATTTTCCTGCGGGAAACTTTTTCTCAAGGGTGGGTCCAAGCAGCATTGCTGGCTAGATCAAGCCTCTTGGGGGAACAGGCAAAGGTTATCTTGAGCCAACATAACAAAGGGGCGACTTAATGGATCCTGCGATCAAGTCTCAGAATGACCGGTCTAAAGGTTTTTCATCCTACCCTGTAGGAGCGGCTTAAGCCGCGAAACAGATTCCCTCCATTGTCTTTCGAAGAATTATATCCCCCTTGTCATTTCGAAGAAGCTTCAGCGACTGAGAAATCTTATCTAAATATCAGGCAACAGGCAGCTTGCAATGATTTCAGGTCTTTGCTAACATTTTACATCATGATGTAACAGGTGTAACCAGTGGAGGTACTATGGTCAGAACACAGATGCGGCTCACGGAGAAGCAGGCAGAAGAGGTCAAGCGGATCGCGCGTGCACGACGCGTATCCACTGCCAAAATCATCCGTGAAGCCCTGGATAATCTCATCCGTTCAGGCACAGGAGTGACAGTTGCCGCAGAGGACAGGCGGGCAAGAGCGCTTAATGCCGTGGGAAGATTCAGTTCAGGGAAGCGTGACATCTCCCGGAAACATGACAAATATCTGGCGGAGGCCTTCCGAAAATGACGGTATTTATTGATACCTCGGCGCCGTATGCTCTGCTCAATCTCTCACCAACTCATTGAACAGTACAATCTTACCATGGAGGATTCCTTGTGAAGGACTATCACATAAATATTTTTTATAGTGAAGAAGATGAAGGCTATATTGCTGATGTGCCTGATTTAAAGCATTGTTCAGCCTTCGGCACAACCCCCGAAGAGGCTTTGCAGGAAGTGATCATAGCCAAGGAAGCCTGGCTTAAGGCGGCAAGGAAGAACAGGAAGCCCATACCTCCTCCCCAGTATCGTCCGGTAATCTACCAGGTTGCTCAAAGGTAATGAAGTTTAGTCCAGTCCCATAGGTTAAATCCGCTGACAAGAGAGAGGGATGCACGAAAGATCGGAAATGGACATGATCAGGAGAAAATGCCCGTCCATCGGACAACTCTTACTTCCCTTCAGCATTGCCAATTTACTTATTTAAGCGCGTCCCTCCATATGATTTATCTGTATTACCCAAAAAAGGGGCGTATGGCCATACGCCCCTACAGCACAGAACTCCAACCAAAAGCAAGGGCGACCGGCCGGTCGCCCCTACGAAGTGATACCTATTTTTGTATTAAATCTCCCTGCCCCTTTGGGGCTCCAGCGAGTCTATTCTCAGTCTATAATCAGCCATAGAGTAACGTTCCTTCTTGAAGTATTAATTGTGAAAATTTTGATTGCACTGAAAGGTCTACTACGTCTACCGGCTTAGACAGGGCACATATGAGATCGCCATAGTAGCTGAAGAAATCTTTGGGCTGTATACCTTCAATGGCAATATCAATATCTCGACTCTCCTTTTGGGTATCCAGACTGGACCCGAAAAGCAACACGCGTTTGGCACGGTACTTTTTTGAAATTGTCGTAATTATTTGTTTGTCTTTATCAGTGATCATTGTAACACCTCAACTCTGTTTTCTCGGAGATGCGATAACGATACTCAGTATACGATATCCGTATCGATATTCAACCCATTTTTCCGCGATGTAGCAACGGGGTGTATTGCCTACACCCCTACAGCACAGAATTTAATGGATCCTGTGATCAAGTCACAGGATGACGGCTCCCGCGTTGAAGGATGACATCCGCAATTGCAGGAGGACCATGCGTGCTGTCATAAAAAGCAAGGGCGACTGGCCGGCCGCCCCTACGAAATGTTTATCTGATTTTTCTTCTTGTTCTTTCTTTTACCTCTTCGTGGTGAAGGGTAATTTTTTACAAAATGCTCACATGGTTACTCGGTCGACTCCGGCAGTTCGAGTAAAAACCGCCATGCCGGTACCACTTCGATTGTCCCGCCAGCGGCTTCGATCCGCTCGTCCTCGTTCCGGGTCACAATGGTTCCGGTTTTCAGACCCAGTTCGGCCATCGCCTCACTTAAAGCCACTGTCTCCCGTTTCCGCGTTTGCGGCTCCGCCAATGACTCGCACACCTGGACCAAAAGTCGCGGCCGGCCGCGCATCGGAACGATGAAATCGACCTCCCGCCCGCTCTTGGTCTTGTAATAGTAGATCTCGGGGTGAAGGCGTCGAAGTGCCGTGAAAACAAGGTTCTCAAGGAGATGGCCGGAGTTTATCAGGATTCCCGACGACACCGAATTGACCATCGCGTGATCGATGCAATAGACGCGCTTCGGGTTGGTGTCTCTGCGCGCCAGCGAGGCGTCGAATATCCGCATGGTAAACAGGAAGTAGGCGTCCTCGAACCACACCAGATAATCAGACACCGCGGATTTGGGAACCTTATGGCCCAGTGACTTGAGATACCCCGTGAGACTGTTGATGGAATAAAGCGAGGCCGTATTGTCCACCAGGCGGTGGGCGAGATCGGTCACTGCTTTTGGGTGTGAAACATCATGGCGTTCGACCAGGTCCCGGAACAGGATGGTGTGAAAGTACTCCTGGTGGATCTTGATTCTCAATTGGCGACTTAAGCCCGCAACCTCCGGGAAGCCGCCGGTCTCCCAGTATTCCTCAAAGGCCTTTTGAACGAGGAGCCGCTTTTTCGTCGACAGTGCGCCATCGCTCCCGATTCCTTTGTAGTCCAGAAATTCCTTGAATGAGAACGGAAATATCTCCCATGAGAGTGCCCGCCCGCGCATTTGCGTGGCGATCTCCTTCGACAGCATCCTGGCCGACGAACCGGTCAGATACACCTCGCATTTTTCCGTGCGCATCAAGCGGTCGACGAAAGGTTCCCAACCGGGGGCGGCCTGAATCTCGTCGAAAAAACAGTAGATCGTTTCGGTACCCTTCTTCTCCGGGTAGATGGAGTAATAGGCCTCGGTGATCAAGCCGAGGTTGTCCTCTCGCAGATTATGGAGACGGTCGTCGAAGAAATTCAGGTACAGGATGTTTTGCCGCGGGACCCCGTTGTCCAACAATCGCTGGATGAGTTGGAACAGGTAAGTAGACTTACCGCTTCGCCGCACCCCGATGCACACGGCCGCCTTACCGCGAACCGTCTCGAGCCGCAAACGCCGGGGCACGCCGGTTTCCAGCCGGGTTTCCTGAAAGTCCAGGAGAATGGATTTGATCGTCTCTATCATAGGTTCTCTTCCGGTCATAGTTCTTTCCGGTTAAAGGTTAAACCGGTCATAAATATAGCCGGTTACACCGGCAGCTGTCAAGAAATTTCCAGCAATCGGACCGTGGAGGGCCATGCTCCGTCATTCAGCAGGGGGGAC
>JAFGRE010000094.1 GCA_016935335.1 Deltaproteobacteria bacterium
AAGAGCCAAAAGGTCTCCGTTGATCTTTATCCCTCCGCCTGTGACTATACGCCCTATGAAGGGTGGGAACTCAGGGGGTGGCCGGTAGTGACCATGGTGAGAGGCAAAGTGGTCATGGAAGGCGGAACGGTGAGAGAAGCTTCGGGGTGGGGCACGGTGGCGGGTATATGCTAGCGGAGTAAGGTGTTTTGTCCGCTGGTCCTCTTGTCGGCGTGTGGTTTCGGCGCGGCAAAAAGTGGCTGTTCCTGCCGGATGGCAGGGAATGAATACAGGTTACGATACGAGCGGAAGGAGGAACAGATGGCCGGTGCTCCGGGAGTGGGGTATAAAATAGTCGCGACTGTCACGGGATTGAAGGGCAGGTGTAACGCTGGTCACCAGGTGGGAGATAGTTTTGAAATAAGCTGCTATGATACCGGGGGGCTCTGCGGGTGGCTTTACCACGACATCTTCCCTCATCTTTCCGCCTTTCAGTTCGGCGGAAAATTTCCCTGGTGGGAGGGAGATTCCATAGAACTCGAATGCCCTGACCGGTATAATCTTCTCACGCTAAAACTCGAACGGGTTACCAGAGAGTAGAAGTAAGAAAAGGCGAAGGGAGACGTCTTCCGGGCTACGGAAGGCAAGCGTTCTCGCGCAATCTTTTTGCTACCTCATCCAGGCCCAAATCCATAAGCGTCTCCTCATACTGCCGGCTTGTTTTCGTATCCCAGCCGTTGGCCTCATAATAGTCGTCCAGCATTTTATCATGGCCTTCGCGGGTGATGAGTTCACCTTTGAATTGGCCGGTCTTCACCGGTTCTTTCATGTAAATGAGCGGCGGATAATCATCTTTCCGGGCGAAATCGGCATGGAGGGTATTGAATGCTTTTTCGACGTTGTGAATTCGCCGTCCCATCTCCATAAACTTCTCTCCTGAAATCTCTCGGCCGCTGGCCGCCGAAAGCGCTTCAGCGTACTCTTCCGGCCCGCACAATTCCGGGGAGAACCACCAACTGGTAAAATAGCAAGCTCCGATTGAATCGATGGCTGCTTTGAAATGGCTGAACCAGGAAACCAGTTTTCCCTTTCCCTCGTATGTCGTCGGGGTGTAAGCGGTGGAAACGCCGAACAACTTCTCTCCTACTTCGGAAGGGATATCCGGGAAAAACTCGGTGCAGGGAGCGCCGTCGAGATGCCTGCCGCCCCTCAGAGAAACAACATTCCCCAGCCCCCATCCTTTCAACGCTCGAAGGGCATCGAGATTATCCTGTCCTTTCAAGGCGGTGCAATAATAATCCGAGCCTTTTCCGATGACCTCCGAGGCTTTCCTTGATCCTTCGCCCAGAAGCTTTCCAAATCCATCTCGAACGGCTATTTTTCGGATAAGGGCGATTACTGCGTCATCATTTCCCCACGTAAGATCCAATCCGTCTGTATCCGCTTTGGTCAGAATACCCTTTTCGTAACACTCAAAGGCCCATGAGATGGCTACCGCCACCTGATCATTATCCAATCCATATCTGCTGATCAACTCGAAGGCCTTTAATACATTAGAAGGGCTCCTCATATCCAGTCTCGTGGCAAAGGCATAGAAGGTGTTGTTTTCCGGGATGCCGATCTTCAGTCCTTTATAGGGACCCTCCTCAGCTTCCATTACATCTCGTGCACCCTGAATGGGACATCCATAACAAGTATTTCGGCGTTCTCCGGTTTTTTTCCACTGAGACGGTCCTATTCGGGAGGTTTCTATATTTTCGTAATGATCATCCTGTGTGTTTCTAAAGGGATATCCGCACAGAGTATTAACGGGTACTATTAAAGCCAAAAAAATCCCGTGTTCGCGCAGCGCCCCGGCCAACTGACACCTTGCGATTTTAGCATTCACCTTTTTTACAATAGCGGTAAATCGCTTCGGATCGGCGATCGGGGGTTCCCCCGTGCCCCTTACCGCAACAGCTTTCAGGTTTTTCGAACCCATGATCGCGCCGATCCCCCCGGATGCGGCGGCTCTTGTTTGGTTGGTCACCGCGATAGACATGGGGACCAGGTTTTCACCGGCGATGCCGATTGTCATGGCTTGGATACCGGCATCGTTTAATTCGGAGCGAATTATATTTTCGGTATCCGCCACATCAGATCCCCAAAGGTGGGCTGCTTCCCTCAGCTCAACCCGCTTATTGTGAATGAATAAGTAGACGGGGTGTTCGGATTTGCCTTCGACAACAAGATAACTCCAACCGGCATGTTTTAATTCGGCACTGAAGTATCCGCCCACATTGGCCCAGTTGACACCGCCGGTGAGACAGTTCTTCGATTCAATGCTTAATCGGGCGGCACCCGGAAAGGCGCTGCCGGCCAGGGGAGCTGAACAAAAAATCAGGATGCTTTCCGGATCAAGCGGCTCGGTTTCGGGACTCATTTCATTAAAGAGAATCCAGGCCCCCACTCCGCGTCCGCCGATAAACCGGTCTTCATACTTTTCGGCGCGTTCCTCGGAGATTGACCCTGTGGTCAAATCAACCCGGAGAATTTTTCCGCACATAACAGCCATTATTTTTTCTCCTCGCTATTGTTTTTCGCGAAGGTGCTGCATTGAGTCCCGGTGCGACTCGCCCTCACTTCCGAAGTTGTGAATCACCGCCGAACGGTATCGGACAGTAATTGAATACCCTAAAAATCTTGGCGTTGTCAAGACGCAATGACCGGTATGATGGTTTGAAACGGAGAATTCCATTTGATTTCATCCCCGGGATCTGCAACACTAAACAAAATATACGGTCATTAAGGATCGCCAGGGGTTGGGGAAGGACGGGGTTTTAGTGCTTGGCGGTTGATGAGAGTTCAGAGAGGAGGGAGGCTATGTCAGATATCAATATCATCAACGGGAAAGTACTCATTTCCGGACTGGGAGTAGTGGAAACCGGTCTTTCGCTCAGTGATGGCCGGATTGTTGCGATCGCCGGGAACGGTCATTTGCCGTCCGCTTCGGAAACCATAGACGCTTCGGGGTTGGTCGTCTTTCCGGGGATTATAGATCCCCATGTTCACCTGGGACTGTTCCAAGGATTTGAGGCCGATTGTAAGTCCGAAACTCGGTCTGCCTTGATGGGTGGGGTGACGACGATCGGCTGTTATTTGGGCGGAACCGCATCCCATTCAAAAACGCTTCCTGAGATTGAGGCCGTCATTAATGCTCATTCCTATGCCGATATTTTCCCCCACCTGTGCATCAACACCGAGGAACAGCAACAGGAGATTCCGGATTACGTGAAGAGATTCGGGGTTACTTCCTTTAAATTTTTTATGTTTTGCATACCCGGCTACATGCCCTCCCAGACCAATGATTTTATCCTGAAGGGTTTTCGAAACGTGGCCGACTGCGGACACCGCTGTTTTTGTTCGGTTCACGCCGAGGATTCAAGCATGATGCTCGATGGCTGGAAGAGGTTTTTTGAGCAAGGAGGAACGAGTCTTGGCGAATGGGCAGACTGCAATCCGACTGAGGCCGAAGTGTTGGGGGTGACGGTTGCATCAACGTTGGCGGATCTGTGCGGGTGCAGAATCAACATTGTTCATCTGGCAACCGCCGGGGGTCTCGATAAGCTGCGGACTATTCGGGCGCATAACCCGTCGGTTACCGTGGAGACCCTTGCGCTGTATCTCTCCGTCCATTCGTCGAGTGATATCGACCCGATTGCGGGCCGGTGGTCCCCGGCGGTTCGAAGCGAGCAGGATCAGGAAGCATTGTGGGATGGGATACGGGACGGAACCGTTGCGACCGTTGGAACGGATCAGGATTGTGTTGACAAGGCCGGGTTGGAAAAATTTATCAGGGACTATGGGGTGCCGGGGAGTTCGGCACTCGATGCGCTCTTGCTTCCTCTTCTTTTAACCGGGGGCTATCATGAACGCAAGATTTCGCTGGAAAGACTGATAGGCACGGTAACCGTTAATCCGGCTCGTCTCTGGGGAATCTATCCCCAGAAAGGGATTGTTGCCGTGGGCAGTGACGCGGATTTAGTCCTCGTCGACCTCGAGAGCGAATTTGTTGTCGACCACAGCGCGCTTCAGTCCGCCTCTGATTGGTCTCTTTATCAAGGCCGACGCTTACGAGGCCGGCCGGTTATTACCATCAAGGACGGAAAGACAGTCATGCGCGAAGGCGAAATTGTTGTCGACAAAGGAAACGGCAAGCGCCTGCGTGTTTCACCCGCCCCGTCGTGAACGGACGATGCGTTCTTTTTCAACCCGACAAGGCCTTGTCGTGAAGAGAGATCACGGCTACAGAATTTCCGCTACTACTCTAACCGGCGATGATTCCATGTTGACAAATTTAAGCGGAAAGAGCATCGCCCGGGCTTTTTTGTACAACAGGGACTTAAGATTACACAGGCTTTCGATGATTAAGATATCATGCTCCAATATTTTCCGATGGGCGTTGACGTCCCCGGCTGAGCCGGTATCATTTCCGAAGATTTTAATATCCAGTCCGCCGATCCATTTCGCCTGCTCCGGCGTCAATGCAGGCGCGGAATAGTATTTTTCATTTCCCCACCAGGCATCATAACCCGAATAGACGAAAAGCATTGGCGTGCTTACTTCATAATGGCCGATCTCTTCCCATGTGATGGTCGTCACTTCACCGACGAAGGTTTCCAGGGGATACTGATCAAGCAGTTTTCCGCTGGGTACTGCATGGGCCGGCGCTTCCACATGGGTTGCCGCATGGAGACTCATGGTAACATTATGGGCAAGCCACCCTCCCTCGATGATTTTTGGATCATCCAGCTTCCTGATCGAGGTTTGTATATCACCGGGATATACGGGCATTCCTTCTTCTATCGGCAGTGACAGGTCAATCAGGGACATATTCATCCTCCTTCCCAGGGTTAGAAGCGTATAAAAGGATTCGTATACGGCAGGAGACACCATCATAGTATGGGGATTAAACTCGGTAAGTCAAAGGATTTCTGTTGGCGATACGTAAGCGTGGAGGGTGGCCCCGGATTGTTGCGGCTTGCACCTTGGGAAGCGCGGTGAAAATTTGTTTCAATAAATATGGAAAGCATTTTTCAATCCCTGGTTGCGCCGGAGGCCTTTGTGTAAAAATATGTTATAATATCATATCTTTAGAGATGACGGCCTTCTGGCATATCTCTTGAATGATCATGGCGCAGAGATAAAAACAGACGAAGAATATTTAAGAAAAGGATGTCGGGAGAAGTCCCGCGCTCCCTCTAGGAACAAGAGAGAACGGTGATGGCAGAGCGAGAAGTTTTTTGGAATATTAGTAACCATTGGTTGTTTTATTTTTTAAGTGCGGTGGCGATGCTGATTTTTATTGGCGGGTGTTATCGTAATATTTACACGTGGTTTAAAGGGTGGCCGTTTGAGGGGAGGCCGGATGCGGGGGCGGTAGTGGGGGCGTTGGTGAAGAATGTATTCGGCAATGCGAAGATATTCCTGGATGATATATTTGGGGGGCTGACCCACGTCTTTATCATGTGGGGATTTTTCGTGTTGTTTGTTGGGACGGCGATGTCGGCGTTTGACGATTACATTGTTCACTATTTAAGGGGAGGCGTTTACAAGGCCTACGCCTTGTCGCTGGACATTTTTGGTTTGGTGTTTGTGGCGGGCGTGATAATGGCGGTTATCCGGCGGTATGTGATCAAGGCCGGGAAGATGAATAACCGTTCTGAGGATATCATTGTTTTGCTGCTGCTGGCGGCGATCGGGATTACGGGATTTCTGATCGAGGGGTTTCGATTTGTTGCGCAGCCGCCGCCGTGGATGAACTGGTCGCCGGTGGGAGCGGTTCTTGCGGGGGTTCTGGGTGGCAAGGCCACGGTGTGGCATGTGACGGCGTGGTGGGTGCATGTGGGGTTGAGTCTATTTTTGATTGGGTACTTGCCGTTTTCAAAGTTGTTTCACGTGATTGCCGGGGCGGTTAACGTTGCCCTGGAGACCATGCCGCCTGATGTTCTGACGTTGGAAGAGCGGGAGAAGATCGAGGAGGAATTCAGCCGGCGGCATATTATTGCCGGTGATGCGTGTACGCGGTGCAACCGGTGCGAGACGAAATGTCCGTCCAACCTGAGCGGCGAAGCACTTTCTCCCCGGGCGATGAACCAGCGGATTAAGGATTACGTTAAGGAGAAGTACAGCATTTCCCGGATGGTGCAGGTGATGCTGAAGAAGGAAGTTCCGGAGATGTCGAGGGAAGGGGTGTTCAAAGGGGAAGAGGCGTGGATGTGCACCACGTGCCGGGCGTGTGTTGAAGAGTGCCCGTTGTCGATTGACAATCTGGACATTATTCGGGGAATGCGGGGATTGAAGGTAGAGGAAGGCACGGAGGTTCCGGCGATGGTGGGAGACACGCTGGAGTCTATATTCAAATACGGCAATCCGTACCAGGGACAGAAGAACAAGCGGGCGGAATGGGCCAAGGAACTGGGGCTGAAGGATATTGCCAAGGGTGAAACCGCTGAGTTGCTTTATTTTGTGGGGTGCGGGGCATCGTACGACGATCGACTTCAGAAGATTGCCCAGAGCGCGGTTGGTGTTTTCAAGAAGGTGGGACTGGATGTAGGCATTCTGGGAAACAAGGAGTCATGCTGCGGTGATCCGGCGAAGCGTCTGGGGGAAGACGGGCTGTTGGAGGAAGTGATTTCGAAGAATTACGAGCTGTTTGAGCAGTATGGGATCCGGGATATGGTAATGACCTGTCCGCACGGGTTAAAGATGTTCAGGGAAGAGTATCCTCGCTACCAGAAGAAACTGGAGATAGAAACCGAGGGAACGGTTAATCCGCAGCATTACACGGAACTGTTGGCGCGAATGCTTACGGAGGGTAAGCTCAAGTTTTCGAAGGAATTGGGGAAGCGGGTGACGTATCACGATCCGTGTTACCTGGGGCGGCACTTGGGGATTTATGAGGCGCCGCGGGAGATATTGAAGGCGATTCCGGGGGTTGAGTTTGTGGAGATGAAGAGGAATCGGAGAAACAGTTTGTGCTGCGGCGGAGGTGGTGGCCGGTTGTGGATGGAGGAATTCGAGGCCCGGGAGAAGATTTCTGAGATGCGAGCCCGGGATGCGGCTGAGGTTAACGCGCAGGTACTGGTTACGTGCTGTCCTTTCTGCATGAGCATGATGGAAGATGCGGTGAAGACCGCGGGGTATGAGGATGCAATCGAAGTCAAAGATCTGTTGGAACTGATCGAGGGGCTTCTTTGAGACGATCCGCGCCACAAACAGGGTTCCTGGTTCGGGGATAGTGCCCCTCGCTGTGGTCGGCAATGTTTTGGTGAAACGGGCACTGATGAAGTTTAGATGATGAAGTAGAGAGCTTTCGTATGTTTTGGCTTTCAGGACGGAAACAGGGGTTGGTCGGGCTTCACCGGAACTGTATTCGGCCGTGGAACTTATTGGTTTTAAAATAACTAGTGATAGGAGGAAATCATAATGTACAGCAAGGCATTTATTCCCTACAGAGGGTATTTCAGTTCTCCGTTTGTTCGTTGGCAGGGGAAAATTCAATGTGAGCATCCGGTTCCCTTAGTGGCTGATACTGCGAAACGGTGGTTTGCTTCGAAGAATATCGATCCCGCAATATTTGACTATCTCTATCTCGGGAAGACGATCACTCAAAAGCACAGTTTTTATTCGGCGCAGTGGTGTGCCGCGCTGATGGGTAACCCGAATATCTCCGCACTTTATTTCGGTCAAGCCTGCACGACGGGGTGTACGGCCATGAATCTGGCGGCCTGGAGTGTTGAGACGGGAATGATGTCGTGTCCTCTGGCTTTGACCTGTGATCGGGTCTCCAACGGCCCCCACACGATGTGGCCGCAACCCATGGGACAAGGCGGACAACCGGATATTGAACACTGGGTCCTCGATAATTTCGACTATGATCCCTGGGGACAGATGAAGATGATCGAAACCGCCGAAGAGGTGGCAAAGGTAACCAAGGGGGGCGTTACCAAAGAGGAATGCGACGAATTGATGGTAAGACGGTACGAGCAGTATCTGGAATCAGTTGCCAATGACCGGGAGTTCCAGAAGGGCTATATGTTCCCGGTGGAGTATGCCATCTCTAAGAAGAAAAAAGGCGTCGTGGAAGAGGATGAAGGAATTACGCCCTGCACTCCTGAAGGACTGGCGCCCCTGAAACCGGTCATACCGGGAGGTGTTCACAGTTTTGGCAGTCAGACCCATCCTGCCGACGGAAATGCTGGTTGCATCGTTACTACCAGGGAAAAGGCAAAAGAATTGAGTGCCGATCCAAACGTTGAGATCCAGATTGTCTCCTACGGCTATGCGCGAGCCCCCAAAGCCCGCATGGGAATGGCCCCGGTGCCGGCGACGGTCATGGCCTTGGAGAAGGCTGGAATCAGTGTCAAGGATATTAAGGCGATCAAGACGCATGCTCCTTTCATCATCAAT
>JAFGRE010000095.1 GCA_016935335.1 Deltaproteobacteria bacterium
AGAATAAAAAGCAAACTCCGGTGTGAATTAGTCAGGATTAACGAAGGAAAGGAAAAGCGGCATAATGACCAAACCAGCAATAAGACCATATGGATCATGGAAATCTCCCATCTCCGCTGACCTCGTCGCTTCTCAGGCTCTCGGATTCACCGATGTCAAAATAGATAACGGACACATTTACTGGATAGAGAGTCGCCCATCGGAAAAAGGCAGGTGCGTGATTGTACAGCGTTCGCCGGAGGGTTCCGTGCGGGATATCACCCCCTCTCCCTACAATGCACGAACCCGGATGCACGAATACGGCGGCGGCTCTTTTGCCGTGGCCGAAAGGACGGTCATTTTTTCACATTTTTCCGACCAACGCCTCTACCGTCAGGACCCGGGAGCAGACCCCCTGCCGATAACACCCGAAGCCTCAAAGCGGTATGCGGATGCTGTCTTTGACCGTCGCCGGGGTCGCATAATCTGTGCGTGCGAAACCCATTCCGCTAATGCTTCCGAACCGGTAAATACCCTTGCGGCGGTCAAACTCGCCGGATCCGCAGAATGCGAAACACTGGTCTCCGGAAATGACTTTTATGCTTCTCCGCGTCTCAGTCCCGATGGTTCCCGTCTGGCGTGGCTTACCTGGAATCACCCTAACATGCCCTGGGACGGCACTGAGCTTTGGGTTGCCGAGGTAAACGAGGACGGCACCCTGTCTCGAGCCGAGAAAGTCGCCGGCGGGGTTGAAGAGTCGATTTTCCAGCCGGAATGGTCGCCGGACGGAATGCTCTATTTTATTTCCGACCGGTCAGGGTGGTGGAATTTGTATTCTCTTCGCAACAACCGCATCCAGCCGGTCACTCAGCAAGAAGCGGAATTCGGCGTGCCGCAGTGGGTTTTTGGAATGTCAACGTACGCCTTTGAATCAGCCGGTCGGATTGTCTGCGCTTACACTCGCCAGGGACGATGGCATCTGGCCTGTCTGTGTCCTCTAACCGGTAATTTTGAGACAATAGAGACACCATTCACCGAACTCGGCTTTCTTCGGGCAGCATCGGGCTCGGCTGTGTTTATCGCCGGATCACACCGTGACCCCCTCGCTGTTGTCAGGTTGGACCTTGTTTCCCGAACATGCGAGGTGATTCGCTCCTCGGGGAAAATCACCATAGCCCCTGAGTACCTCTCCAGCCCGGAAGCGATTGAATTTCCGACCTCCAATGACCGAAAAGCGTATGCGTTTTTTTATCCCCCCCAAAATCGTGACTACGTGGCTCCCTCTCAAGAAAAGCCGCCGCTCCTGGTCATGAGTCACGGCGGACCAACCGCAAGCGCTTCCACTACTCTTAATCTCAGGATTCAATACTGGACAAGTCGGGGTTTTGCCGTGCTTGATGTCAATTACAGGGGAAGCGCCGGCTACGGACGCGCCTATCGCCGGCAGTTGAATGGCCAGTGGGGTGTTGTCGATGTTGACGATTGCGTGAACGGCGCTCGTTACCTCTTACGCCGTGGCGATGTTGACTCCAATCGCCTTGCTGTCAGGGGAAGCAGCGCCGGGGGCTTTACCACCCTCTGCGCGCTTACATTTCACAACCTATTTAAAGCCGGGGCGAGTTATTACGGAATCAGCGATCTTGAATCCCTGGTTACGGGCACGCATAAGTTCGAGCTCCATTATCTCGACCGGCTGATCGGCCCGTATCCGGAATGTGTCGATCGCTATCGCGACCGTTCGCCCATAACCCATGTCGATCGCCTTTCGTGTCCGCTCATAGTCTTTCAGGGCCTCGATGACCCGGTCGTCCTTCCCAATCAAGCGGAGATGATCGTAACCTCGCTTCGCGGAAAGGGCGTTCCTGTCGCCTACCTGCCGTTCCCCGGAGAGCAGCACGGGTTTCGCAGTGCCGAGACTATCAAGCGGTCTCTTGAGGCTGAACTTTATTTTTACGCGACAATATTTGACATTACGCTGGCTGATCCGGTTGCTCCGGTTCCGATCGATAACCTTTAAGGTTAGCCGAGCACGTATCGGACGAAAGATTATACCTGGAGACGATTAGCCAGTTCCACCAGCCCGGATTCAACGGAGTTGTCAGTACGAATTTCCTCAAAGGGAATAGCATACTCTTTACCCGACAATACTGCCGGCATCATGGAACTCTTGCCCTGCACAATCAATTCCGTCAGGATTCGCGCCATTTGCTGCGCCAGCATAATGTCTCTGTTATTAGGAATCGCCCCCCGGATGTCGCGGGAAAAACCTTCACATATAACCCGTTGCCTCGTTGCAAGCCCGGCAGCCAGGAGTTCGTCACGAAGGTACTCGGCGGCATTCCCCGGGTACCCCTGCGCTTTTCTTTCAGCCTTTTTGTATCCCTCCGCCACGACAATGACCGTATACTCGCGATCCTTAATAGCATCAGCAACTTTACGAGGATCGGGAGTATAAGAAGGAGGAACAGCCAGATGAGCTCCGGCGCCGAGGCACGAGTGGAGCGCATGGTAACCACCGTCCGCTCCCATCAGCTCGATAATGTAACATCGATGATGGGTTCGAGCGTCAGCCAAATAACAATGAATCTTCTCCGCACCGACCTCAACGCCGGTGTGTTCCCCGATGCACTCGGTTCCGAATAAATCACTGTCAATGGTTACCGGGATGAAAAACAGCTGTATCCTCTCGGGAAGGTACCGGCCCAGTTGTTTTATGCCGGCAAAGGTCCCGTTTCCTCCGATACCGACCAATACCTTTGCGTTGCGATTAATAATATTTCGGGCGGCCTTTTGTTGATTCTCCGATTCGATAAACTCTTTATACCGTTCGGTTCGAAACCGGGCCCCTCGCGCATCTCGAAGAGGCGGCGCAAAGAAGACGCCGGGGATATGATCCAAAGTCTTATAAAGATCGGAATTATCGATTAAACGGTAGAACTCCTTCGTGTGGCCGTTCACCAAAGATTTGAATCCTTCGGCCGCAACATATACCTGGCGACCTCTGTTTTCCAGGTAGCGAGTGATAAAGGCCGTCACCGGGTTATAGCCGGGAGCACATCCGCCGTCCTGGACCAACAGAACATCCATTTCACGATACAGCTCCTCTTCTTCCCTCAGATACGAGGTCACCTGGCGTCCCAGCTCTTTATATATTTTTATAGATGCCAGTAACGAAATAGACGTTTCATCTTCCAGAACCGCGCCATCCAGTTTAAGGAGAGTACCGCTTTCCACTGCGGTGACCGTGCCCATCCGCGGTTTCTTGTCTATGAGCGCCACCTCTCCAAAAATGTCGCCTTTTGAGAACGTCTTGATCCTCCTCCCCATTCGATCCAGAGAAAATCGCCCGTCCTCAACAATATACGCGCTATCTCCGACTTCCCCCTCTTCGAAGACCACCTCTCCGCTCTGATACGTGCATCTCTTCAAAACCGAAACAACCATGCCGATTTCTTGACGGCTAAGCGATGCAAAAAGCAAGAGCCCCTGCAGAAATTGAGTCAACGGCTCATCATCCTTATTTACAGGAAGTTCGTTTGTCATACCAGCTCCTTTCGGTCCGCTTAGGACATCCCCCGCGAGACATGAAACACCTTCACTAATTAATATCACAGATGGTAAAACCGAGACAACCAAAGATATGGTCCCGGCGATATCCGTGAGGAAGAAAATTTTTCTACAGTCAAGCAACGAAATTAAAAATAGCACTGCTTAGCAGCGAGCCGCAAAGGGAGAAAAACCGGAAACTCTTTATAACTCCGTGGTAGCGTGCGTTGCCCCCGTCGCTCCTCCATGATGGTCACGCGGAGAAAACTTCCTTCCGATACTTCTTGATCGGCATATATAGAGACTCTCAGCACATCGCGGAATGATTGCTTCCGGTTCCGGAGGCAGTTCCGTTCTCCCCATCTCTCTCGGCTCGATTTCGAAAATCAGCACTGATTAGGGCATCCCGCCACGTGCGGCAAGCATCTTCGGGGTGTCCACAAGTCCGCGATCGTGAGAAGACATAGGGCCGTGCTGTCGCAGGGTCGGGTCTTTAGACTCCAAGCCATAGGTCATCCCCCGCCTCATCCTCGCCGACACCTTTGGTTTCGGCGACGCTTAGCCCTTGAGGGCCTGCCCTATCTTCCTCCCCAGATCGCGACAGGATTTCAATCCCCCACCGTCGGGAACATACTGGATTCGCAACCCCGGATCCACTAAGTCATATTTCATCGCTTCCAGTTCCTGATTAATGAGCTTTGCCGCCTCGCCGCTCCACCCATAGGAACCGAAGGCCGCGGCGATCTTGTTCTTCGGTTTCAACCCCTTCATATAGGTAAGAAACGCACTAACCGTTGGGAAAAGACCGTTGTTCAGTGTCGGAGAACCGATAACAACTGCTCCGGCATCTAAAACCTCGGTGATAATATCGCTTCGGTGAAATGATCGAAGATGCATTGGTTTTGCCAACAAACCTTCCTCAGCGAGGCCGACAACGATAGCTTCCGCCATCTTCTGGGTGCTGTGCCACATGGTATCGTATATGACCAGTGCCTTGTCGGCAGGTTTTTGCGTGCTCCATTCCACATAGGCATTGATGATCCTGCCAGGATCTTTTCGCCAAAGGATACCGTGATCCGGACAGATCATGTCGATAGCCAACCCCATCTCTTTTACTTTGTCCACGAGTTTAAGGACCAGATCAGCGTATAAAAGCAAAATATTGGCGAAATATTCGCGAGCAAAGGGCATGATGTCTTCGCTCACCTCGTCGTCGAACCGTGCCAGACTGGTGTAATGTTGCCCGAAGGCATCACTGGAAAAGAGGATCTTGTCTTCTTTTACGTAGGTAACCATGCTATCCGGCCAGTGGAGCATCCTGGTTTCCAAAAAGGAGAGGCTTTTCTTTCCCAACCGTAATTCACTCCCGGTGGTCACTGGTTGATAGTTCCATTGCTGCGTAAAATGTCGAGAGAGATTCTTGTGCCCCATTGCGGAGCAATAGAGCGGTTTATCCTCCCCTACTTCCTGCATCACCCGTGCTAAGCTTCCGGAATGATCCATCTCGGTGTGGTTGCTGATGACATAATCCACTTTCCGGGGGTCGACAATTTGTCCGATGCCATCGATAAGATCATCCCCGAACTCGGCTTTGACGGTATCTATGAGAGTTATTTTTTCGTCTATAATCAGATAGGCGTTATAGGTGGTTCCCCGGTGAGCAACGTACCCGTGAAAATCCCGCAGGTTCCAGTCTATGGCTGGCAAACAATATATCCCATCGGTGATCTTTATCGGTTTCATTCGTTCCTTCTCCTTTCTCGTTAGTGGTTATTGACCGGCCGCGAACTCTCTTATCCCTTGACCATAA
>JAFGRE010000096.1 GCA_016935335.1 Deltaproteobacteria bacterium
AGTATCTGCCGGTTCAGGTTCGAGAGCTCCACCGAACCATTATCGCATATCCTCAGTCGCCCGATGCCTGCAACCGCCAAATAGACGGCGACCGGGCTACCCAGGCCGCCGGCCCCGGCAATAAAGACCGTAGCGCGTTTCATTTTCTTCTGGCCCTCATCCCCCCACTCTTTATAGAGGATCTGTCGGTTATACCGAATCAACTCCTCCGGGGGCAGAACTGCGTGTGCCTGATCCATTGGGTTAGCTTTCCGTCGGTAAGGGTTTCAACTCATCGCCCTTTGATTATCCGGCTTCCAAAAGGGCGATAATTCCCTCAGTCTCCCTATGATCGGGGGAATCTTCGCGATCACAAAATCAATCTCTTCTTCCCTGCTATAGACACTGAGGCTGAATCGGATCGAACCGTGAGCCATAGTGAAAGGCACCCCCATTGCACGCAAAACATGCGAGGGCTGCAACGATCCGGACGTGCACGCCGATCCGGAAGACGCGCAAATTCCATATTCGTCCATCATAAGCAAAATACTCTCTCCTTCAACAAAGCCGAAGCTGATATTTGTGGTATTGGGGAGCCGGTTGACTCGGTCGCCGTTGATGCGACACTCGGGAACTCTCGCCAGTATTTCATTTTCCAGCCTATCACGCAGTCTTCTGACCGTGGTGTTCTCCGTGCTCAGGTTTAGTTTCGCCACCTCGCATGCTTTTCCGAGGCCGATAATACTGGGGATATTTTCCGTTCCGCCTCTTCGGTTCTTCTCTTGATGCCCCCCTACCAAAAAGGGTGAAAACTTCGTCCCCTTTCGAACGTACAGAATTCCGATACCTTTCGGGCCGTGAATCTTGTGCCCTGACAGCGATAGCATGTCGATATCATTAATCATCATGCTAATGGGAATCTTTCCGACTGCCTGGACCGCATCGGAATGGAAGAGGATCCCTCTCTCACGGGCCATTTTCGCAGCCTTCTCGACCGGGAAGAACACTCCTGTTTCGTTGTTGGCCCACATGAGACTCACCACCGCCGTGTCAGGAGTGAGGCTTCTTTCATACTGGTCCATATCCAGCAGGCCATCTCCATTGACTGGTAGTTCGGTTATCCTATAGCCTTTCTTCGATAAGTGGCTGCATAAAACCTTAATCGCGGGGTGTTCGACTCGGCTTGTGACAATATGGCGTTTTTCAAGGTGGGCCGCCAAAGCGGAGAGTATGGCGGTGTTATCACTCTCCGTGCCGCAACTCGTAAATATGATTTCTTCGGGAGACGCTCCGATGAGGTCTGCAACTTTCTCACGTGCTTCACGGACTTTTCCTGCCACCTGCCCCCCGAAAGAATGCATGCTGGATGGGTTGCCGTACAATTCATGGAAATAAGGAAGCATCACTTCCACCACTTCAGGAGCCACTTGGGTAGTAGCGTTGTTGTCCAGATAGATCGTTTTCATCATATAACCTCCTCAACCACAACCACTAGGTCGGGAGAGACGAGTTCCCGCAATTTTGGTTCTACAAACGCTTTCAGGGTATTGAGGGATGAAGGACAATGAGCGCACGCACCGCGGGTGGCTACAATTACCTGGTTATCGATCACATCAATAAGTTCAATATCACCCCCGTCATGTTTTAATGAAGGTCTTATCTCTCGTTCGATCGTTTCCTCGATCAGCCTGATTTTTTGGATATTTGATAGGTTGACTTTGGAAACTGGTTTTGCCTCCGGTCTAACCCTGTCGATAATACTCTGAATGGCTTCATGGCAATTGCCACAACCACCTCCGGCCTTAGTGTAATGGGTCACATCTTCAACTGACTGCAGATTGTTTTCTCGTATTGCCTGCTCGATTTCACGATCCGTAACTCCAAAGCATTCGCAAACAACCTGCTCATCTACCCGTTCATGAAAAATTCCTCTATAATTCCCGATCGCTTTTTCCAAAGCTTGCTTACCCATAACGGAACAATGCATTTTTTCTTCGGGGAGACCACCAAGGAATTCGGCTATATCCTGGTTGGTTACTTTTTCAGCTTCCTCCACAGTCATCCCCTTGATCATTTCGGTAAGAGCCGAGGCAGTCGCAATTGCGCTTGCACATCCGAAGGTCTTAAATTTTACGTCCGCAATCCTTTTATTTTCGTCTAATTTAAAGGTGAGCCTGAGGCTGTCTCCACAAGCAATATTCCCCACTTCGGCAACTCCGTCAGGATCCTGTACTTCGCCCACGTTTCGGGGATGAAGAAAATGGTCTTTCACCTTATCCGTATATTCCCACATGATATCTTACTCCTTGTTTAATCACCGAGACTACAAAATGTATCCTTTTACCGTTACACTTACAAGAATTGCCATCAAATCCGCATTGTCAAGTCGATCCTGTGTTCTCCTCACCAAAGCATGTTCGGTTGTTAGAAGGCGTTACCCTCCTCAACCTTTGCCGGGCCTTCTCCTTCGAAGTGCCGCCGCTGGCCTCACCCCCCCAACCTAGTCATGATTAAAGGGACCACCCTCACTTCGAAGACATCACCCACACACCCTGCCAACCATCAGGGGGGAGGCCTTCAAGATCTCGGCATTTTCTCACATACGCATCCGCCGGAGGATCACTGTTTTGGATAGTTGAAAACACTTCCTGCGCCTTACCAAACTCCCCCTGATAAAACAATGCCAGCCCCCTGGCGAAGGTTCCCAAGACATCCCTTCTCTTATCGAACTCCTTGCAAGTCATCGGCTCATAAACAGTAACCGGCTCCCTCCTGCCGACAACCACCAGTCTCGCCAGCTCGCGGCTGCGAAATTCATCGCCTAATTCATCCACCGTGGCGCCGGAGATGATGGTATAGGTCCCGAACTGTTTGTTTACTCCTTCAAGGCGTGCGGCAAGATTCACCGCATCCCCGATCATGGTGTAGTCAAATCGGGTATGGGACCCCAAATTACCGACAATCGCGGGACCGGTATTGATCCCAATGCGCATGTAAAGGTCTGCACCGATACGCTCCCGGAACGTTGGCCGCATTTCCGCCAGCCGCGCCTGGCAACGCAGGGCGGCCCGAACCGCCCTCCCAGCATGTCCGACAATCTCGAGAGGGGCATTCCAAAAGGCAATGATGGCATCTCCCTCGTATTTATCGACAGTTCCACCCTCTTCCTGCACGATATCGGTCATCGCCGTAAGGTAATCATTCAGAAAGGAAGCCAGCTTTTCCGGTGTCAGGCCTTCCGAAATCGAAGTAAACCCCTGCAGATCGGAAAAGAATATGGAAAGGACCTTACGCTCTCCCCCGAGTTTAAGGGATTCGGGTTTTTGGATCAGTTCTTCGATTACGGCGTGGCTGAGATATTGTTTGAAAGCGCTTTTGATGAACCGCTTTTGTCTTCCCTCGGTAGCGTAATTAACCACTAAGGCAACCGCAATGGTCGTCACAGCCACTACTTCCAGAACAACCAACGGAAGCCAATACCCGTAGCCATAGGAAGCAATTGAAACCGCGATAGGCGTTGCTGTAAAAAAAGCGCTCAACAATACACTGGCGGTGGCACTGCTGAAAAAAGAAATCGACAACGCACAGACGAGCCCCAAAGCAATAACAAGGATCATCATCAGCCACGTGGGAATCACGCGAATGAAGTCGCCGGAAAGGAAGTTGTCAAGAGCTGTTGCGTGAATTTCAACACCCGGATAAACTCCTCCAACCGGCGAAGAGCGGAGGTCGAGAAGCCCCGGCGCGGTAAAACCAAAAAAAACGTACTTACCCCTGAGAGCATCCTTATCCTGAATGGGGGGCCGTTCCCCGTCACGGATCCGCAATTCTGATTGCAGGACCTCTGCGGCGCTGTAAGTTTTATAGGTTCCGAAAGGACCTCGATAGCGTAGGATGACGCTCCCCGCATGGTCAATGGAAATCGATTTATTGTCAACCTGCAGCATCCCCGTCCCGATTTCCGACAAGACCGGCAAATTCGCCGCCAGGTAAGCACCCAAGCCCAGTGAGGGGATGGTCTTGTTATCGAAAATGCCGAAGAGCCTGATACGTCGATAGATTCCGTCCCGATCGGGTTCAAGGTGGACATTGCAAAGTATGGCGGATGACCGGGCTACCTCGGGAATAGGCACGGTAGCCCGTGAAAAGACGACTCCTTGGGGATTACGGGCGGTCAGCCACGAATTTAAGCCGGCAACCGGGAATTCCGGCGGGGTGAGTTCTGGGGGCCACCTAATCTCGCTCCCTGTCGTATGCCCCAAAAAGAGCGAAGCCGCGACATTTCCACATTGAGACATTGCAGTCCCGAGAATTTCATCATCGCTCACTCCCTCCCGTGAGGGCTCGGTAAAGAGCACATCGAAGGCGACGGCTTTAGCCCCGCTCCTCCGGCAGTAATCTACGATTGCTGCATAGACCTCCCGCGGCCACGGCCAAGCCCAACCGCTTTCCTTTTTGCCCCAATCAAGACTGTTCTGGTCAAGTTTGATAATAACGATGGAGTCCGTGGCGCTCCCCGATTTTGCCAGAAGGGAAGCCCGCCAATCCCACGTCCTGAACTCCCAGACGTCAAGCCATCCCGCCATCCAGAGGAGCAAGGCGAAAGCCGATCCGGTCAACCCGATGATCACACCATGCTTGAGCTTCTTCACCGCAGATGAACTCGCCGTCATGGCTATACGTTCTGCAATGTTCTCTTAAATCTTTTCTTTCGAGCTTTCGGTGTCTTAACCTCGGCGTATTCACCGATACTTTTTTGGATGTCTTCAATCCGACTCGCCGGCGACGGGTGCGTCTTGGCAAAGTCCGAACCGCCCGGCTTCAGTTTCTGTTCCATCACCCTCAGCATATCCACCAAACCGTTAGGATCATAGCCCACGCGTTTCAAGATGGTCACCGCGGCCCTGTCCGCCTCCCGTTCAAATGATCGGGAATAGCCGTTGTTGATCATGGTGGAGGTGATATCGGTAATGGAATCCTCAAAGGTCTGGGTCAGCTTGGACAGCGTCTCTCCACCGAAAGCCTTAGCCCCTTCAGCGCCGATAGTGGTCAATGCCGAGGTAAGCCGTGATTTCTTTATGGCCTGCAAACCGTGTTTATGCTGCACATGGCCGATTTCATGAGCCAAAACCGCCGCCATTGAATCCTCATACGTGCAGCATCTGACCATGCCACGTGTTATAAAGATCAATCCGCCGGGTGCCGCAAAGGCATTGATCTCCTCCGAGTCCAGAAGCAAAAAATGGTACCCTCCGAAGGTCTCCGGCATGTCCGATGCCTGAGCCAACGTCTGTCCCATCACATTCAAATAGGTAATGGCCTTTTGATTGTTGTATGGCTTGTATTTGTCAAGGACCATTGCCCCCACGGTCCGTCCGATATAGTATTCCTGCTCGGGCGTAATATCTTGAAATGATTTTGAAACGGCCTTGGAGACTTTCATGACCGACCCGGCATTTGAGGCAAGGGTCGACAAAGATCCCGCATTGCTGCAGCCGGAGGTAAGCGCGGAGAGGACCGGACCGACGCCAAGGCCTAAAACGGCCCACCTGCCGGCACTTCCTAAGAATTCTCGTCTGGTCTGATTTGTCATTGCGCACCTCCTTCCGGATTTACCCCCCCCTCTTTCAGAAAAGTCTGCATGGCGTTTTGGGAAACAACAATTTTTTCCATCTTGTCAACCCAGGCAAAATCAATCTTTGGATTTTTCTTCTTAAATTCGCCCTCCACCTGTTCATTGAATCCCTTGCCGGCCAAGGCCACCTCGTCGCTGGAAGCTGCCTTTTCCACGTCCTCGGCCCCGGCCTTAAGCACGATCTTCTTATTCGTAAGGGCGGAAACATGCATCCACCCTTCACACTTTTTCCCGGACACACAAATCTTGGCCCACGGATCTTTTTCCTCAAGAACATCGACGCGGTCTCCGTAAGCAAGGCTGGCCACGATTTTCCCCAAAAATGAAGGGGTGGAACGAACGCACCCTTGTTTCACCTGTACGCTCATCACCTTCTGTCCTACTGCGTAGACACCCCAGCCGGTCAAGCAGACCAGCACGAAGGTTAAAATAGGCACTTTAAATCTGTTCATTGGTTTGTTGACTCCTTTCCTGAAAATCGATTGTAACGGTTCTCCCGTATCCAACCACCATGAGAAGAACTCTGTCTCCCTAATGGTGATCGAAAGCCCTCGTCTTTCCCTTCCCGTAATGCGCCGTACCCTCTTTAAAACAGTCAATAATGAAAATGGTGACATCCCCGCAGACAGGTCGTTAAAATTCTATCTCAAACGCCACGTCCTGTCCGCCTATACTCATAATTGCTTTCATACCGGTCGCCTTGGCAACGGGCGGATAATAAACAAACCCACCGAGTTTTAGCCCTGAAGGAATGGTATGATGTTTTAAAAAGAAATCATCTTTGGTTTCCAGGTCCCGATCAGCTCCTTGATGGTCGGCTACCTCCGCGGCAATGGCAGTTCCGGCAAGGACGGCGGCCGTCCTTAACGCAACATCGCGATCATGTTTGGAAGGGAGGATAATCGCCGCAAGCGCGGTGCCTACCGCACCGACGCTCAAGGGATTAACATACTGGCCAGTTCTCTTCCTTATTTTTTCCTCTATCTGGGCGTTGGAATAAGGCACAAGATAGTATCCCTTTTCATTCTTGAGATAAATATCGCGGGTGTCAACGCGGACCGGTTCGGATCGCATGTTCGCGATAGCTATCTCCATCTGTGACCAATGCTTCGTGCGCCCGATTCCCAGGACCACAATACCGACATCCTCTTTTGTTTCAACCAGGGCAGAAGGAAGTTGCTGAAATTTAACCTTGGTTTTTCCCGCGCACCCGAAACAAAGAACGGCCGTTACTATGCAAATAATCGAGATGCCTGTTATTCTGCTCATAAAAATCAGCCTTTGCGTCGCCGTGAATTGTTGAAAAACAACGGGGTGTGGTTTCCCCTCTACGCTCACGGGTGGGAATTATCGTGGCTGCTCCGGTCCCTGGGTGAGACAATTTAAAATCCACGCCACGATCAGATCTACAATGAACTCGATTTCACCCTCGGTCAAGGTCCTCCCTCGTTCTATTCCATGCCACCTCTGAAGACAACGCCTACAGCAGGTAGCGGTTGCGTGCTGGGCTACAAAAACCGGATGCCCCTTCATCGGCGTCTGTTTTCCGTCATTCAACGGCAACGCTGGACCAAGCCGCGCGCGGATAAAAGTATAGGCATGTTCCCGTATGGTGTTCAGACCCTTACCCCGTGTGTAACGCAAATCACGAGGAGCGAGGGCGAATCCGCGTCTAAAGGGAGAACACCTGAGTGTTTCCAAGACACCCCCCAAAGCAGAATTCTTCTCGCCCCCCTTTAATAAACTCTTCATACCCTACCGATCATTCTGAAAATGCCACTTAAGAACAAAATTAAAAGGCTGGACAACGGTTTGCTGTCCAGCCCTAAAAACTAAGGAGAAGGTGAAACCCAACATATCTCGGATAATTGATATTCAACGCTAACCGTTTATCTATACATTATCCGCCTTGAAGGTACGCGTAAAACCATATGAGAAACAGCCTCCCTCTTGCTTATCCGCCTCTCTTGACCATCCTTGGTAACAACCGCAAACGTAAAAACAAAATTGAAGGTAATGGGAGAAGAGCGCAAATCACTGTCCTACAGAGAATTTTTTAAGGTAGCTCCCGGTTTGAATTTTGCCACCTTGCTGGCCTTGATCTTTATCACTTCACCGGTCTGGGGGTTTCTCCCTTTTCTCGCCTTCCTTTTCCCCACTGAAAAGGTACCGAATCCCACCAAGGTCATCTTATCGCCTTTCTTCAAGGTTTTTGAGACATTGGCGATAAATGAATTCAATGCCTTCCCGGCGGCCGCTTTGGATATCTTGGAGTCTTTCGCCATGTTTTCAATCAACTCAGCTTTTGTCATACCTTCCTCCTTTTTGATTTTTATAAATTTGGATAAAATCCCTAAACCGTCTTTTTGGTAATAATAAATAAAAGTGATAAATGCAAGAAAAAAATGAACGCCCGTCTCCGGAAGAAAAGCGCCGGAACTACATCAGCGCATGCATGCATTGCAGAGCAACACGGATCAACTGTTAAGCAATAGGTGCCCCAGCTTTTTCTGGTCTTCATCCCAGCGTTTAATAAGATAATACTTTTCCTTTTCAAATATCCGGATGATGCTCTCCAGGTACTCTTCACACTCCTTGGTGCCCATGTGTGATGTCCGGTTGACAAAGGACAAGATGCGCGAATGATAAAAGGGAATCATCGCTTCGACAATCTTCTTCCGGGGTGTTTCGTTGTTACGATACGCAATGGCGAAATTAAACAAAATCCTGGCCCACAGGTCACTGGGGTAATAAAACTGTTTTTCGGTCATCTTCTTGGTTTTATCAATTTCAATCCATTCTGCTTCTGGGATAATCTTCCTCCACAGGGTTCCGTAGCGTTTAAACCCTGATATAAAACTCTTATAAAGCGCTTCAGTGTTTACATTGACGGTGGGCGGTTTCTCGTCCACACCCAGGCCGAATCCAAAAATACTGCTCGGCCAGCTTTCCTTGGTATCCTTCCAGAGGTATTCGAAATCAATCAGCAAGTCAAAAAAAGTCATTACCACCTGAGAAAACATGGGACCCAAATCCTTGGCAGGATCCTTGGTGCGGTGAGTCTTGGGGGATCCTAGAAACGTCTGGCATACCTTGAAGCGCCGGGCAATGGCGATGGTCGTCATCCAAATATCGATCCCGAAATTGGCGATCATGTCACTCCAGAGTTTTTCCGCCAAAAAAGCACGGGCCATTCGCCCGGAAAATCCGAAATCTCCCCCGATAGGTTGACGCACCCTCAACCCGTAGAGAGTTCGTAATAGAGGATAGGCGATATGATTGGTAATCGATCCATCATATTTATGGCGGACGTAAATGGGAGTCACGTAATTAAAATCTCTAAAAAGAGGTTCACCGAGATACTGAATCCACTGGGGCGTAATACTCTTTAGGTCAGCATCCACCACCACCACCGCCTGAGCCCCGAGTTCAACGGCAGCTTCAAAGAGATTCAAGAAGTTATTACCCTTTCCCTTGACTCCTTCGGGAGTGGAAATATATATCTTGGGCACCTTCGTCGGCGTCGTCAGAAATACGTCCTTTGTTCCGTCCGGCGAGTAATTATCGACATTGATGATAACTGATTTGTACTCAGGGAAAAAAGTGACGAGCCCTTTGCTGGCTATATCGGTAGGAAAGGCAATAGAGTCTGCTTCATTATAGGAAGGTATGCCAACAATTATGTCGGCATCTTTCACGTGGTCGGGATTCTCAACAATAACATCCATACTCCCCTCCTTCTCTTCATGAGTTTCTTGTTTCCACCGCCGTGTCAAATCCTGTTTGGATGCCCGTCTCGGGAGAACGCCGCTCAAAAAGATAGTCAATCCGCAACCCGTTTTGTTAAGAGAGTATGGTTCATTTTGGGGAGGAAGTCAACAAAATAGGACCTCCGCGCCCCCGGACTCCCCCGATCCTACTTTCCCCACAGCATCTCCCGCAACCCGGACGACCGCTCGACACGCCGTGTTACCCCGTCCCTCACGGCGCTTTCCTCTCCCCATATATCGATTCTTTTTCGGGCTCGGGTGACGCCGGTATATATGACCTCGCGAGAAAGTATCGGACTCTGCCTGTCGGGCAGGATGAAAAGCACCTCATCAAATTCCGAACCCTGGCTCTTGTGAACCGTCATTGCATAAACAGTCTCGTGATCAGGCAGTCGTAACGGATGAAATGTCCTGCACCTGCCGTCAACGCCGGGGAAAAAAGCGCGGAGTTCATTCCCGGTCGCGGGGTCCGGCAGCACAATCCCGACATCCCCATTAAAAAGTCGGAGTTGGTAGTCATTGCTGGTAATCAACACCGGACGACCTTTGTACCACCGTTGGTCCCCACGGATTATCCCGCCCTCCTCAAGAATACGTTCCACCAGTCGATTGAGCGCGACGACACCGAACGGCCCTTCGCGCACGACACACAGTATCCGAAATCGATCGAATCGATGAATAATCTCCTGCGGCTCGCTGAGGCGCAGGTAATCGCCAAACCCAGCTAAAACCGCCGCCCTCATCGCCCCATACCTGTCTTCCGGGAGAGAGACATCCCGCCACGTGACGTCCCGGCAGACACCGCTCCGCAACACCTCCATGGCCCCCGGCGCATCCCCCTTCCTAACGGCCAGGCTTAAGGCTCCGATTCCGCTCTCAGCCCCGAATCGATAGTTCTTCTCAAGGTGAACAATGCAGTCCTGAAGCCCCGATTCAGGCTCCGCCCCTGCCAGAGGCGCCACCGTATAGCCGGTAACAGCTCGGAGGCTTTCGCAAAAGCGATTTGAAAATCCGTGGATGATGCCGGTATTACAAATATCGCCGAACACGGCCCCCGCCTCTACCGACGCCAACTGGTCTTTATCCCCTACCAATATCAATCGTGCCTGTGGGGGGAGCGCCTGCACAAGCTTGGACATCAAGGCGAGATCTACCATTGATGCCTCGTCGATCACTACCGCATCAACCGGCAGCGGATTTTTTTCGTTATGGCGAAAATAGGGAGAGTGCGGCAGGCTCCCGAGAAGGCGGTGTATTGTCGATGTCTCAAGCGGCATCCCCTCCGTGCAAGGATCAGCATAATCCGGCGTCCCGGCCACATACTCGACGGCCTGCTGTAATCGTGCCGCAGCTTTTCCGGTAGGCGCGACAAGAGCAAAACGGATCCGGTTGGGACAGGCCAGCGCCAAAAGCAATGCAAGAATTCGCGCAATCACCGTGGTCTTGCCGGTCCCCGGTCCTCCTGAAATCAAGCAGAATCGCTTGGTTGCCGCCGTAAATGCGGCTACTTTCTGCCAGTCCACGTCAGGAGGCCCTCCTGATGGGAAAAGCCGAGCCATTTTATCCTTGAGCCCCATACAATCAATACGGTCGTCGCCACCGCGAAGGCGCCGTTTGATCCCTGCGGCAAGCTTCTCCTGATAATCCCAGTATCGGTAGAGATAAAGCCTTCCCCGTTCATCCAGGATCAACGGCTTGTATTCCCCCGGTTCTCCCACCACCGCACTTTTCTTCAGGGTATCGAGCCAGTCGTTCAACTCCGGACACCATGTGGAAGCATCAACTTCAAGCAATCGCTTCCCCTCCATTGTGGAGAGATCCAGACAGATGTGCCCCTGCCTCGTATAACCACTTGCGAGCGCTGCCGCAAGGAACACCCCGGGCGTAATGTCGCCGGAAGCACCTGTCAGAAAATGAGCAAAATGGATATCCAGATGCGAGAGCAGGCCCTCATTATAAAGACGTTGTAAATGCTCCGGATTCACCTCACTGCACCTTGGTCCGATCTAGGAGGTTGTCACTCAGGGCCGCGATTAATTCACCCGCTGGCTTGTCTCTGTAGATCCCATACCGAGATCCCCTGGCAGGATCAACGCCCCGCAGGAAGATATAGTACACTCCTCCAAAATGTTCCTCATAGTCATACCCCTTGATTCGCGCCCGCAGGTATTGATCAAGTGCAAGTGCGTAAAGATGATATTGAAGAATGTAAAACTCCTGATTCATGACAACCGCAAGGCCTGCTTCATCATAATCATCCACCCGGTTGCCGAGGAAGTTTGACTTCCAGTCCACCAAATAAAAACGGCCCTCAAACCGGAAAACCATGTCGATAAAACCTTTCACGAAACCTTTGACCTGCCCAAAATATAAGCGTTCCAGGTGTTCCGAAAAATCAGTTGCCGGTTTAAAACCGCCAAACCGTGCAAAGAGGTCTTGCAGCTTCTTCGAGGTAATCAACCGCAGAGGAAAATAAAATTCCAGTTCATTAAGACGATCCCTCCAGGAGATGGAAGCCAACCGTAGGTCCTTTCGGTGCTCGTCCAAGGGAGTTGAAACTACGTTTCGAATCATCCGGCAAACCGCCCCCTCCCACATATGCTCAAACCCATACTCTTTGAGCTTATCGGCCACCATTTTCTGCAGAAATGAGACATCCTCTTCCTGAAAGTCAAAATGTTCGAGAATCCCGTGTAAACAGGAGCCTGCCCGTATCCCCCGGGGAAAAGCAAACACACCTGCAGGGTCGTCTCCGGCACTTACTTCCTCTATGACTCTGTTGGTTCCATCCACGGAACGACATATCGCATCCCGGTCCGGCCGTTTCCCACGGAAAGCACTTCCGGATAGTAATGCCGAAAAGCTTGTAACCTGCCAGGAGCAATCAATAATGCCGGAATACTTCCTGCGCCGCAATTGTTGTTCCTGCCGCTGCGGAGGAGAGAAGTGTCTCCCTGCATCGAGAGGAATTTCTGCAAGCCTCATCGTACCCCTCGACCTACGTTGGATCATCGTCAGCTCGCCAACCATATCATCGTGGTCAAGCGTCGCGACCCTTTCCCCCGTAATAGCAACAGCATCTTCCACCCCTCCTGATCGGGGGCCGTGCAACAGGTAAGCCGGTGCGGATGTCTCGCAGTCTTTGATGCGCCCCCATACCAGGTAACAGCGGCTTTTTGCCCGCGTTAGCCCAACGTACAGGAGACGCAAATTCTCGGCCAGAAGTTCCCTTTCCGCCGCCACGACATTTTTTTCCCTCTCCGGCGAACCGAGATCAACGGTTAACCGCATCCCCTCCTGATCGTCATGAAACGTAAACGGGCCGGCTCGTTCTGATAGTCGCGAGCCATCCCAAAGGAAGGGAGAAAAAACCACCGGATACTCAAGTCCCTTGCTCTTATGAACGGTTAAAATCTTGACGGCTTTCTCATCGCTCTCCAACCGCAACTGGTGTTCTTCCAGTCGCGGGGTTTTCGGGTTTCTCTGGGCGGAAAGCCACCTTACCAGGCCAGCCATCCCCGACGTTCGTTCCACCGATGCCTGATGAAGGACCTCAAGCAGATGCAATATGTTTGTTGCTCGGCGTTCCCCATCAGGCAACGACATGACCCGAGGCAACACTCTCAATTCCGACAGAAAGTGCCGGAACATCACGACAAATCCCCGCTCCTTCCACAGGCTGTGGTAGGTGTTGAATCGTACAATCCACTGCTCCCATGCGGATTCGTTTTCGATCAGATGTTCTAACTCCTCTCCCGTGATCCCTATCATCGCCGTCGCAAGAGCCCCCCTCAGAAGCTTTTCATCTTGCACGTCAACAAGGGAAGACAACATCCGTTCCACTTCAAGCGCTTCATAAGAATCAAAAAGGTTGCCTAAGCTGTAAAGCACGCTGGGTATATTGAGTTCCGACAAAGCTTTCTGGATGAGAATTGTTTCGGCGTTTTTCCGCGCCAAAACCGCAATATCATTTGGTCGAAGCGGTCTGTCCCCGACGAAAACCGTACCCGGGCCGAGAAGTCGCGATATCTCCGCTGCAACCGCCCGGGAAATTACTTCTCGAGCCCGTGCCTTGGCAATCGGTTTTCCAGGCTTTGCGAGTGTATCTGCGTCGATGAACCAGAGCTGCAACGGTTCTTTGGGCTCCCCTTCAAGTTTGAGCGATTCGGGCCCCCCGCCTTTTGCAGGAACAGCCGGATAAAAAGGAATCTCTTCGTAAAGGAAGGGATACTCCATACCAGTAAAGACGCTATTAACGGCGGTGATGAGGTCGGGATTCGTCCGCCAGTTTTCCCCAAGGGTGTACCGCGTTTCTGCGTGCCTCGCTGCCTCCAGATAAGAAAAAATATCGGCACCCCGAAATCCGTAGATGGCCTGCTTGGGATCGCCGATAAGAAAGAGAATGCTCTCCGGAGCGTGGAAAATAGTCCTAAAAATTGCATACTGGATTGGATCCGTATCTTGAAACTCATCAATCAGGGCCGCCGTAAATTTCGCTCGGATAGACTTTGCCAGTTCTTCCCCGCCTTCATCCGACAAGGCGTGGTGCAAGGTGGTCAGAAGATCGTTAAAAGACTGGATGTTCTTCTTCTGTTTCCTCGCGGCAAGTTCCTCCGGCAGGTACTCAAGCAATCCCCTCTTCAATCCCAAAAGCCGCTGGGCGAATCCCTCTTCAAGTCTCTTCTGCTTCGCCTTGAGGTCTTCACAGCGTTCAAAAAAGGGATGAGGTGGTCTCTGGTAGCCGTTCTTCATAGCATCATTGAGGCTGCCGGACGTAAACTTCTCGAATCCCGGAAACAGGACGGTGTCATCTCCGCCGAACGCCGTGAAGTGATCCATCTGCTGAAGCCAAACGGGGATATGGTCCCTTCGATATTTGTTTCTGTTTAGTCCTTCATGATGCAGGA
>JAFGRE010000097.1 GCA_016935335.1 Deltaproteobacteria bacterium
ACCTCTCCTATTTCAGCATAACCGGCACACCAGAACATCTACAAACTGGCTGAACGCGCTTGATGTTAAACGGTCTCGTCTCCTCCTTGCCGCTTTTTAAGAAGCTCCTCTAGCTGAACAAAGAATTCGTTTCGTATCTTCTCTATCTTCAAAGCTTCCGTGTAATCGAGCATTGCCTGGTCTTCCAACTTGAATCTGTCCGGTTCAACCTGTAACGCATAAGAATTGACCTGTCTCTCCCAAAACCATTCCGCGCAACAGAACTGGATGTTGTCCGGATCAATATCCGCGATTCCTCTCAAAGCATCATAAAGCATCCTTCCCAATTTACTGTTTTCAATACAGAAGACAACGTAAGCTATCCTATACTCCACTCCGGCGATTGTGCCTGTCAGTGGCAAGGGCGCCAGGTTTTGAGGATCCTTCTGGCCGCTGTGAACAAAATGTCCATAACAGCTCTGTAAGGTGAAACAATAAGGCAGTTTGTTGAAAGCGCTGATCAGTTCCACTATGGGCCCATCGATCATATCATCGTCGAGACTCGCCAGAGTCTTCCGTCTTTGGTCCCGGTAATGCGGGTTTTCCACCAATGCTCTAGGTTCCGTGAAGGTTTCCAACTGTGCTGTTCCTGTTCGATAAATAATGGACTCGGTTTGTCCGGCAGACAATTATTTTGATACCAAATTTGCTCATGCAGGCCCCGAAAAACAGGGGAGTTTCTGTCTATAATCCAACCCTGACATTCGGTCGCCGTGGTCCGACCCCAAGCACAATCTCAGGTTTCTTTTTATCCTATCAAGACCATCCCTACCATCATTCCCATAGGAACATCATCCGGTCTGGTATTTTTGCTGATTTTCTCCAATTGCCACCCAAGTGTCTTGCCTAGTTCAAGAAAGTTGACCCCATAACCGGATAGCGACGGTCTGGCTTGGTCGGAAAAACGACAATCCTCATTCTTATCCAGCACAATGCATTTTACATATTCACTGCAGAAAATCATCTTGCAAGAGCCTGCGGCCAACCCCTTTGCCTTGGTATACCCCTGCTCTTTTGCCGAACGCTCAATAGAAGAGGATATTTCGTGAATGAGTTTCGCCACAGCAAATCGGCTATCACTCAGGAGTGTCTCTATGGGAGCATCAATTTTGAAAACCAGGACATGTTCATATTGAGTCAGAAGATCTCTGAACTCACCGGGTTTCATAGCATAAGGCGGGCAGCTTGGAGCAAGACCATAACCGGGGCATCGGGGCGATGAGCACATTTCGGCAAAACGATCTTCAACCACTATTGATTGTGCAGGAATGATCCTGGCATCACTGACTCCGAGCTCAAAAGCTTTCTGAATCAGATCCTGGAGTAAATCAGAATTCTTAACCATCACTCCCTTCTGTTCATGAGCGCCCGTTAAAATTCTCAGCACGATTGTTTAAAAACCCGCCTATCCCTATCGGGCTTCAGCCACCTGGTATCCCACGCTCTGGGCGAGAATGATCCTTTTCTCTTCAGGAAGATTCAGCGCCTTAGCCAGGGCGTCACGGTCCACCGAGCCCCGTACCACCGTGGCAAGCCCTTCCGAAGCGCAGAACAGGTAGACGTTCTGGCTGATAAAGCCGACGTCCGCGCCCGAATACAGCGCCTGAGTCTCGGCTGCAGCTCCCTTCATTCTCGTAGTATCGGCCACGTACACCAGGTTGAGCGGGGCCGTGCTGACGAAGTCCTGCGTCCCCGTCACCGTGCGCAAATCTACCTTCGAGAACATCCTTAGGCTATTGGCCTTAGCATCGTAGAGGTATGCACCGTCCTCCATAATCGCGTAAACGTCCACCTCCTGCCAGTTCCTGGCTGAGGGTGCCGTGCGTTTCCCCACGTCAGGACGGTTGATGCCGAATGCCGCCCACAGGAGATCGGACACCACTTGAAGGGGCAGCGTCTTCGTGTTGAAGGCACGGGCCGACTGTCGTTCCTTCAATGCCTGCATGAGGGGTTTTCCTCCCTCCATACGGGGTGCGGGCAGAGTAATGTCAGTCAGATCCGCTGCGAATGCCCATGACCCAAGGGCAACCATCGTCATACCGATAACACCCATCATCGTCTTGATGCTTCTCATTCTACTTTCTCCTTTGCCGGCGAACATGCTTCGGATCAGCGCCGGCTATAAGCCGTCCGGTGTATTTGCAGCTTATGAAGTTTGTTGTCACTGCTTAACTATATCATTTCCTTATACAAAATGGGAAAAACATGGGTACTTGCTTTTTGTACTCAACGTAATCCTGCCCGAGTCGCTTCACTAATTCCGGCTCTTCAACGTTTTTCAGCTCCCATACATTGATGAAGATAAAGAGAGGGGTAAATATGAACACAAGAGATATGGAGCCTAAACTAATCCCCAGGCCAAAAAGTTGTATGAATAAACCTGAGAGCATGGGATTTCGAACGAATCTGTATGGGCCTGTTGTTACAAGCTTTGGAGGAGGACAAAAAGGAACCGGTGTGCCTTTTATTCTCACGAAATATGAGATGGACAGGAGCATCAAGAACATCCCGAGAATGATGAGCCAGATGCCGAAAAATTGACTCCATGGATAAAAGACTGCTTCCGGAAAGTGTAAGGATTTGTCTGTCATGAAGGACAGCATTACCAATAAAACAATTAAGGAGAGATATAACGTACCAGCAATTGGAGCAAGACAAAGCCTTGTTTTCCAACTTCCCGTAGCGACCATGTAAATCAGGTTTATCCACTTTCCTACGAGGGGCACTCGTTCACTCCTAATGTTCATTTATGCCCTTTTTCAAAACAAACAATCCCTCGCTCTCACTATGAACTTACTATTTACAAATGGATGTGCCCTTAGTATTCCCTTATCTCGAAATATCACTCGGCGTTCTACTCCTTTGATGATGATATGATGCAAGAGGCCGAGCGTATCTAGTCGGGACATTCTCGGCACGCCGAAAATCTGCCGCCGATCTCTCCTGATTTCAATCCCTCCCAACAGTTTTAATGTCTATCCAAAAGATCTTCTAACGGTTTTTGCTCAACTCTATGCCACGTCTCAAAAATAGGCAATACTTCTTCCGATAGATAAAAACTAAGAGGAATATCGGATTCTATAATTACTTTGGCGGCGCTTCGCGATCCAAGAGAATATTTCGCCGCTGACCGAATTTTGTCCCAAGGCACGAGCAAGTCTTTATATTTTTTTGATTTTAATCTGATTATAATACCTTCTGGAGTAAATCCAACTGAGAATTGCCACTGGTCTCTTTTTGAAAATGAAAATCGACCTGCTTGTCCCGGACAATTTTTGTAGAACTCTATTCCAGGAATGGTTTCATATGCGGGAAATTTCTCTGATAATTCGTTCCACCTCGAGAGCTTCCATCGCAGGAATTGAATAAACAGTGCAATCAGGATGAAAAGTGAGATCAGTACACCGAGCATTATGAGAAATTCGACGAGGTCCTTTCCCATAAATTTCTCAACTTCAGAGTGATGATCAAACTCACACTCACTCAACCATTAATTAGCGACAACCTGAAAGTGTAAAAATGTGAAATGCGAAATGACCTTAAAAACTTTTAAA
>JAFGRE010000098.1 GCA_016935335.1 Deltaproteobacteria bacterium
AGAAACGGGGGGCTTCCGATCTCTTTCGTCACGCTATGACATCACCGGCCCCAATGCCGGTGACCAGGATTTACTGCTTCGTGTAGGTAAAGGTCCCTTCGTCGTAAGGGTACCCATTGAGATCATTGTAATATGTACCCGATACAACATTGCCGACTACAATACCAGTGGCATAGTTGGTAATAATTCCTTGAGCGCCACAATTAAACGCGAATATGAAGTCTACCGCGGTCCCCGAGATCGTCCCCGTGGCCGGAATGTTTTGTACCGCTCCGCAGCCGGTATTGGTTATGGTGATGGTGCCGCTGAGTACGTTTCCGCTCTGGGTTATTTGCAGGATCACGTTGCCGGCTCCCGAATCATAACTGCGCCACGTGCCGCGCCAGGTACCTGTGATGTCAATCTGGGGTGTGAGGCCGGGATCAAAGCCGGATACTTCGGCTCCAGCCGTGAAGAGCAAGCGAGAGTAGTCATTGGTGCCGGAAATGACCACGCCGCAAATATTGCCCGTTGAAACGGCGATAATCTTATTCACGGCCGCAAAATCGAGAGTGGGGAACCAAGCCTGATACAATCCTACTGCTTTGCTGTACGGGTTGATTTGGATGGGGGCGGAGTCTAAAATGCTTCCCCCGCCGACCGCGTATAACGTAACATTCGCTGCAACCGAGCTCATGTTGGTCAGCGCAATTCCCTTCCAGCTAATATCCGAACCGATGTCACTAAAATAACAGCCAAGCGTGGAGTAACTCTCGTCGTTTAGCCTGAATTCCGCGACGCCGCCGCCGGTAAGATGCTCATAGGATAACCTAAAATTAAGCTGTGGATCACTATAAATGATGATTCCGCATTGAGCATTGGTTGCCAAGTCCTTAAGAGGAAGAAGGCGCTCGCTGAGACCCTCGACGGTGAAGTCGGCCTGATAAATTTGACTGCCGTCGGCATAGAGGATTAACGAAAAGGAAGCCAATGAGAGTTTGTTGTTGTCAACCTGGAGGTAATCCACCCAGGTAGTATTTCCGCCGCTGATATGGGGAATGTAGGCTTCGTATCCTTTACATATGCCGGGCAGGAAACAGCCGATGACTGCACTGATGATAAAAAATGTCTTGAATATTCGATACATATTCTCCTTCCTGTTTTTGTTATTTGGCAGCGACAGCAAGGCATGGCCTTGTTTCTCGTTCAATGGATGACCTTTCTAAATCGTAACTACGGAAGCCGACAACCGCTTATCTACCTGCCTCGATTAGTGCATTTCCAAGCATTGTCAGGTCATCCCGGAAGAATTTCAGAAGCTTGGTTCAAAATGGTCAACGCACTCCAGCCTCCCGAGGGGATGAATATCGGCAATCACCGGACGGCAACTTCATTTAGGAACCGGCGGCTGTTCGTCTCATTTTTTCCAAGTTACCATACTCTTCTCCTTCGGTAGGCATTTGACAAAAGCGAAACAAATATATCAAGCATCCTAACCGAGGTCAAACGTTTTTTATCTGAACGCGAATGCCTACTGCGGAGACGGGTTGCGATTGAAAGATAGATGTTTCCTCGGCACGGGGGACCGTTTTGGGAAGGACCGGTGGGGACGCACGATGGAGCGAGAGCACCGCTGCCAGACGGTGGGATGAGAGAGGCTAAATACTTCCGAGGGGAGGAGTGTGTGATTCTAGAAGCACGTGCTACACAGTCCTGCCTTGCGTGCGGCGTCCGGGATGCTTGATTCCACTTGCGTGATTCAGCGTCTAATAGTGGTCTTTATTGATAAGCTCAAGATTAAGAGACCTTGCCAGGCATCAAGAATAACCGCGCGGATGTCGATGAAATAGTGACATCCGGAACGAATTGGTCTATAAGTAAATTTAAACCAAGAAGTCGGTGGTGAGAGATCCACGTAAGCTAAGATCTTTAAGGATGTTGCCTTTCCATAATCGAGCAGCAAAGCCTGCGGATGCTTTTTCAGGTCAGAGGCATGCCAGCCCTGGTGCTTTGAAGGGAGAGAGAAATGAACGTTAAGCGCTTTTTGTTTTGGGGAGGAAACAGCGGCGTTGCCATTGTCCTTATAGTGCGAGGCGCACGAGACCTGCCGATTTTTTCCACGGATATGTATCTGGGAATCGCTTTTTGGCTGATAGGCTGTGCGATGGCATTTACCGAAACCGCCGCCTCCCTGGCGGGGCGATTTTGGTGGCTGGGAGGGGCGTACCACTGGTTCCTGTACAGCGGGGCGAAAGGACGTGATCGGGAAGCATCGATCAGAGACGGGACTCTCTTCATCGGATGGCTGTTTATCATCGTGAGTTGGCTGCTTATGACCAAGGACTTTTGGCGTTCGTGAGCGCGTCCTATCCTAAAGGGTGATATGATTTTCCAACACGAGCGGAACGTGGCGGCAGATTGACGACTCATCTGTCGCATGAGCGGCGGTGAGCGATGGTGCGTCGCTAGCGAGAAGACGGTGGGAAAATTTTCCGCGGGCGCAGTCATTTTATATCTTGCGGGAACCTTGGGGCGATTACCGAGACGACATCATGCTGCCGCAGGGTTGTTCCCGGAAGGCGTGAGGCACTTTGCTGCACGGAACCGGGTGGAATAACGCGGTAATCGGAAGGTGATGAAACGGTATGAGCATTGATAAGCGGAACTTTGACACGGCGGCAGCCACGTGGGATGAAAATCCCGGCCGGATCAAACTGGCTGCTGACCTAGCGGCGGCAATATCAGGCCATGTGCCGTTGAACACCGCTATGGATGTTTTGGACTTCGGCTGCGGTACGGGACTGGTAACCCTTCGATTGGCATCGCTGGTCGGGTCCATGACCGGTGTTGACAGCTCGCGGGGAATGATCGAGGTTCTCGCGGCGAAAATTGCCGAACAGAACCTCGGCAATGTCAGGCTGTTGCACCTTGACCTTGATCAAGGCGACGCGCTCCCGGCGGCTGCCTATGATGTGATTGTGAGTAACATGACGCTTCATCATATTCAGCGTGTAGAACCGCTTCTTGATCGGTTCTACGGTGCCCTCGCAGCTTCCGGTTATCTTTGTCTCGGTGATTTGGACTCTGATGACGGTCAGTTTCATACCGACAACCAGGGCGTTTTCCATTTCGGGTTCGAGCGGAGAGAACTGCGGCGGTCCCTTATGAAAGCCGGATTCACCGATATCGAGGATACAACGGCGGCGGAGGTTGTAAGAACCGCTCGTAATGGAGCCCTGCGGCGGTTCTCCGTGTTCCTCATGATCGGGCGAAAAATGAAAACAGCCTAATCCGATAAAACGCCGACGTTTACCCACTGAACGCTCTCCCCTCAATGCGGTCGCCTGTCTATCGTCTATAATGGCGGCATGCTCGATTCCCCTGCGTTCGCGCTACAAGAATACTTGTACCCATCGTTAAGGGCTAGGGTTACGCTGAGACACCGAAAAATCGGCGGAGCACCAATGCCGTTCGTCACCGAGGTCTGATCATCGGCACAAAAAAATTACTTAAGAGGGACGTCAACCGTTCGGCCGTTGATACGAATGCCGATCCTGCCGTCATCTCCGAGGAAGAGAACCACCTCGTCGTCGTAGCCGCCGGAAAGTTGGGGATGCCGACCGCGCAGCGTCTCGAAATCAAAGGTTTCCAGGGCGGTCTTTAGCATTTCGAGCTCGGTTCCTAAGGTCTCGACAGCGGAATCATCCTTTAGTGCCAGCGCTAAAACAGACTGATAGCTTTTTTTCGCCGCGGTCTCAACGCAGTGTTTCCGAAGATCCAGGTTGATTTTTATCACGGTCCCGATTTCCTTTCTCCCGAATGCCCCTGATTTTCTTTTCTGTTTTGTATCGCAGTATCCGGTTTACGGTACCGGTTTGTTTCGATAGTGTATCGTCAGGCAGGCTGTTTTTAAAGTAATTTTAGATGGGAAACGCATCCGTTGTTCAACAGATAAGCCATGCAAGTAATGACCGAAAATTTCATCGTTATTTCAGGGGAAGACCGGCAGGAACCGACCGATTGAAAAGTGCGCCGAAGAGGGGAAAACCGAGATAAATGAGGATTCCGATTGAATAATTATATTGACATAAAATAACAAAAAAGATATATAAAACAACTTATAATTACTTTTGGCGTTAAGAAGAATACCTATAATTACTTTAAAAATAATAACAACTATTTCCGCTTCGATATATCGAGTTGACTAATAGCTTCGGTAAAGACCCTTTAGAGGGAAGGGGGTTTCGAGCCGTGCAAAACGAATGTGGATGATACGAAAGAAGACTCGATGATAGATCGATACGGTAAAAGTGCTGTTAAATATACCATGTTGGGTTGGAGTGGTGAGTCTTTTTTGCGGGTGATTCCCGCATCATTTCATTACCTATCCGCTATCAAGAAATCATGCTCGAAATAGAGGAGCCTTTTCAGGCAGGATTATGATGATTATCGGTTCGTACTCGTTTGAAGAATATCTTGCTCATATTAAATCGTTTCACGGCAACACCGCCCCGGGAATGGTGATTGGGGGGGTCATGGTAGACATGGCACTCAGAAACCTGCCGGAGGGAACCATGTTCGATGCTCTTTGTGAAACCTCTTCTTGCTTGCCGGATGCGATACAGCTTTTGACCCCCTGCACCATCGGAAACGGCTGGCTTAAAATTATCAACCTGGGCCGTTTTGCCTTGACCCTTTTCGAAAAATACGAGGGACAGGGAATACGGGTATTTTTGGATGTGGATAAGGTCAAGGCGTGGCCGGAAATAAAAAGCTGGTACTTTCGCTTGAAGCCGAAGAAAGAACAGGATTTGGGTCTTATTTTGGACCAGATAAAAGAAGCG
>JAFGRE010000099.1 GCA_016935335.1 Deltaproteobacteria bacterium
CTAACCACCTGTTTTTACTAGCTATGCCGAAGGGGGGATTTGAACCCCCACGGGTCTCCCCACTGCCCCCTCAAGACAGCGTGTCTACCACTTCCACCACTTCGGCTGATGTCGTCCTATTCCGCCCCTGCGCCCTCTCCGGCAACGGGTACCGCCGGTGTTGCTGATTCCGGTTCCGCCTGTTCCAGCGCAGGTTGCGACTCTTCCGGCGCCGGCGGGACAGATGGTTCTTGCGGGGCTGTTTCCTGTGCCCCCTGCTGGCTCGCCTCCTGCGCAACCGGAGCCTGCATAACGCTCCTTCCGCCTCTTTCCGCGGATATATAGGTAAGCGAAAGAGAGGTAACCATGAAGATGATGGCTACCGCAGTGGTGACCTTCTCAAAAACCCCAACCGATCCCGTCGCTCCGAAAATTGTCTGGGTAGATCCCCCAAACGCCGCGCCAAGGTTAGCGCCTTTACCGCTTTGGAGAAGAACAATCAAAATAAGGGCAACGCAAACAATAATATGAATAATAATAACAAATGTCGTCATGGCCTACACTATACGATTAGAAGATAATATTTTCAACCCAAAACTACAAAATGAACAATCCGGGAAAATGACTCCACCTTCAGAGACGCCCCTCCCACCAAAACACCGTCAACATCTTCCTCAGCCATCAATTGATCGATATTATCCGGCTTCACGCTTCCCCCGTAAAGAATGCGCGTTGTTCCGCTCACTTCGCTCCCGTACGCATGTTCGATCCGGCTTCGGATAAATCGATGAGCCTCTTCTGCCTGAGCCGTGGTCGCCGTCTTTCCGGTACCGATTGCCCAGACAGGCTCATAAGCGATCACGACGGCTGCCATCTGGGGCGCAGAAATCCCATCTAATCCTTCCGATAGTTGCGTTTCCAGGACAGCGAAGGTTCTTCCGGTTTCCCTTTCCTCAAGTAACTCACCGATACAGACAATACAGGTAAGTCCTGCGGCGATACTCATTTTAATTTTCTTGTTCACCGTCTCATTGGTCTCTCCGAAATACTGCCGCCTTTCCGAATGGCCGATGATCGTATACGCGCATCCGGCACTCTTCAGCATCCCCGGAGACACCTCGCCCGTATACGCGCCTTCATCCTCCCAAAACACATTCTGTCCTGCCACCACAATATTTGAGCCTTTGAGCGCCACAGCCACGGGAAAGAGACAAACATACGGCGGGCTTATCACAATCTCCCTGCCGGAAATATCGATCACGGCCTCTTTAAGCTGCTCGGCGGTTTCCAGCGCTTCCGGAACCGTCTTGTACATCTTCCAATTTCCCGCTATCAGCGGCGTGCGACTACTCATTGAACCCTCTTCCTCTGTTCTCTGCAATTTGTTGAACGTCACGGCAAAAGGAAATGATTTTCTGGGAAATCACTCCCCTCTCAGCCCGCCCCCTCAAGAGCTTTAATAGCCGGCAGCGTCTTCCCCTCCAGCATTTCAATAAAAGCCCCCCCGCCGGTTGAGATGTAGGAAATTCGATCAGCAGCATTCCACTTGTAAACAGCCACGTTGGTATCGCCTCCTCCCACGATTGTCAGGGCCGGCGACTCAGCCACCGCAGTCAGTATCGACCGGGTTCCGTTGCTGAAAGCATCCATTTCAAACACTCCCATGGGGCCGTTCCAGACAATTGTCTTGGCGTCGCGGAGGACCTCGGCAAACAGTGTTTCCGTGGCCGGGCCGATGTCCAGCCCCATCCAGCCGGCAGGCAATTCCTGAATCGGGGTTGTCACGGTTACGGCTCCCGCTTCGAGTTTCTCCGCTGCCACACAATCCACGGGAAGATAGAGTTTCACCTTTCGCTTGCAGGCGCTGTCCATAATTCTCAGCGCCGTCTCGATCAACTCGTCCTCCACCAGGGAACTTCCCACGTCGACTCCACGGGCTTTCAGAAAAGTAAAGGCCATCCCCCCGCCGATAATCAGCTTATCAACTTTCCGGATCAGATTTTCCAACGTGCCGAGTTTCCCGGACACCTTTGCACCACCCACAATAGCCACCAGCGGCCGGTCAGGATTCTCCATGGCTTTCCGGAGATATTCAATCTCGTTCTTCATCAGAAAGCCTGCTCCATACTCCCCGACAAACTCAATGATCGCCGCATTGGACGCGTGAGCGCGATGGGCTGTAGCAAACGCGTCGTTGATGTAAACATCCGCCAGCCTCGCCAGCTTACGGGCAAACTCGCGATCATTCTTTTCCTCTTCAGCATGGAACCTGATATTTTCCAGAAGCAGAAGATCCTGCGGCTTCATTGCTGAAACCATCGTTTCAACGTCAGGACCAACGCAGTCAGGGGCCAAAAGTACGGATTTTTTTAGCACGGCCGACAAATGGTTCGCCACCGGCAAAAGGCTTAGCGCCGGGTTGACCGCGCCCTTGGGGCGGCCAAGGTGGGACATAAGGATAACCTTGGCGTCGTTGTTGAGAGCATAGGTGATCGTCGGCAGTACGCTCGTAACTCGTATATCGTCGGTAATATTCTTGTTTTCATCGAGAGAAACGTTAAAATCCACCCGAATCAGAACCCGTTTCCCCTTCAGATCGATCTGGTCAATATATCGTATGGCCATGAGTGATCTCCCCCGAAAAACTTGTGCACCAGGTCTTAGAGACGCTTGGCTATATACAGAGCCAAATCGACCATCCGATTGGCATACCCCATCTCATTATCGTACCACGACAGCACTTTTACCATGTTTCCCCCGATAACGCTGGTGTTCGGCGCATCAACGATTGAGGAATAGCGGCTTCCATTAAAGTCACAGGAAACCAGCTCTTCCTCCGAATAGAGCAAAATCCCCTTCAGATTTGTTTCGGCCGCGGTTTTAAGCGCCCCGTTCACCTCATCCGTGCCGGTCGTTTTCCCCAGCGTGGCCACCAAGTCGACCACCGAGACGTTGGGAGTGGGAACCCTGATGGCTATCCCGTCCAGTTTTCCTTTCAACTCCGGAAGAACCAGCGAAACCGCTGCCGCCGCTCCGGTCGTGGTGGGAATCATGGAAAGCGCTGCAGCCCGCGCTCTCCGAAGATCTTTGTGAGGCAGATCCAGTATCCTCTGGTCATTGGTGTAGGAATGAATGGTGGTCATAAGCCCTTTTTCAATGCCGAAACCATCCGCCAAAACTTTGGCAACCGGCGCCAGGCAGTTGGTCGTGCACGAGGCATTAGATATAATGTGGTGGTTCGCCGGATCATAGGTAGTCTCATTGACGCCCATCACGATCGTTGTATCGGGACTTTTCGCCGGCGCCGAAATAATGACCTTCTTGGCCCCGGCGCTCAGATGCTTGCCGGCACCGCTCCGGTCCCGAAACAGACCCGTGCTTTCCAACACAATCTCCACGCCCAAGTCCTTCCAGGGCAACTGGGCCGGGTCCTTAAAACTGAGAACGGAAACCGTCTTTCCGTCAATTCGGATCGCCTCGCCGGCAGCTTCTACAGCCTTGTCGAATGTCCCATGAACCGAATCGTACTTCAGGAGGTGGGCGAGCGTCTTTGAATCGGTCAAATCATTAATGGCAACGAATTCGATCCCGGGATTATCAACCGCCGCTCTGACCACACAACGCCCGATCCTTCCGAACCCATTGATCCCAATTTTTACTGTCATGTCATTCTCCTTTCCCCATGATCCAAGATCTAAATTTCTATAGCTGAATTTATCCTATTTTTATAAAAGTGAGGAAATACTGTCAAGGAGATTTGCCGGGAGCAGCGTCGATACCAACCCTTATTATGCGTCCCCTCCCTCGGCTACTTCTCCTGGATCGTCTCCTCCACCTTCATACCGAAGTGGCGCCCTGCCTCCTCGATGGAAACAAGCACCTCACTTCCTTTTTTGAGTTCCACGACCGAAACTGGTTTTCCATCCGGCGCGGTGAGGCGAATTGTCTCGGCATTCTGCAGGATAAGTGAAAAGGCCTCTCCCCCAGCCTCCGCTTCTAGCAAAATAAGCGGTCGCCTCTCGATCTTGACTCTCCCGACCACTGCCGGCTGCGTTTTCCCCTTGTAATCAACCACCATCACTTCATCGCCGGCTTTTAGCTCGGAAAGGTAGCGCGTCTTTCCGCCCATGACCTTTATGTAGGCATGCACCGGCCCCGCATTGACCCGAAAGGGCCGAGGCTCGACATAGGGATTTTCGATGGACTCCGAGTGGACCAAGAAAAAAGCCCGGCTTGAGTTCCCCACCAGCATCCCTTCGCCAACAGCCATTGCAGTACAGGTGTCGACACAAACCCGGTCTCCCATGGTCACCGGCTCGACCTTCGTAATCCTGGCCGACATCAATGAAACCTGCTCAGCCTCTCGTTGGACGTAGGCGATAATCTTCTTTATTGCGGCAAGATCGCCCGTGGTTACCAAGACTCCGTCAACCCCTTTTTCCAGCACCCCCAACACGGCCTGGGCTTCACTCTCATCCTTGACTTCAACGATCAGACCATCGGTTTGCGCAACCAGGTTCTCCAGGGGAATAATGGTCCAGTCCAGGGTACGAACAATAACCACCCCCTTTTTAGCCAGCTGCAAAATCTTTGCTTCGTCTTCCTTCCCCTTTACCTCCCATTCGTACACATCCCGATTGAGCTTCAGATCGCCGTCTTCGGCAATGGTCGTAATGATCCCCAACTGTTTCACCTTTTCGGAGAATCCTTCAGGAACCATAACGCCGTCAGCCCCGCTTTCCAGTGCTGTGGTAATAACACGTTTATCCCAGGGAATCGCCTTGACCCAGACCTTCTTCATCGCTATCCCTCCAGTATTTTCAGCGCTTCTTCGACACCCATGCCGTCATGAACTATGTTGCTGATCACGCTCACAATTTTTGTCGGGTTGCGGTGCTGGAAAACGTTTCGTCCGATAGAGACACCAGCCCCTCCGGCATCGATTGAGCCTTTAACCATCGTAAGAATATCCCTGTCGGTATCCATCTTCTCGCCTCCCGCAATCACCACCGGAACAAAACAGCCTTCAACAACCGTCCGAAACGTCTCCGGCGATCCGGTATACGGAACCTTTACAATATCGGCTCCCAGTTCGGCGCCAACGCGGGCGGCATGCTTTACCATCCCCGTATCATACGGGTTCTTTATCTTGGGCCCGCGGGTATACATCATCGCCAAGAGGGGAACGCCGCTTATCCGCGCCTCCCGGGCAACCGCGCCGAAGTCGGCCAACATCATCGGTTCGGTCTCCGCCCCGATGTTAATGTGAATTGAAACCGCATCCGCTCCCAGCCGCAAAGCCTCCTCTATGGTACACACCATCACCTTATAGTTGGGATCCAATGCCAACGACGTACTCGCGGACATGTGAATGATAAGCCCCACATCCTTTCCGCTTTGCCGGTGACCGGATTTTACCAGGCCTTTATGGATGACGACCGCGTTTGCTCCGCCTTCCGCTACCGCATTGATGGTCGATTTCCAGTCGATGAGGCCTTCCACCGGTCCGATGCTGATCCCATGATCCATGGGGATAATCACCGTCTTACCGGAGTTGCGGTCGATTATCCTCTCTATCCGAATCATCTTCCCGATATTATCCATACCTGCCTCCTTCAAATTTTTAAAAGCGGCACACCCTTCTGCCCCGACGACCGTCTTGATAATTACTGGTCGACATCTCCCCCTCTCTTCAATCATAGCAAAAGAGGTGCTTTTTTGACGTCATGTTTAAAAAATCGTAATTATTTAAATTATCATTTTATCCTTTTCATGTCTATAAATAAGAGCGAACCCCCAAAAAATATGCTTGACAATACCTTTTGATTCAATAGAATTTACTTTCTACGAAATGAATTGACCGGGGCCACAAACCATTTTTTCTGAACTTTAGCCACGGTTGACGGTCTTTCTAACCTGATCAGACTGTCGCAATGAATTCAGGAAACGCACTGTTACCGTGAAAACTCACCGGGGAGAACCTTCATCTTTTGAGCAGCCATGATTGACGTCGAAAACTTGACCAAATGCTACGGTGATACTGTCGCCGTCAACGCCATCACTTTCAGTGTAGCCAAAGGGGAGATCGTCGGTCTGTTGGGTCCCAACGGAGCCGGAAAAACCACCACCATGCGGATCCTCACCTGCTATCTTCCGGCTGACGGCGGCAGGGCGACCATCGCGGGCAAGGATGTATCCGAAAAGTCGCTTGCGGTGAGGCGCTGCCTCGGATATCTGCCGGAAAACAATCCGCTTTACCATGATATGGGTGTGGTTGAATACCTGCGCTTTATTGCCAGCATCCGCCATATACCCCGCAAGCAGATCAACACCAAGATCAGGGAGATGATCGAGACCTGCGGCCTGAAACCGGTAATCAGTAAAAATATCGGGGAACTCTCAAAAGGCTTCTGCCAGAGGGTGGGTTTAGCCCAGGCATTGATCCACGATCCCGACATCCTCATTTTAGACGAGCCCACCGTTGGGCTGGATCCCAATCAGATTGTGGAAATCAGAGAACTCATCAAAAAGATCGGGAAGGAAAAAACGGTTATCCTCAGTTCCCATATCCTTCCAGAGGTTGCCGCCACCTGCCAGCGCATCATCATCATGAACAAGGGGAGCATTGCCGCCAGCGGCACACCGGCAGAGATGGCCGGCCGTACGAAAGGGGGGAACGTCATCAATCTTGTTATTCGGGGACCGGAGGCAGAAGTTCAAGTGAAGCTCCGAATGGTTAGGAATGTAAAAGAGTTTGAAATAGCCGGCGAAGAGAACGGGAAAACCCGCTTTAAAATTATCAGCTCCGGCGACGATGACGTCGCCGAAGAACTCTTCCGCATGGCGGTGGATAACAATTGGACGCTCTCCGAACTCCACCAGGAATCCTTGAGCCTTGAAGATATCTTTCAACAACTGACTATTGAAGAACGGTAATCATGCGCAATATTTTCATAATGTTCAAGAAAGAGTTCCGCGCGTACTTTAATTCGCCTGTGGCCTACGTCTTTATCATTGCCTTTCTGGCTTCCTCAAACTGGCTCTATTTTCGAACCTTCTTCATCGTCGGCCAGGTGCAGATGCGGGATTATTTCTTTTTCCTGCCATGGATTTTTCTGGTTTTTATTCCTGCCGTCACTATGCGACTCTGGGCGGAAGAGAAAAAGATGGGGACCATTGAGGTTCTCATGACGTTGCCGGTGAGGGACCGCGAAACAGTGCTCGGCAAATTCCTGGCAAGTTTTTGCTTTGTTTCTATAACGCTTTTACTCAGCCTTCATCTTCCCGTGACCCTGTCTCTGCTCGGCAATATTGACCTCGGGCCGATAGTCGGCGGGTACGTAGGAACATTTCTTCTTGCCGGAGCGTACCTTTCCATAGGCCTCTTTGTCTCCAGCCTCGCTGAAAACCAGATCATAGCCTTTATCATTGCTGTCATTATCTCCTTCGCCATGTTCATCATTGGCGAAGATATCGTGCTGCTGTCGCTGACCGATTCATTGGTGCCTTTATTCGCTTTTTTAGGTCTCGGAAAACACTTTTCGTCCCTCCAACGAGGGGTTATTGATTCCCGGGATATCATCTATTACCTATCGGTAATCTTCTTCTTTCTCTTTCTCACCGTCCGATACATTGAAACCAGGAAGTGGAGATAACATGGCAGATCTTTCAAAAAAAATAGGAGCCGGCACCAATTATTTTCTGCTCATCCTCATCATTTTAGGATTTTTGTTTCTCATCAATTATCTTTCCGTCCGACACTTCACCCGCGTTGACCTTACTGAAACGAAAATGTATTCGTTGTCGGATTCCAGTAAAAGAATGGCTGCCGAGCTGAATGATATCGTTGCCGTCAAATGCTATATCTCCAAAAAGCTTCCTCCCTATCTTGTTGACCTGAAGCAGAAACTAAACGACATCCTCGAGGAGTACACCGCCTACTCCAAAAATAATATTACTATCGAATTTATCGATCCCACTGAAGATCCGGCGCTGGAAAACAAGATGCGATTCATGGGAATCCCCCAAGTACAGATGAACATCCTTGAAAAAGATCAAGCCACGTCTACCAATGTTTATATGGGAATCGCCGTCAGCTATGAAGACAAACAGGAAGTAATCCCGTTTGTAAAGGATGTTAATAACTTCGAATACGACCTGACAAACGCCATCCTGAAGGTCACGCGGGAAGAAAAAAAGACGGTGGGATTTTTGAGCGGCCATGGCGAGCATGATATTTACCGAGATTACAGCACGATTCGAAGTGCTCTCGAACGCCAATATGCCGTGGAAACGGTGGACATATCCAACGGTAACCCGGTCCCTTCCCATATTAACGTTTTGGTCGTCGCCGGCCCCGAAGGTCTCCCGGAACGAGATAAATATGAAATCGATCAGTTTATCATGAAAGGAGGAAGGGTATTCTTCCTCATCGACATTATCACGATTTCCGAAGGAACCATCCAGGCGAGTTACCGTGACACCAACTTGACGGACCTCCTGGAACACTATGGAGTCGCTCTGGGTAAACACCTGGTTTTAGATCGCGTCAACACCTACATCACATTCCAGACAGGCTATACCATCATTCGCTCGCCCTATCCCTTTTTTCCAAAGGTTATCGAAGCGGGTCTTGACTCTGAGCACCCTATTGTGAATCAGTTGGAGTCTATTGTCTTTCCATGGGCGACGTACCTGGAACTTCTTCAAGATACCTCTTCTGAATTTCACCACACGGTTTTGGCTCAGACCTCTCCATACAGCTGGCTGCAACGGGGGATGTATAACCTCAACCCAAATCAGCAATTCATGCCGCAAAAGGACGATATTAAAGAGTATCCACTGGCGATGTTGGTGAGCGGAAAATTTACCAGCTTTTATGCCGACAAGGAGACCCCGCCGCTGCTTGAGCCTGAAGAAAACGAGGAACAAGCCGCTGCCCAAAGGGGTGATTCCCCGAGTAAACCGCGAAAGACCGTGAAAGAGTGCGCTGAGGAGAATTATATTCTCGTCGTTTCAAATGCACAGTTCATCGCGGACGACTATTGCAATCAACCAGGAAATGGGGAATTTTTTCTCAATGCAGTGGATTGGTCAACATGGGGCAAGGGCTTGATCGGTATTCGTTCCCGCAAGATCACCGATCGACCGGTACCGATCCTCACTGAACACCATAAAAAAGCTGTTAAGTTTGCCAACATTATGGGGATTCCCATTCTCGTTGCCCTGTTTGGCTTTGCGCGATTCTATGTCAAGAAGAAAAAGAAGATAACCCTGGAAAAGCTACGGTAAGAAATACGATGAAATTTAAACATACTCTCGTCCTGCTTATCATACTCGTTGTCTTTGCCCTGATTGTTCTCATCGCCGAACGCCCGTTTGAAAATAAGGCGAAAAAGGTCAAAGAAGAAGCCGGCTTGCTCTTTCCGGACCTCCAGATCGAACAGGTTCATAAGCTGCAGGTGAAGAAAAATGACGGTACAATAACCACGCTCAAAGCTCGGGGCAACGAATGGTTTGTGGGTGACACAGAGGACTATCCCGCAGATTCCCAGCTGGTAACCGAAGCGATCAAGACACTGCAAACCATACGAAAAATCAACTTGGCTTCCCGGCGTACAGACAAGCATGAGCTGTTCGAAGTGAAACCGGGTTTGGGAACGGAGGTTATCCTTTTGGGAGCGGAAGACAAGGAACATGCTCGCCTTCTTATCGGGAAAACCGCCCCTGATTTTTTCAGTACCTATATACGTCGGGCGGATGCGGACGACGTTTTTCTTTACGAGGGATACTTGAAGGGACACTTTGACAGACCGATCAACAATTGGAGAGATAAGACGATTTTCGCTTTCGATCCCGCCGGAGTCACCGGCATTACCATTGTCCAAGGAGACGGGAGCATGGTTCTCAGTAAAGATACAAAAGAAAACTGGCACATGGAAAAACCCGTCTCCCGGCTTGCTGAAAACAGCGAAGTTGAAAAGGTTTTGAACACCCTGTCCATCCTGAAGGCCTCCGACTTTGCCGACGACAAGACAGAGCAAGAATGCGGGCTTGATCAACCGCAAATCATCATTTCGGCAACCCTAAAGGACGGGGGCGCGAAGACCCTCCGTATTGGCGGCCAAAAGGACGATCATTACTACTATGCAAAGAGTGATGAAAAAGAGTACCGCTATCTTCTTTATAAAACAACGGTAGAAACCTTGACTCCCTCCGTTAAAGACTTGGAGAAAACAGAAACTCAGCCGGCAGGAACAGAAGGAGCCGCTTCTGAACAGCAAGAGTCCACCCCTCCGCAAATGCCTCTCTCCGAAAGACGGTGACATCGACATAACCAGCGTCAGAACTCCAATCACCCTCTCGCGAGACAACCCTGTAAACGAGGGGCGCACCGGTTGCAGATTTCTGTCCGAGGGGCATGCTTTCCTAGGAGTTCTTCCATGAATAAGGCAAGATCGTTCAGGAGATTCGTTGGTGCCCTTATTATCATCTCTTCCTTGTTGGTCTCATACTCCGGCGAAGCATCATCCTTGCGTCGCGATCCCGTCGTTGAGGCAGTGCAAAAAGCAAGCCCTGCCGTGGTCAACATCAGTACCGAAGAAATGGTGCGGCATCGCAACAGCTTCTCATCACCCTTTAGTGATCCCTTCTTCGACCGATTTTTTGAAAACTTCTTTGAACCTCGGTATGAGGAAAAATATACCCAACAAAGCCTCGGCTCCGGTGTCATTTTTGAAAAATCAGGCTACATTCTCACCAATTGGCATGTTGTGCAAAAAGCTTCCCGCATCAAGATAATTCTCATCGACGAAACGATATACGAGGCCAAACTGGTCGGCTCGTCTCCCGATCTGGACTTGGCGGTCTTAAAAATCGAAACCGGCCGCGATCTGCCCACCCTCACCATCGGTGATTCGGATACTCTGATGATCGGGGAGAAGGTAATCGCCATCGGCAATCCTTTCGGACTGTCCCACACCGTGACGACCGGTGTTATCAGTGCCGCAAGCCGCTCTCTCAAAGCCGGCAAAAACGTGTATCATGATTTTATTCAGACCGATGCCTCCATCAACCCCGGCAACAGCGGCGGACCGCTTCTCAACATTGACGGCGATCTAATCGGGATCAATACGGCGATCTACGGTGAAGGCGCCCAGGGGATTGGATTCGCCATACCCATTAACAAGGTCAAGCGGATCGTAGATGACCTGATCCTCTACGGCGAGGTTACTTCCGCCTGGGTGGGAGTTCGGGTTCAGGATCTTACCCCTGAACTCAAACAGTATCTCGACTATGACCGTGAGGGAGGAGTCCTTGTCAGGAGCGTCGATCCGAAGAGCCCGGCCGCTTTGGCAGGCATAGAAAAGATTGATATTATCGTCGCCATCGGAAAACATGCCGTCAGGACCTCCCCCGACTTTTGGAGCAGTCTCCGCCAATATACCGCCAATAATGAGATATCATTCACCCTGTTCCGAAAAGGGGTGCTGCGGACTGTTCTCGTAAAGGCGCAACCGTTTCCTCTTGCCAAAGCCGAAGAGCTTGTCTTCAGCATTCTCGGAATCGCCGTCGAGGAGTTCGCATCCCCACCAGAGAAACGTCAACGCTTCGAGAACGAAGGGGGCGTCGTCATCTCCCGTGTTAAGCCCGACAGCCGGGCGGACAGGGTCGGCATCAAGCCGGGAGATGTCGTGCTCCAAATGAACGAGGTCACGATACATTCTCTCAATGATTTTCGCACTGCAGCGGCAAAAGGACTCCAAAAAGAGACCATGCTTCTCCTCATTCAAAGAGGCGCCTACGGTTATTATCTTACCATCCCGCTCGATTCCTAATATTCTTAAACCGCTGCTGAACCCAAAAAATTTCCTTTTCCCTTGTTTCGGCCTCTGAAATACGATAGATTTGTTAATAATATTCTTCCTTCGCGCTGCCGCCACAAGTAAACTGGGATGCCACGTTGCCACGTAAAGGGAGGAAGCCCCCATGGTCAAAAAGAGATATCTCGTAATTCTCGGGCTAACCATGCTTTTCGCGAGTGATGGAATAGCTCAACCCACCACTGAACCAAAAGGAGGAACCGCTATGAAGCTCATTGTGAAAAGCAGTGCTTTTCAGGAGGGAGCAATGATACCGAAGCCGTATACCTGTGATGGTCGCGATGTTTCACCCCCCCTGGAATGGGATACCCCCCCCGACGGGACAAAAAGTCTCGCCCTTATCTGCGACGATCCGGATGCTCCCATGGGAACATGGGTTCACTGGGTGCTCTACGATTTGCCACCCCACGTGCGCGAACTTCCTGAAAACGTACCCCTCCGTAGAGTCCTTGAAAACGGCGCCAAACAGGGAAACAACGACTTCCGCACCACCGGTTATGGCGGCCCGTGTCCTCCGCGGGGAACCCATCGCTACTTTTTCAAACTGTATGCGTTGGATATTGTGCTCAATCTCGATCCGGGGCAAACCAAGGCCGTCGTGCTGGATGCCATGGCAGGGCACGTCCTGGCGGAAGGCGCACTCATGGGAAGGTACAAGCGCTAAGCGCCCCGTGTGTACAGAAGCCCGTGCGTATGCAGTCTACCCGTTTACATTTTGGTCACGGTTTGCTCTTCACCCCTCGTGTTCTTGAGGGTTCTTAGCGATTGAATAGGTTCAAAAGTCGCACCAGCAGTCCTTTTTTGAACTGAATGGCGTTGTGGGGACATACCTCTTGACAGCAGTAGCATCGAATACAGCGATCATACTCTATGATCGCCTTTTTGTCTTCCACCCGGATAGCCCCCGGCCAACAAATCTGCGCGCATTCTCCGCAGCCGGTGCAGAAGTCTTCATCAGGAATCGGCTTGGAAATGAGAAAACGCTTGCTGAGCCGATCAAAAATCCCGGGAAGCACTCCAAGCGCATCCAATGAGGGAACCTGAAACTTCCGGATGTCGAAAGTCTCAGGGGCGTCTCCCACAAAAATAATATTCCCGATATCGGTCTCCCCGATTCCTCTCGAGTGGGCGGCGCGATAGAGAGGAAACTGTCCCAGGGGCACGTTCAAAAGGTGGCACATACTTATATCCAGAGCAACCGCATCAACCGCAGCAGCTATAACCTTAAGATGCCTGGGTCTGCCATTGGCAGGGCCACGGCCCTCCATGCCCCAAATACCGTCAAGGATCGTTAGCGCCGGTCTTACCGTCAGGTATACGTCTAGAAGCAGTGTCGCAAACGTGTCCCGATCCGTTCCCGCCATGTAATGCCATTCCGCCTTCCGCAAGGCCACAATGGTGCCGAAAAGGTTCTTAACTCCCAGCGTCATCAACATCTGGCAGTGGGTCTTGAGTTTAGGCAGATTAATAATGACGTCCGCTGCTAACGCCGGGGACGCAATCTCCAGTCTTTTAAAAACCGCATTTCCGGGGAGGGATGCAACCACCGGCTCAGTGAGTTCACCGATTTCCAGCCCTTCCTGTCGCGCCATGTCCCGCATCCCGGTCTTGGCGATTACTCGACCGAACTGCTCTACTGCCGGGCTGTCCCCGATAAAGGGCGTGCCCCCCGCTTCGACAACCAGCCGGGCAACACCGCGAACGACCTCCGGATGGGTGGTGACGCATCTCTCCGGTTCACGGGCACAGAGCAAATTGGGCTTAAGAAGCACCCGATCACCCGGTTTTACGAAATTCGACATGCCGCCGACTTCATTGACAGCACGCCGCAAGGCATTCATCAGCCCTTCGCCTTCATACCCCTCACAATGAACCAATACAACCCTACTCACCCTAGACTCCTTTCCTTCTTGTGCATCAGTCGTTACATTATCATATATCAAACAAGGGGACACGAAAATCACTGACACTTTTCCCCTCGTGAAACTATACGGCCGGGAGACGGTCTTACCCTCTCGCGACTAACGACTAAACGACGGCGCACTTATTCCGTCCCACGTGAACAGGCATAGGATTCATCTAGTTTATACTGCAGACAAAACTAATCAAGCCAAGAAGGGAAAAAAGGCGGATCTTGCGGCAGGGGTGAACGAGGCGGGGGGGGGGTGGATTTTCACCAGCAAGAGTTGTTTAGGCCGTAAACCGCAGCCGGCAGCAGTCGGCATTTTCGCAAATCTGGGATTGGAGCTGGAAATGGATACGTGGCCCAAACTCGGCAGCCCAGGTCGAATATTCGGTAGTGCAAATGCGGCTGCCCACTTTCCCCGCCAGGTGCTCCCGCTGAGACTTCCGAAGAAGATCAAGCCACGGGCACTGGGTGATGGAAACGGTGAAGCCGTTTCCGTCAGCATCCTTCGCTGCGGTATACTGAAGTTGGTCCAACGAGAGTTTCAGCGTAAAGCATTCATAGAGATCATCAATGCCGTTTTCGAGACCGGTGAGTTCCTTGAGTTTGCGGGCTTGGATTTTAGGAAAAATCTTCCACACTTCGGCGTCGATCTCGAGGGCTCTGTCAAAGCCGTATTCATCCTCGACTTTCATAAACCACAGGCCATCGACTGCCGTGTAAGAACGATGAAGATAATCGATTATTTGCTCACTGGTGAGATTCATATTCCCAAACGCGAAAAACAATTGCACATTTCCTGAAAAAAATTCAGAATAAAGAAGGAACCGGCGATTGTCAAGCGAAAAGCCGTTCCTGCATTAAGCGGGCAATAGGCAGGAAGATCTCAATGACCATCCCGATAAGCAAAGGCGCTACTCATGACTATGCAAACCGACTTCTACGATGCCCACGTCCATTTTTTGTGGTGCGGGTCTTTTGAAACAGTACGACACAGCTGGCAAGCTCTTATCGATAAAGGTTTGACGGGAATCGCCGGAATCATCAAGGTCAATCCTCCTCCTGACCCCCAAAAATTCCTGGAGTTTATACCGGTTTCGTATCACAACCAGGTTGACTCCTCTTTTTTTGCAGAGGGGTTGGGGGCCAAAGTCTCGACAGCTGAAAGGCTGGGAGATGTGGAGGTCTTCCCCTACCTTGACTGCCGTTTTATCGAGGCCCGGGATGCTGACTTGACTGGGTTTCAGAGAACCGGATTCCGGGGCCTCAAGGTGCTCTATCTTCCCGAGGAGGATGCAGGTATGGGAATAGTGGGCTGGGAAAAGTTTTTCGGTCGAAGTGAATCTGAATCGCAAGCGCTTATCGTACGAATGGTTGATCAGGCGGTAAGCTTCGGCTGGCCCATCATTTTTCACGCCAACCTTAATGAATACGGAGATTTCACAATCGACATTCTGCAGGCCCACAAAGGGCATCCGTTTATCATTCCCCATTTCGGATTTTCCCGGCGAATTATGGCGACATTCTTGGAGCGCCTTGATAACTGCTACTCAGACTTCTCATCCTTGCTTCCCTTTATGCGCAAGGATCCACAAAAATATCTTGAGTTTATTACAACCTTTCAGGATCGTATTTTATTCGGCACCGACGCCACACTCGGCCAACCCGGGCTGATCGCGGAGTATGCCGATTTTATAATTCACTTAATCCGGGATGAGGAAACGCGGAATAAGATCATGATCGACAACTATCGTCATTTTCATCGCTTGTTACTGCAGTCTTCGGTCGCTCCACAAGGTCTCTGACCACAGCTATTGAAACAGCGTACATCGACCTGCACTTCCCCATTTTCCGTAAGAACCGCGATTGAGGAAAGAAGCCATCATGATAGCAAGGGCCGGAAAACACGCAGGGTTGTCGGCCATTAAGGGCAACGTCTAAAATTAACCGATAACCTCAAAGAGACTGTTCTGCCGTTGAATTGTCTTCCCGCTCCTCTTGGTTGGAGGCGAAAGCCGGAAAAATGTTGCATCCTACCTTTTTGAAGAGAGAGGGAACAAGAACTGTAAAAACGTCCACCATTATAGTATACTCCATTGCCATCGGGCAAAACCGGCAGGGGGTGAAAGCAGGCGGGGTGCATTCTTTTTGTACGGAGGAAGCCGATAATGAGCGAAGATGTTTATCTCAAGCTGAGAGAATTTCTCGACCGTTTACCCGGCGGCTTTCCCGCAACCGACAGCGGTGTTGAAATCAAAATCCTGAAAAAGCTGTTTACTCCTGAGCACGCGCACATAGCCTTGAAGTTGCGCCAGATACCGCAGCCGGCCTTCTTGATCGCCAAAAGGATCGGAATGGAGAAACCCCGAGTAGCGGAAAAACTTGAAGAAATGGCCCGGCTAGGATTGATCTACCGAATGCGGGTAGGCAAAAGGGCGTTGTACATGGCGCTTCAGTTCATCGTCGGAATCTATGAATTTCACGTCAATACTCTTGACCGAGAGCTTTCTGAGCTGCTTGAGGAGTACCTCCCCTCTTTAGCTGACCTCTGGAAATCAACAAAAACCAAACAGCTTCGGGTGGTACCCATTAATTCTTCACTTGATACCGCTCCTCATGTCTCCACGTACGATCACATTCGCACGTTGGTGAAAAACAAAAAGCTGATATCGGTAGCCCCCTGTATCTGTCAAAAAGAACAAGCACTTTTGGGAAACACCTGTGACCGCCCCCTGGAACGCTGCATCCAGTTTGACCAAGCCGCTCAGTATTACATTGAGAATGGCATCGGCCGAAAGATCAGCGCGAAGGAACTCATGGATCTTCTCGGTATGGGGGAAGAGCAGGCGTTGGTTCTCTGCCCCACGAACACCAGAAAGATTGTCAATATATGCCTGTGTTGCGGGTGCTGCTGCGGTATTTTGAGAATATTGAAGAAATTTCCCCGTCCGGCAGACCAGGTACAGTCTCCGTTTCAGGCTTGCATTGACCGGGAACTCTGTACCTCATGCGGTACCTGCAAAGAGCGCTGTCAAATTGAGGCCATCGTCGATGATAATGGAGTCTATGAAGTTGACAGCGGACGCTGCATCGGCTGTGGCCTCTGTGTCCCCCGGTGCCCGGCAAACGCCCTCACGTTGGTAGAAAAGCCGAGGATTGCACCGGTGCCCAGAAACATGATAGAAATGCAAGTAAGAATTGCCAAGGAACGCGGTGTTCTCTAAGGTGCTTTCGAATACGGAAATTTCATGAGAACAAAGTCCATTCTTCGTTTTGCTTCGCTTATAACAGCAGTTGGCCTCATAAGCTGCGCACTCCCTTCGCATAAGCCGGCGTTCCGAGCAGACCTTCGTTGCCTGGACCTCACCCCTCTCACCGGCCGCCGTATCGTTATTGATCCGGGCCACGGAGGAAGATTCGTTGGCGCCGTGGGAGCGCGGGGGATGCGGGAGTCGGACATCAACTTGGCAGTGGCGCTCCACCTGTGGGGACTGCTCACACAAGCGGGGGCAGAGGTCTCGATGACCAGAACCGCCGACGTGGATCTTTGTGCGTCAGAAAAAGCCGACCTCCAGAATGATTTAGAAAATCGCGTTAAGTATAGCAATGAACGTGATGCCGGGATATTTGTGAGCATCCACCATAACTCGGATACCAGCAACAGAAAAAAAAATAATACCCAGATCTACTATAAACTCACCGACCCCGGCCCCTCCCAAGATCTCGCCCAATCCCTAGCACGTGAGATGAGAAACGGAAATAGAGTCGACGACATTTTCGTCTATCCTGGAAATTACGCTGTCCTTAGGAAAGCCACCGCGGTAGCGGTCTTGGGAGAAGCTTCCTTTATCTCCAATCCCAAAAACGAAAAACGTCTCTCCTTTTCCAACCAGTTGCGGAAAGAGGCGGAAGACTACTTTCTCGGGATTTTAGGGTACCTCCAGAAAGAAATTCCTCGTGTCGTAGATATGCATCCTGATGGAGCTACTATTGATGATAATGCCATGCCGCTCATTGAGGCCGTCCTTGTGGGAGGCTCCGCCGGTGCATCCATAAATCCTGAAACCATCGTCCTGTATCTGGATGAACAACCGGTTCCATTTTCCTTTGAGGCACCAACCGGTCGCATATGCTATGTTCCCTCCATGCCGTTACTCAATGGATGGCATGAATTCTCGGTAGAAGCCCGAAACAGTAATGGCAATTCCCTTTTGAAGGAGCCATATCATTTTTGTATCTCACTTCCGCCGGCAAGCATCGAAGTTATTTCGTCATTCACCGCGCTTCCTGCTGACGGACTTGCCTATTCGCAAATAGAAGTAACCGCGCGTGATTATTACGGCAATCCTGTCATTGACGGCACCCGCTTCTTTCTGGAAACGTCAGCAGGCAAACTGTCCGCCAAGGATATTGCTACCGCCGGCGGACGCGCTGTGACCTATTTTCAGGCCCCTGATATACCGGCGACAGCACTTGTTACAGCCCACTGTCAAAACTTGACCGGAACCGCCACCATTACCTGTGGTCCCATCGAAAAAGCATTTGCTCGAATCCGAATCGTAGACGCTAAGGATGCGCCCCTTGATAACGTCCTGGTTCAACAGGGCAGTACGACTATTGGCGCGTCGGACGCACAGGGATTTGTCTTTCTGTCTTCAGAAACGAACCAGGAGATGCCGCTTACCTTCAACCGGCGTGGCTATAGTGCCCAAACACAATCGGTTTCCTTCCGGATAGGTTTCTGCCAGGAAAAGCGCATTACCCTTTTGCCGCAGGAAGACGGAGTGCTCCTCGGTCGTCGTTTCACCCTTGACCCCGAGCCGCGTGATGAGGCCACGGAAAAGAACTTTGATCTCTTGGCTGATGCCGAGGCCGCTAATGTAATCGTGGCGAAACGACTACAAGGCCTGTTGGAAGAAGCAGGAGCCCTCACCACCACGACGCGCTCATCCCTAGAACAACCGTATCCAGCCCTTGGAGACAGGATACTAACCGGAGAGACCTTTGGAGGGGACTACTTCCTGACCATCACCCATCGAAAGGGCGCCCCTTACGTGGGACACTACTTCCGAAGCGCAACCGGAAAAAACCTTGCGCAGCACATAGCCCATTCACTTTCAGACAACGCCAAGCTGAAAAAAACCAAAGTGATGGATCGCGCTGATTTTACCATCATTCACCCCACTGCTCCCGCTCTGGTGATCAACCTGGGAAGAACGCACCTTTCCAAAAGAATAAAAAACAAAGATGAAGTCTTCGAGAGAGAGGCGGAGGCTGTGTATCAGGGTCTTCTCGCCTTTTTCCGTGACAATACCTAGTTGGCTCTCGA
>JAFGRE010000011.1 GCA_016935335.1 Deltaproteobacteria bacterium
TCGATTCTACCGGGTCCCCCTCATCATGAACCGCTGGGAGAAGTACTCATCCGACAGACCGGTATCGTACCAGAATATATAGTTGGACCAGTCCCGGCTTGTATAATCGACAACCTTTTGGCTCGCGCGGTCGGTATCGGCAATGGCCATAATGGTCTTATGGTTGGTGCGGAGGTTGTGGGCGTAAAGATCCCCGAAGCTCCAGTACACCGGATTTTTCGGATAGAGGTGGGCCATAAACGGCAGCGTGATTCTTTCAAGCTTGCCTTTTTTAGAATAGGTTTCCTCGTAGTACGGCGCTGCCGAGTCCTTGTCATAGTATATAATATTACGGGATACCGGCCACCTTTTCTCCCGAGGTGTCATTTCGATCACTACGCAGCGCTTCCCATCCAGGTAGGCACGATGGGGTTCGGAGCCGTAGCAATTACTAATGGGCGGCTCATCGACGTAAAGGGTCTTTTCTCCGACAATTTTCATGTCCCACATGCCGGTGGCGCGATCACATTGGTCATAGGTTACGTCGGTACCGGGTATAAAATCAAGTTTTTGTGAGGCGGGGGTTCTCCGGACCCGTCTGAAAGCCGGAAGGTACACCCACTGGTCATCGGCCTTGGTTTCATCAACGGGCTTGGAAATGAACGAGGATATCCCTCTAAAACTCTGAGGTTCGTAATAGTAGGCCATATTTTTATACCGTATTCCCTCTTCCCCGTAATACGGTTTGCGATATTGGATAAGCCTTCTTCGCCGGGTGCGTCCCTTTTTGTCGATAAGGTCTGTTTGAAATTCGCCGACCCAGTCCAGCAAAGGCTTTGTCTCCATACCTTGGTAACTTGTGTTGAACTGAACGTAACACCGTGCGTTCCAGGGACCGGATTCAGGCAGCTCATCACCTTTAGCACAGATAATGTTCAGACTGTTGAGAGGTTTTGTGGTGTCAACACCGGCACTGCGGGGATGGATAGCCAATCCCACGCCCTCGTTTTTATAGCCGAAAACCCCTACGGCTCCCGGTATCTCATCAACCCCTATCGGAGTCCGATGGTCGGGCACCTCCTCCTCCTGCCAGGAAGTGATGATATTGTCGATTCCCAGGACCGGTCTGAGAGCCTTTGCGGCGAGGACATCAGTCGGGCAGACCGTAACCAAGGCCATCGCAGTCAGAACCGCTAATCGTACCGATACCCTTGCCAGTTTCATCGCGAATCTTCCTTCTCTCAGGCGGCAGGCAAACATTCTGGACGGTTTACCGCATACTGGGACGGTTTGCGGGTTGCATACCGGCTGCAAACCCTTCGTATTAGGATCAGTCTACTCATTTCGGTCGGTGAGTTCAACTACTATCTTCAGGGCAGGGTCGGAAGCGGTAACACCGTATTTTTCTTTACAATAGCGGCGGGCTGGTCGGGCTTTGAGGATGTGGTGATATGTTCGAATAGTTTCATTGATTACTTTCTTCTTGACAAACCGGATGGTTCGCTTAATCTGAAAATGGTTCCAATCGAGGATGAGTTCGTTCCTTCTAATGGCACTGAACGGGAGGAGGGAGTGCGGAGGGACCAAGTGACTATTAGGATACGATGATGGGCAAGGACATACTGAATATAGTCATCGGCGGCCCGGCCGGAGAGGGGCTTGTAACGGTCGGTGCGCTTTTGGCGCGCGCTCTGGTACGAAGCGGATATGCGATTGTTGTGACCCAAAGCTATCACTCCCGTATTCGGGGCGGGCATAATACCTTCGCCATCAGAACCAGCACAAAAGATACTATCTTCGCCCCGCAAGAACCCATTGATCTTCTCATGCCGTTTGATGAACATACGATTGTCCTCCACGCAAAAGACGTCGTTCGCGGTGGAGTCATTCTTGCGGATGAAGCCTGTGCGGTTGCGTCGGATACGGTCGTCAAGATTCCTTTTAAAGCCCTCGCCGCCGATGGGTTTTTCAATATTGCCGCCTTGGGCATCATGGCGTCGGTCATTGGCCTTGAAAAGGCCGTCGCGGTTGCAACATTGCACGACCTGTTCGATGCCAAGCACCATGATGTGGCAGCGGAAAACAAGGCTGTCTTATCACGGGCATATGAATGGGCTCAGGAGAATGTTTCCGCTGAGACGATCCGACTCAATGCGCCGGAGCATGCTTACTCGCGTTTAATGATGCACGGAAACGAGGCGATCGCCCTTGGCGCTCTGTCGGCGGGCGTCAAATTCTGTTCGTTCTATCCCATGACCCCGGCGACATCGATCATGCTAGCCTTGGCGGCTCAGGCGAACGACATGGGTATCATTGTGGAACAGGCGGAAGATGAAATCGCCGCCATCAACATGGCCGTGGGGGCTTCATTCGCCGGAGCCCCGAGTATGGTGGCCACGTCGGGAGGTGGGTTCGCTTTAATGGTCGAAGGGGTGAGCCTGGCGGCGATGACGGAAACCCCCCTGGTCATTGTTGTTGCCCAAAGACCCGGCCCTGCCACCGGACTGCCTACCCGGACGGAGCAGGGTGATCTTGAGCTGGTGCTCCATGCCGGTCATGGGGAATTCCCTCGAGCGATTTACGCGCCGGGCACCCCCGAGGAATGTTTTTATCTCACCCGTCGGGCCTTTGAATCAGCGCAACAGTTTCAGGGGCCGATGTTTGTGCTCACTGATCAGTTTTTGGCTGATTCCTATCGGGCGGTTTTACCCTTTGATCTTGAAAAACTCCCTTCATTCATTCCCGTATTACCGTCTGTTGATCCCGGGGCTGATTACCGGCGTTACCTACTGACGGAAAACGGTATTTCGCCGCGATTGGTGCCGGGTGTCAGCCGCCATCTGGTGGTGGCGGACAGTGATGAACACACCGATGACGGCCACCTTACCGAAGACCTCTGTGTTCGCAAACAGATGGTGGAGAAACGACTCGGAAAGGGCGAGGGTATGAAAGAAAGCACTATCCCTCCGGAATTTATCGGTGATGAGAATCCGGATCTGTTGTTCGTCTCATGGGGGTCGACCAAGGGGGCGGTTCGGGAAACAGTGGCCGCGTTGCAGCAACACGGCGCTTCCTGTGCCTCGCTTCATTTTTCTCAGGTGTGGCCGCTGAATGAAGACCAGTGTCTGAAGATTCTCACGAATGCCGGTGAGGTGGTCTGCGTGGAGGGAAACGCCACCGGGCAATTCGCGCGGCTTCTCCGCCGGGAGACGGGATTCGCGATAAAGAAAAGGATTGCGAGATATGACGGATTGCCCATTACCCCGGCTTCAATTATGGAGCAACTGCCGGGGTCAAGCTAACGGGATCGGAAGAGAAAGATGTCAACTATTGAAGGTTATGGAATTTTTGAGACGGCTTGGTGTCCCGGATGCGGGAACCATTCGATTTTGCCGGCTGTGAAGCAAGCCCTCGTTGCCTGTGAACTCGAACCCCATCAGGTCCTTTTCGTGTCCGGGATCGGTCAGGCAGCCAAGGCACCTCATTATCTACGAGCCAATGTGTTTAACGGCCTTCACGGGCGATCCTTGCCAGTTGCGACGGGGGCCAAACTTGCCAATCCGACCCTTACCGTCATTGTTGAAAGCGGAGACGGCTGCAATTACGGGGAGGGAGGGAACCATTTTCTGGCTGCCGTTCGCCGGAATATCGATATTACGCTGGTGGTTCACAATAATCAGATTTACGGATTGACCAAGGGACAAGCAAGTCCGACCACGCCCGGCGGCTTAGTCACCAAAGCGCAACCTTCAGGTGTCTTTTCCGAGCCCTTCAACCCCATTGCGGTTGCCGTAACCATGCACGCGGGGTTTGTGGCCCGGGCTTTTTCCGGCGATCCCGGGCACCTTACGGAGGTAATCCGCCAGGGGATCGGCCATAAGGGATTTTCCCTGATCGATGTTCTCCAGCCCTGTGTTTCGTTTAACAAAATAAATACGTTTGCATGGTACAAAAAAAGATGTTATTTACCGGCATCGCATGATCCCGCTGATTGGGAAGCCGCCATGAAACGAGCCCAGGAATGGGGTGAACGTATCCCTATCGGGATTCTATATAAAAACGACCGGCCGCCATTTGATGCCCATTTTTCGTTTTTGAAGGAAGGACCGCTCTTTTCCCGGGACGTTGATAAACGTTCTTTGCAAAAGGTGCTGGATCGATTTCGGTAAACAGTAAGGGAGCGGTGAATTGGATGGCTTCGGGAGCCCCTTGATTTTTCATAAGCCGCCGGGCCTGCCGCCGTTTTCCTGTGAAAATTTGATTGCTAAGCTTGCGGATTGTGCCGGGATGGTTTTCACCATGTTTCGCAATCTAGTCTTCGGAGAAGGGCGCTCTCCTTTTGTTCTTTTGGAAAGATAATGACGTCGTAAGAGATTATCCCCTTGACTACTGGTGTACCAGTAGTGTAAAATTAAACGGTAAATGGGCCTTAACGTTAGCCGGAGCAGACAAAAAGATTGATGTGATCGTATACACCCTGCTTCTTGGAATAAGAGGTGGGGGTTTTTTTATCTCCGGCGGGAGAGTCTCAGGCCACCGTGGTGCATCGTAAATAGTAACTGAGGGTGTTTGCCGACAGGAGTTTCTCTCGCCGGGAATGGGAAAGAGGGCCTCCGTGGTTGAATGATGGTGGGGCGCTGAGTGGAGGGGGAACCGCGAGGGTTTCATGCGGATCATTGTTGAAGACAAAAATATCTCGGACATACCTGTTCTCAAGGTATACGATTTTGATTGCCAAAAGATATTTCCCGTCGTTCTCATGCTTCATGGATACGGGGGCAAAAAAGAAGATATCCTCGAAACAGCGTATCGGATAGCTAAAGAAGGATTTTGTGCGATCGCGTTTGATGCCTATTATCATGGAGGGCTCAAAGGCAAAGAAATCGAAAACCCTCAAAGTTACCTAGCGTTGAAGCCGGGCATAGTGTTCGACATTTTTAGAGAAACATCGAAATCCATCGGCAGACTTCTTGACGCGTGCGAAGATGATCACCAGACGGACTCTCACAGAACCGGGTTGATGGGGATTTCCATGGGGGGCAACATTATCTTTGACTATATCTCGAAAGGCGGAAAGCCTCGAGTCAAGGCCTCCGTTCTCATTTTGTCGTCCCCAGTGTGGAGTACGGTGTTCAAAAATTTTTGGACTAATCAAGGAATGGGCGATTATTTAAGTGAAGCGGAAATGACCTATCTTGAAAGCATACAACCCTCCAATACGTTGGGCAACATACGTGATGTGCCGCTGCTTCTGCTGAACGGGGATAGTGACGGCATAATCGCGATTAAGGATGTGAGAGACAGTTACGCCGAATTGGAAAAGAACTACGCCAATAAGAATGTCCTGAACCTGATCGAATACAAAGGGGTTGGACACCAGGTGACGGCTGATATGATAGATCAGGCTTGTTGTTGGTTTAGGAAGTTCGTGTGAGGACAAAGCCGTTCCTGACAGGAGGTATGGGCGCCCTTTCGGAAAGTGGCA
>JAFGRE010000100.1 GCA_016935335.1 Deltaproteobacteria bacterium
TCTTTTAAAGTATTACTCCCGCTATCACACTATCAGCGCTAAATCCTTCTCGAACAGAAGGCGCGATGGTTGTGTGTTGAGGGCACTGCGGCGATCTGCCTGGTTTCGATCGATGTTCCCTGTAAAGGAATACGCACGTTTCCCTCGTTCAAACAGCGCTCAACTCGTCAGTGCCATGCGGAAAGGTAAAAAATTAAAGACCGTTTCCGTTAGGCCATCGGAGTTACGCCATGATCGGGGGTATCTCTTTATCCCAGTCGGGACACGCCTTGTAAACGGTTGACCGGCTTGCGCCGATACCGTACGCTCGTTTAAGGTCAACCAGGATTTCAGCCATCTTTATACCGGCCCATACGGGATCCACGATGGGAACTCCGTCTACATCATGAATATTTTTCATCGTTAAAAGAGAACTCAGTATCGTACAGCCGGCAACAACAACCTCGGCATGGTCATTCTGTATCGTTCTTCGTGCTGTCTCTGCAAACAAATTAATGAGCCGGTCGGTGTTTTGATAAACCGCGGCTACTTCTGCAAGAGGAACGCCCATATCCGCTATCGACGCCAAACGATCAGTCATGCCGTATTGTTTTATGAGGTCAGCGAGAAATTGACCCGTCTGATTATGAACGACAACGAAAGAGTAGTTTTTCCCCAGTGAAGATGCCAGGTAAAGGGCTCCCTCCGTGACTCCGGCAACCGGAATATCCACTACGGATCGCGCCTCCCGCAATCCGAAGTCCAAGGCATTGCCAATCACAACAGCGTCGAATCCCTCTTTAGGAGCACCAAGGATTCTTTGCGCCTGGGATACCACATTAAAGCTTAACGTATACGAAAAGGTGGGGTCAAAAAAACCTTGCTTGAGCCATTTGAGAGAGACTGCCGTGCCGTCTCGACCCATTTTGGCTGTTGTCAACTGCAGTAAATCCTCCAGGCCTTTAAATGCGTCCATAAGGGGGACTGGGTTTTGATACCAGATTTTAAGATTCGGTGCTGTCATTTAAGATCCTTCCTAAGTTAAATAAGTTACCTAAATTTATGGGCTTAATCAGCTAAACCCAAAACGCCGTCCATTACCTAAGAACCGTTCAATCGATTAAAACAAGTCCAAGCCCAAAAGAAGAATACCCTTCCGGGTAGTCCTTGGGGCGGGGGCTCATTCCCTGCATATAATGCTGCCACCCTAATCGACCCGCCAGCTTGATCAGGTCTATGCAGAAAGTCTGTTCAACGCTTGGTTTCGCAAGGGTTGGAAAACGGCACACACCCGCCTTTATCTCCTGGCACTGGTCAAATTCCTCGCAGTGCATAATCAGACAGGGGCCGAAATGGGTGTTGATTGCAAAGTAATGACCGTCAAAAAAAGCCATGCTTTCAATTTCATCCCCCGGCGCATGCAGATAACGTTGAAACGACCCCAGGCGATGGCGGCCTTCCTTCGTTTTATAAGAATCGAGGGACTCGGGACCGCATAAATATTTTCTTCCCTCGTCAGGGATGTCTATCCGGTAAACAATGGCCCACGTATAGGCGCTGAGATACTCCTTGGCCTCCTGAAAATTACCCTTGGAATAAGGAGGGCAACTTCCACTGACACCGTATCCCGGACATTTAGGATGGGTGCACTTGAGGAGAACCCGGGAATCCTGCGGAATTTCACGGGCGTTGACGATGCGCACGTCGTCCGCCCCATGTTCCCTGAGATACACTACATATTTGTGCAGATGCTCCTGCAGTTCTTCGGTCGTACAGGGGATACGACACGGTTTTCTCTGGGGGATGTCCTTTTCCTCAGGTACTCCCATCTTCGGGGGTGGATTATCAAACATTTTCTCCAAAACCGTTGACTTCATAATTGACCTCCTGCACGTCAACTTTTTTCGGCCATGTTAAACGGGCATCCAAAGTGCTGGCACCGCCGACATTCATAAAAAATGAATCCGCAGGCAGTGGGAAGGTAAAATATCCAGAAAAGAATCAAGGCGCCATGATTTTCAAACAGCCAGAACTGGGGGAAGAGGGGTATTCCTATCATGATGGTGAGAAAGGCAATTTTATCCAGCATGGTGAGTGGTTCTGGTCTGTATTTAAAGATCTTCCGATATATCCTTCCCCACGGCGGGAAAAGGCAATCCGAATACTCTTCAAAAATGTACGGGCAGTGGGAACAGATACCGTACCCAAAAAGAAAAAGCATCCCCAACAGGACGAATCCAAGATAAACGAGAGCCCACGGGATACTCTCTAGAGAGATGCCATGGGCTCCAACAATAACGGAACCATAGATCCCAACGCCCATAAGGATCTTTTCCACAAGGGAAAATCCTTTTCTCATCTTTTCACTTCTTTCGCAGCCTGGTGACTTTATATCCTCCATAAGTGGATTATTCTCCTGCTAAGGGGAGTGAGTACTCTCTACAATGCCGTTCTCTCTTCCGAGGCTGCAAGGACCCCTTCCCTTTCCAGCCTGTCGGCTATCTCGCCCAAACCAAGCTCTTGCAGCCGCCTTCTGGTCGGCACACCCTCTCTCGTCCACCCTCTAAGCTCATAATACTTATCAAGTACTTTTGAGTATTTCTTCTTATCAATGGGCGGGAGAGGATTAGGGCCAACCGGATGCTCTCCCGGACACGATTCATGAAGCGACCGCCAGTTAGGCATGTCATCATTTCTGGTTATCCCTCTCAACACAATAACCGCCCGTTCAATCTGATAGGCTCGCTCCCCGATCTCCATTAGCTCTTCCTTGGAATAGTGAATGCCGGTGGCATAAAGAAGCCCCTCACAGAAATAGTCCCACATTTTTTCCAGATCTTCCGGGCTGTCATGCCAGAACCCGGTGTGCCCCCAAGGAAATTTACAGGTCCCCATGGAATCCGGCAGTTCAAAGAGATTTTCATAATATTTGACCAATCGGGCTTTGGCTTCCGGATGATAGGACCGTATGTCTCCGGCTTCCAGGAAACCCCCGGTGTGAAGGGCCAGCGCCGGAACATTTACCCATTCTGCCGTGGGTATGCCGGTTAGATGATGAGCCCCGCGAGGGGAAACGGCAAATTGAAGCATCGTGCCGATAGTAGCTCGCGTGTCCACACCGGTGGCCCCCATGCCTTTATAATGGAAAACATATTTAAGGGCTTCATTGCCCAGCTTTTTCCCTACCCGATAAGGCCCTTCCGCCAGAACATCACCACACCCGGAGCGAGTCGCTATCTTCGGCAACAGTTCCATCATCCCTTCCCCATTTCCCCACCCCATGGAGACTCCGTCGGTAAACTTCTCGTCAATGATGCCTTTTTCATGCCACTCCATCAGAGCGGCAAACATATTTCCTGACTCCACAGTATCCAACCCCAAGTCGTTGCACATTTCATTAAGTTTTAACACAATTTTAGCTCGATGTTCCAGACACTTATGTCCAAGGGCATTTGTTGTCTCATACTCCGGACCGCCACCGACTGATGGGTACCGAGCATCATCGACCCGATATGAACCATGACAGTGAATGGGACAGCCAAAGCATGAATCTCTCTTTATGCCCCATCTATCGATCAGATCCTGAGTCAACTCTCCATCCTCGCTCCACCAGCCGCATTGATTCCAGTTCTGAATGGGTGTCATTCCGGTTTGTCCAATCAGACGGGTTATTCCCGGGGTTCCATATGCGGAAAGCATTTTATAGGTCATCCCATGAATAAGACCGAAATTCGGGTCCATTAGTTCCTTTTGCACCTGGAGGGATAACTTTAAGAACTTATCGGGATCAAAAATTCGGACACCCGTTGATCCTTTTATAACTAATCCTTTTAGATTCTTCGAGCCCATGACTGCCCCAGCACCACAGCGCCCAAGCATGTCAGTGCGATGAGTCCTCACGTTGGCGAAGCGAACACGATTTTCTCCCGCCGGTCCGATAAGAAGCGTCTGAGAGCCCGGATATCGACGATGTAATATGGAAGATGTGGCGGTCAGTCCTTTACCCCATAGATCGTCGGCAGGCTTGATATCAACACTTTCGTCTTGGACAGTAACATAGGCCGGTCTTTCAGATCTACCGGATATTACAATCGCATCATATCCGGCAAATTTTATTTCTGGACCAACGGAGCCACCCACATTGCTGTCACCCCACCCACTGTAAGCTAAGGGTGCAATGAAGGTGGCCTGACAGCGACCTGAGCTCGGCCACGTCGTGCCTCCCAGCGGGCCGGAACTGAAGATGATTTCATTTTCCGGATCAAAAGCATCAATTCTGGCGACATCTGTGTCGCGAAAGAGAAGAATATGGTTGAGACCTCTCCCTCCTAAATATTGTTTTAGATAGGGCGCAGAGTCTTCGCGTGTAAAACTTCCCTTGGTCAAATCAATCCGCAGGATTACTCCCATATTGCCAAACATTATTTCATCCCCCTTTCAACACAACATCAGTATTTCTATTGAGCCCTGCCCTAATCCACATTGTGGGCTCTATAGTCGAAAACCGTTCTTTTCTTTAGAGCGTTCTCCATGACCGGGAAAGACATTCCGAACCGGCTTCCCTGGGAAACGGACCAGAAAAACCCCACTCCATAAGCAGGCTCAACCACTATGGCCAATCCAACACAAAAAAAGGAGGGTACCAACCAATACTTTGCACCATATTCCTTTGTATCAGTAGACCCTCCTCCGGAACTTTTTCTCTGGTGATGAAAGCCGCTCCCAATCCACCCAGGTTTATTTCAACGCTCTCCCATCACCAAAATCTTCATCAGTCTGATAGACTCTTCAGAAGTCCATGCCCCTCAACGCTCCTTGACCAAATGCATTTTACGTGCCGGACAGCAGTCCCTTATTTGCCAATTTGTCCGCCGCTTCCGCCAATCCAAGTTCCTCCAGACGCCTTCGGGTAGGGATGCCTTCTTTCGTCCAGCCTCTAATCTCATAGTATTTGTCAAGGACCTTCTCGTATTTCTCCTTGTCAATCTTCGGCAAAGGCACTGGCCCAATCGGATGCTCCCCCGGACATTCTTCATTAAGACATTTCCAGTTCGGCATATCATCTTCACGTTTAATCCCTCTCATTACAATTACCGCGCGCTCAATCTGGTAAGCCCGCTCTCCGATATCCATTAAATCTTCTTTGGTATAGCTTATCCCCGTGGCGTAATAGAGACTTTTGACAAAATAGTCCCAAAGCTTTTCCATGTCTTCGGGCCGGTCGTGCCACATTCCGGTATGCCCGTAAGGAAACTTGCAGATACCCATTGAATCAGGCAGTTCAAAAAGGTTCTCATAGTATTGTACCAGCCGCGCTTTTGCTTCGGGATGGTAGGAACGTATGTCCCCCGCTTCTTCGAATCCGGTGGTGTACACGGCCACCGCAGGAATATTAATCCACTCTGCGGTGGGCAGGCCGGATAAATGATGAGCGCCACGCGGAGATACGGCAAATTGAAGCATGGATCCTATTGTGGAACGGGTTTCCACTCCGGTAGCCACCATGCCCTTTTGATGATAGACGGAACGAAGAGCTTCCTCACCCAAGGGTTTGGTAAGACGATACGCTCCTTCCGCCAGCTTATCCCCGCACCCCTCACGAAAGACAATTCTGGGTACTAACTTAATCATGCTGTCGGCGCCGCCCCATTCCACCGGTATCCCGTCAGTAAATGACCTGTCAACTAATCCTTTCTCAGTTAATTCCATCAACGTGGAAAAAACCGCTCCGCAGGAGACCGTATCCAGCCCATAATCATTGCACACAGCGTTTAGCTTCAGGACTTTCCTGCCGTCACTCACCAGGCACTTGTGTCCAAAAGCCACGGTGCTCTCGTACTCGGGGCCTCCCCCGCGCGTGGGATACAACCCTTTTTCGATAGCATACGAGGCATGGCAATGGATTGGACACCGAAAACATGATTCTCTGCGTATCCCCCACTCGTCCGCCCAATAGGTTACCAGCTCTTTGTCCTGATCCCAGATACCGCACTGATTCCAATTTTTAATGGGAACCATCCCGGTCTGCCCCACAGCATGAGTCATCCCTGGCGTTCCATACTGGGACAGCAACTTATAGACCATACCGTGTACCATACCAAATTGCGGGTCCATGATGTCGTCTTGAAGCTTTTTGGTAATCTCAAAAAATTCTTTGGGCTTATAGAGGTGGATCGGATTGGTTCCCCGAAGGGCGAGGGCCTTCAGGTTTTTGGAGCCAAAAACAGCCCCGCCGCCGGTGCGACCCATGCTATTGGTTAATTCGGTGCGGATATTTGCAAAGCGGACCAGGTTTTCTCCTGCCTGCCCAATAACCATGGTCCTGGCCTCCTCGCCGTGTTTGGCCAAAAGCTCCGCCTGGGTGTCAATGGTTCCCTTCCCCCACAGGTCACCGGCGGCCATAAAGTTTACTTTGGTGTCTTCAATATATAGATAAGTTGGTTGAGCGGCCTTTCCTCGAATCACTATCGCGTCGTAGCCGGCATATTTTATTTCGGGACCGAAGTGGCCGCCGCAATTGGTATCTCCCCAACCGCTGTAGTTCAAAGGAGCCAGAAACGTTGCCTGGGTACGCCCCGAACAGGGGAAGCTGGTCCCCCCCAGGGTACCGCAGCTGATAATAATTTCATTCTCCGGAGAGAGGGGGTCTACTGTTGCCACGTCCACATCCCGAAAAAGCAAGATATGGTTTAACGCCCTGCCACCCAACCACTTTTGGTGATATTTCGTACTGTCTTCTATTTCATATGACCGGCTGGTAAGGTCAATCCGGAGGATTTTTCCCATATTTCCATAGACTTTCTCTGCCATTATACCTCCTTTACCGTGATGGCCCCTGTGGGACACCAACGTGCGCATTGCGGTTCGCCCCCGCAAAGATCACACTTTATAGCTTTTTCGGTTTCCGCATATACGTGGATCATTCCCCACTGACACGCCTCCTCACACGTCCCGCACCCAATGCATTTTTCTTCGTCCACCACTCGCGCCCCGGTTTTTTCATCCACGCTGATTGCCTTCTCGGGGCAAACAATCATGCATTCCGGTCCAGGGCATTGCAGACAGAA
>JAFGRE010000101.1 GCA_016935335.1 Deltaproteobacteria bacterium
AAAGCGTCATTCTCGGTTGCCCTTCCTTCGGTTTCGCCGGGGCCCGAACCAAGGAATTTTCATCTCCCCTCCCCGGGTCGCCGACGATCTCCGCAGGGGAAGTCGTTGCCCCCCGAGCGGGTGTTCCGCGAACAACGTGCGTCATTACCTTTGATACGGAAGGTTTCATGGAAATCTGCCACTGCCCCGTATAAGACTTGATGAAACCCAGGTAGGGCCCGGCGACACAAAAAAAGGTCAGCACCAGTCCCGTCGCCATACCTATTGTACGAGCCCTGTTCTTGTCGGGGTTACCGATCCAGGCGAGAATAAACCAGCCAAGCAGAAATCCGGGGACGATAATACCTTCCGGTCTCGTGAGGTAAGCAAGCCCACTGATGCCCCCGGCTCCGAGACTCCATAAAAAAGCTTTCCGGTCACTCTTCGCAGCCCGTACCCCCAGGTAGAATGCGAAACCAAAGAAACAAAGAAACGTCGAATCGCTCAATACATCGACCGAAAACCGAACACAATAGGGGTGAAAGGCGAACAAAAGGCCTGCTACCGCCCCAACCTTGGAATCATAAATGGTTCTCCCCAGCAGATAGACCGGGACGACGGTAACGCTTCCTAACAAAAGGCTTATCAGTTTCCCCGCCAGCTCGACATCTCCTATGAACCCTCCTGCCAAAGCCATGAGCAACGAATAAAGGGGATGGAAGGGATGGGACAGTGCTTCGGCAAAAGATCCCGACAGAAACTGTCGCGCAAGAGAAACATAGTGAATCCCGTCCCGGGCAATCAGGCAGATTCGTTCCAGTGCAATCAGACGAACCCCAAGAGCTACCAACACCAGAAAAAGGATGATGGTTCTTTCAGATGATACGATATTCCGTCCTGTGGTAGTGACCATGGCGGTTACCCTCGGCGCCTCTGTTTTTGTCTGATCTTGTCTGCGGCCAGCCGCTCCACGTTCTCGGTAATGCGCTTCCGGTTGTCCTGAAAAAACGTGTTGTCTTTCCCATAGATCTCTAAAAACAAGCCTTGGTCGGAAGGAGAGAGCACTCCTGAAAGAGCAGCCTTGATTCGGCTCAAATCTTTGACGATGTCCTTGCGGCCGATGGAGCGCCGAATACGAACCCCGTCCATATCAACCAAATATATGAGAGGGCGTTCGTTCTGGACCGTGACCAGAATATTGCCGGCCTTGAGATCTCCGTGATGGATATTGGTCTGGTGCATCCAACGAACAAGCCGGGCCAAACGGACGAGAAAATCTTCCTTAAGAGAGGCATTGGGGAAATTAGAGCTATTCTTCGCGAGTCCTTCCAGGAAAAGATCCCCCTTTTCTGCCCGCTCAATTTTCTCAGTTATGAAAAAACTCTCCCGGACGATGCCCCAGCGTCTTTTTTCACCGTAGGCGATCGGTATCGGAGTCGGAATTCCCCGCATTACAAGATTATGCGCGTTAACCCAAGCCCTCTTCGCCCGCGAGGAACGGACCGGCGCCGTTACCCGGGCCAACCAGCCACAAATCTTATACTGTTTCACAATCCATGAAGTCGAATTACCCGAGCATCCCACTTCCTTCACGATTGTCCGCGAGGTTCTTTTAATAATCGTCCCCTTCGATTCACCGAGAATATCGCCGCGAACGCTTTTTACTATCTCCTCAGACCCGACCGCTCTCCCGACCAAGCCACGCCAGGCATCACAGTTCCATTTTTCCAGTCCGTGTCGAGGCTGTAAGGATTTTTGTCTTCGTTTTTTCCACAGGGCACGCCGGTGACGGTCGGATCGGGAGATTATCTCTCGGGCCAGTGCCTCGGTGGAGACTTCGGCAAGCCCCCCCTTTCCCAGGTATGATACCAGAAACCGTAGCCGATCGGCATTGGACAGGTAAAGACTGTTCAAACAAACAAGGTGCACCACTCGATCCTTCAGCGTGATTTTGCGGTTGGTTTTAATGGAATGGAGGTCGATAACATAGAAACGCGGGCCCGCGCCATCATCAGTGCCGACAAGAAGGTTTCCGGGATGAAAATCACTCGGATAAACCCCGGCATCATGCATGGCGCGTACAAAACGGGCGAGCCCCTCGACCACGTTTCTCTTTTCGAAAAACGAGCGCTCCTTACCGGCACCGCCCTCCGCCAGCCAGGTCATCAACGACTGCACGCCGGCAATTTCTTTGGATATAAGGTAGTCTCCGGTCAATAAACCACAATTCCGCGCGGCGCCGCATGCCACAACCTGATAGGTCGGCACACCCCCATCGGAGAGTTCTTGAGCAATTCGCCACTCTTTTCGGGACCGCGAAGCGCGAAAAAGAGACTTCAGTTTGTCGCTCCAATGCGGTCGGTAGAAGATTTTCACTATGTAAAAGCTGTTGGATTGTCGTCCGGAAATTCTAAAAATACGTCGGGTAGCCGTCTCCTTGATAAGAGTAAATCCTGGAAGATTCTCAGGATGCGCCAGGAAAGGAATGACCTTTGCACTCAGCCAATCAGCGCACGAGTGATGAATCCACCATGAACATCCTTGGGTTCGGATTATATCAAATGTGGCATCGCTCTTTTTCACCCCCCTTATCCGCTTCCTTCCCGGGGAAAATTAAATCAGCTCGGGCATGAGATATGGTCGTGTTTTATTCCGCTGGCGGCGTCATTGCCACTGCTTTTCCGTGTGGTGTCGAATCCGTTCGGTTTTCCTGACAATCGCCCGTATGAACGACCGGTCCCGCGACAGCATCGGATTGTATCGTTTTAAAAATCGGAGACGATCGGTCCTGCTTATAATGCCTTCGGGAGCCGAATAGTTGAGGGCGGCCACGTCCTTTACGCGCCAGCCCTTCCTCAGGCTTCTCATTTTTTTTACTCGATGAAGGTCGGCGATAAAAAGGCGCGGTAAGGCAGAATCCTTCCAGTTGATCAAAATGTGGCAAAGGTAAAAATCCTGATGTTTAAACCCCGCATCGTGCATCCTACCGGCCAAAGCGGCAACCTCATCGATCAGCACCCATTTCCGTTTCCGTTGTTTTGCATCCAATGGCGGACGGAAACGATCTTCGACTACCCGCTCCAGTGTTTCCGTATCAGGGATGCCGAGCGTAAGAATAAAGGATTCCTTCACAAACGGAATCCTGGTGCGCATGCCAACTGCAACGGGAATCATGGTGGGGAGGTTACAGTCATGAAATGCGTGGAGGTTCCTCCATTCATGGGCGGCCGTGTAAGGGATCGAAAATGTTGCGAAGCTCTTCAGGTATGCCGGGATCATCCGGTACCGATACCGCTTCAAGTAAACATCCTGATCACCCATGCCGTCAAAGAGCTGAAACCGTACTGTGAAGCGCTCCTCGATTTTCCGCTTCACCACCTCCCCGTTTTCGAACTTCATAAGCTTGTCAAAATCATCAAGCCCGTTTCTTCCCAGCAACTGTTCAAACTCCCGCCTGATAATCATATGCTTCCGAAAGACAAAAGGAGCCTGAAGATGGTGATGATAAGAATTTCCTGGCCGTTCCCGTTCCATCGTATTACCTGTCGAGACTCGAATCTTCCAGAATGCTCTTAATAGCCGCGTCGTTGAACTTCTTCCGCAGCCTCCTCATGCCGCTCGCGATCGTTCTGCTTCGAGCGCCGAGAGAAGGATTAAGAACCATGGTTCCATGGTTCAGGTGATCAATCATCTTTCGCAATTCACCGGGAGAAAAATAGAGCGTAAAATACCCCTTTCCAACGAGTTCATAATAGAGTGCCTGACCGGAAGTGAATTCCCGCTCCGCAACAGGCAAGAAAGATAACCGCTCTCTCTTTAAGATCGCGGTTCGATAGAGGGCGCAAATAGTCCGGATATATTCCGGGGGATTATCTACGTGCCGGACTCCCGTTGGTGAGACGTGTGCCTTCACGAAACGGAGCATTCCTCTAAAATCACCCAATTTCTTCATCACCCGATAGGCAGATGAGATTTCTTCGAGCTTCCCCGATCCGGCACACGCCAAACGTGCTTGGTTCTGAAACGGCATAACCAGCCTTTTGAGCCAATCCGGGTGCTTAACAAAAACATCTGAATGCAGGGCGAGGAAAAACTCGGTGTCGGTCTGCGCCAGTCCTATATCCAACGCCGATCCATGTGCCCAGGAACCGGTTCTGATTGAAACGCCGTTACGCTCAATCAGCTTTATCCACTTCACCGATCGTAGATAATCGAGAGAATCGTCTCGGGAACCATTATCGATTACCAGCACCTCATACGGAGGCGGCGTAACTTTACGAATTGATCGCAGGCATACCGTAATAAGCTCAAGGGTCTGAAAGTGTGGAATTGCGATGGTTACCTTCCCGTCATTCATATCCACTCAAATATAACGGCATCACCCATGAAAACTGCGTCGTTGCAACAAAGATACCGCATGGTTCGTCTTGTTTCTTAGTATATCCCGCCTGGGCAATCCGGCAATCGGTATCAACGTTCCGGTCTGTACCAATTGGCGCGCACGGGGAACCGCATTTCCGCTTCTTTGGAAGCGAATCGTCGCATAATAGTATCAAAAAATCGTCCATTTGAGCAAGTGCTATTGCACAAACGGTTCCCCTCGCTCTGATCGTAGCGTCCTTCCATCTCTTACCGTCAGTCCTGGAGCCTTTTCTCTTGACTTATTCACGCAGGTGGAATACA
>JAFGRE010000012.1 GCA_016935335.1 Deltaproteobacteria bacterium
ACCCAGGACGACCCATTTCCCCAAATAGTCCGAGAGGTTTATGTTGACGTATTTCCCCTTGAAATACGCCGGGGCACTAAAATCCGGAGCCTTTCGACCCTCCTCTTGATCGGCCTCGTCTTTGGAACTCTTTTCATAAAACTATGGCTAACCATGGGGAAACAGGTATAATCACCTTGTCTTTTGTCCACCGGGACGGCACAATTTTAAATTATATTATAAATCTCATAACCACCGATCAAAAACCGGCTCTCATACGCGACATCGATGTCTTATAATCTTTTCGACTTACAAAAAGGATTTCGAAAATGATTGCCCGTATAGATCACGTATCCATCGTCGTCAAAAACTATGATAACGCCCTTAATTTTTTCCAGAATATACTGGGAGGGATTCCCGGAGCACAAGGAGTCGAAAGGGATCAAGAATATCTCTGGAAAATTCTCTCTCTCGGCGATCTTTCCCGGATCGAACTTCTCACCCCCACGGGGAAACGGAGTTTCTTGGAAAAGTTCCTAGAAAACAGAGACAACGGCGGCGTCCACCACATTAACATCCAGACGCCGGACATCTATAGAGCCCGGGAAATATTAGAACGTCATCACATACCGTATTTCGACTTTCATGATTCCGGGCCTTCCTGGAAAGAGCTTTTTATTCATCCCCGGGACGCCTTCGGCGTCCTCATCCAAATTGCCGAATTTCCTCCTGATCTTTTTCTTCACGACTCGGTAAAACTCGCCGGCAAAAGGAAATGGTCTGTTTCCCAAAGTGAAAACGGCTGCACCGTGAGGTTCGTCCATCCCGGCGGAGGAACAGCTGCGATCGCATTAACCAAAGCAGAGGTGAGAGCGCTCGCAAGCGACCTTAATCAGATACTTTAACAGCGAGGAGGGATTAAATGATTTCTATAGATGAAGCGACCTGCACCACCTGTGGAATCTGTTATGAAGTCTGTCCTGACTACGTATTTGCCGTAACCAAAACAGGGGGCCGGGAAATTATGAGCGTCAGGTATCCTCTGCAGTGCTGTCAGTGCGGGCACTGTCTGTCCCTCTGCCCGGTCCAGGCCATTACCGCCTCGTTCATCTTTTTGAATGATTTCGAAGCCCTTGAGCCCCTTGACATATCTCCAGCCCGTCTTGCGAACCTGATAGTCTCCCGGAGGTCAATCAGAAGCTTTACCTCTCAGCAGGTTCCCCGGAAAATGCTCGACCACCTCCTCCATGCTGCCATGCATGCCGGAACCTCCTCGAACGGACAATCGGAATCCTTTATCGTCATTCAAAATCGCCAGTTTCTGACGCACTTGGAGAAGCTGGTAGTTGACGCCCTCTGGAATGCCGGGCTGAAACACCTGGGAAAGGATACGGGATTGGTTATCAACTACTTGAAAAAGAAATACGGGTCAGACTTTGTAGAAAAATGCCGCGCCTACCACGGGGTTATTACCCACCGACGAGAAGACGGCACCCTGCACGGCGACGAGAAGATCGGGGGGATGATATTTCGCAACGCCCCAACCCTGCTGGTTATGCACGGAGAGAAAAACAACAGCCTAACCCAGACCAACAGCTCTTTAGCGATCCGCACCATGGAGCTGCTCGCCCTCACCATGGGACTGGGAACCTGCTGGGTCGGTTTTTTGATGGCAGCGGCGCAAAAATCCAAAACCATCAAGCGGTTTCTTGAATTGCCAAAAAATCGTTCGGTGTCCGGGGCGCTGCTCATCGGTCACCCTCGGTACACCTATCACCACAAAATCCCGCGTCGGGACAGGCCGGTTCGATGGATATAATACCACGGATAGGAACCACCTGCGGAAATCCCGTCGTAGACACACTGTTTTTTGATGCTGATGCGACGGTGGTTGCATCAGCATTGCATTCCCATGTGCGCTACCAAACCGAGACGTTACAAGGCTAAAAATCAAACTCTAAATCTTTACGGAGACAGAGACACAAAGATGCGAAGCGAAAAGATGTTTATTAACGGACAATGGGTTGACTCTGTGTCGGGGGAGACATTTCTTGATCTGAATCCTGCCACCGGAGCGGTCTTCGCCGAGGTTCCCAAGGGGACGGCCGCTGACGCGGACCGGGCCATGGCAGCAGCCTTTGCCGCCCGGAAAGAATGGGCGAATTGGCCGGCGGGGAAAAGAGCGGCGATACTGTACCGGGCCGCGGAACAGATGAAGGCCAACCGGAGGGAATTCGTCGACTTACTTGCTCTTGAAGGTGGCGCCTCATTCAGCAAGGCAATGGGAGAGACGATCTATACCGCCGACGTTTTTCGCACTGCCGGAGAAGAGTGTCCTAGAATCACGGGTGAAACGATTCCGTCGGACTTCAATAAGCTTTCTCTGACTCTCTACCGCCCGAAGGGCGTCGTTGTTGCCATCTCTCCCTGGAACTTTCCTCTCTTACTGTCCGCAAGAAAAGTAGCATATGCCCTGGCAGCAGGGAATACCGTGGTTCTCAAGCCATCAAGCGAAACGCCGGTAATAACCCTTCAATTATCACGTCTTTTTGAATCGCTCGGTCTCCCGCCCGGTGTCCTGAATGTCATTACCGGTCCTGGCTCAGTCGTGGGCAACGCATTGGTTGAAGACGACCGCGCTGCATGTATCACGTTCACGGGCGACACCGCCACGGGCAGAACCGTTGCCCAAAAGGCCGCGGCAAAACTCAAAAAATGTACGCTTGAGCTGGGCGGCAAAGATCCTCTGATCATACTTGCTGATGCGGATATTGACTACGCAGTAAACGCCGCCGCATTTGGTGCTTTCATGCACCAGGGGCAGGTTTGTATATCCGTGGAAAGAATCATCATCGAAGCACCCCTCGTTGATGAGTTTTCCCGTAGGCTGGCCGCCAAGGCCGAGACTCTCGCGGTGGGAGATCCCGCCAAAGCGGAAACCATTATCGGACCTTTGATCAATGATGCACAGGTCCAAAAAGTCCATGCCCAGGTTCTTGATGCAATGGCTGCCGGGGCAACGCTTTTGACCGGAGGCACCTTCAAAGGTCGTTTCTATAAACCAACGGTCCTGACCGATGTCACGCAGAAGATGCGCATTTTCCGCGAAGAGACATTTGGCCCGGTGGCGCCCATCATTACCGTTCATGATGAGCACGAGGCGTTGGCAGTTGCAAACAATACCACCTATGGTCTTTCTGCAGGGATCATCACCAACGATCTCCAGAAGGGACTGTTTTTAGCTGAGAATCTGGAGTCGGGCATGGTGCATATCAATGATTCCTCGATTCACGATGAACCGGTCTGTCCTTTCGGAGGCTGCAAGGAAAGCGGCCTTGGCCGTGAAGGAGGGCGTCACTCCATGGAGGAAATGAGTGAACTGAAATGGGTCACCATCCAGCGCGGAAAGAGAAAATTCCCTTTCTGACAGCCTTCCCCAACGAGCGTGCGGGCTAAACGCACCTCCTTGCAGGCGGGAAAACCAAGGATGATTAGTTCCTCTTTCCTTCCGCCTCAGGGTTACACAATTTGCCGCTCCTTCCACTGTCGGTGATCGACTGCTACGCCATCCGTTGGTCACGTCCTAGTTCGGATCGATCCTTCGCTTTTTTCTGGCAGTCAGTGGGATAGCAGCCGCGTGGTGGTAAATGAGAAATAGGCTGCCCACGCATGCTCTTATCCCACATGGATAAGAGCATGCGTTTACCCGTCCCTCTGCACGTTCCTACTTAACCTTCAGGGTCAGTACCGTCATATCATCAAATTGCGGTCTCCCTGCCTGAAATTCCTTGACTTCCTTGATCAACATCTCGCAGAGTTCCTTGGCGGGGAGATCCGTATAATGGTTGAGTAGGGTCTCCAATCGTTCCTCACCGAATATTTCTCCTTCTTCGTTATCTGCTTCTATCATGCCGTCCGTATAAAGCACGATAGTATCACCGCTTCGACGCAGAAAGGTTTCAGCCACCGGCATGGTAATCCCGTCCATAATTCCGGCCACCATGGTCTTCATGCCCGGCAGCATAAGAAACGTGCCCTCCGACAGTCGCGACCCTTTTACATATGGCATGTTATGCCCGGCAGAGGAATAGATCAGCCGATGAGTTTTGTCATTGAACACCGCATAAAACAGCGTTATGAACATGTTCGATCCCTGATCGAGTTCGACAAGTTTGTTGTTGAACTCAGTCAGAACGAGATCGGGAGAAAGCTCTCGAGAGCTTAATATGCGAAAGAGTGTTCTGCTCACCGCCATGAAGAGAGCCGCCGGCACCCCCTTGCCGGAGACATCGCCGATAACCATTCCGTAATGATCATCGTCAATCTGGAAGAGATCAAAATAGTCTCCCCCAACCTCGCGCGCTGGATCGCATTTCCCCCAAATATCTATCTGCTCCCAGTCCGGAAAGTTTCTCGGCAGGAAGCTTTGCTGGATGTCATGCGCGAGTTTTAATTCGCTCTCCGCCCGTTCCTTGGCTTTGGTTGTCTCTGTGAGTCTTGCAATGTAACTGCGAAGGTCCTCCAACATCATCTCAAAAGCTAGCGAAAGCTCGCCTATTTCATCCTTGCTTTTCGGAGTCTCGATATTAATTGACAAATCACCTTCCGAGATTATCCGGGCCGCCTGAGTGAGCTTCCGAAGCGGCCTCGTCAGAGAAACGGACACGACAATAGCTCCCACAATAGCAACGATAAATCCAACGGTTACCCACAGAATCAGATTTTTGACCATCTGGGTAACTGCCATATAAGCAAAGGCTTCGCTTTTTTCTACGATGATTCCCACGTCCAGGTTCGTCGGCAAAGCGTACGCCCCGAGCATCCTCTCACCGGAGGGACTCACATACGGCACCACACCGATTGTTCGGGTATCGGAACTCAAGAGTTCTTTTATGGTCTTGACCAGGGAGCACTGACTGAGATCAGTACGGTTGCTGTCAAAAATTTTATGCCCTTCAGCATCGATCAAAGTGATGAAGCCGGTTTTGTTGAACGAATGCTCCTTGATTCGCGCTGCCAGACGCTCCAGGTTGACGCGGGCTGCGAGGGTGGCGGTACGGCCGAAGGTGGTTTCCGCCAACGGGATCACTATCGTCAGCAACCACCTGTCGACCTGTTCAAGGTACGTCAAACCTCCAACGAAAGCTTCCTGTTGGTTCCGATGGCCGGCAATCTCATGGGGATCCAATCGCAAAACATGCTCCGCATTGAGAGATGATTGTTTGAGCAATGCGGAGAACTCATCTTGAATAACCAGAAGTGGTGAATCCACTCCTTCGACGGAGATCTGAATGGCGACAAGATCGGGGGCATTTTTCATTCCCTCGGTGAGTAACGAAAGCTTTTCATTGACCGCCAGGCTCTCATTCTCCACCGCTTTTTGGATAAAAAGCAGCGGGTTCATCCAGCTGTATCGATAAAAATCCTCCACGACCTGCGTAACCTGGCCGGCTACGCTCATGAGGTGGTCGTTGGCCGCGCTCTTTAACTCATCCCGTGTGATCTGGGTCATGTTTCTCCCCGCAATTCCCAACGGGATGATAGAGAGGATGGTGAAAAGAAAAAGTAGCTTTGCTCGTAAACTCATCTACAACCTGCACCCCTCTTCACCATGTACAGGGTTTTCATTCCCTTCTCATCTATCCGGTATTTGACTTCATCCATCAACTGCTTAATAAAATAGATGCCTAATCCGCCGACCGATCTGTCCTCCAGAGCTGCGGTAATGTCCGGTTGCGGCACTTCCGTCGGATCAAACGGGTCACCGGTCTCACGAATAAAAATCTCAACCTCTCCGCTCGCCCACCGAAGCACCACCTGGAAGGTCCGAGACGGATCTTCCTTCAGCCCATGCATAATGGTGTTTGTGCAAGCCTCATCCACGGCCAGCTGGATATCCCCGATTTCGGACTCAGTAAATCCGGCACTGCGTCCGGCTGCAACCGTCGCTTCACCGATTTTCGCCAACACCGCCGTGTCCGCCGGGAATTCAAAGGATTGTTGCATGGTTCACCTTACGCTCTGCATCCTTTGTCTCAAAGCCTCCCGAAAGAGGCGCCTTATTGTAAAAATCCTTTGGCTGCTCTTTCCACATCCTCATGAATTTGAAGCACATTGTCTATCCCTGATATTTCAAATACTTTCCGAACATTTGGCTGGGGAGACGCTATGCATAGATCCCCCCGGGAGGTATTCCGCAATTCCTTGGCGATTACAAGAACGACGCGCAGACCAGCGCTTGCAATAAACGACACATTCTCCATATCCAGGACAAAATAATGCATCCCGTCATCGATTCGCTTCCTGATGAACTGTTCCACCTCTCCGCAGGTGTTGGCATCAAAACGCCCATCCAGAAAGATCCTCGATACATTGTTCTGAACGTTCTCTGTAATCTTCATAACCTTCCTTTCTTCTCTAACGAATAATCTACGAAATACCCCCCGAATCAAACGGCACCAGTGCCCACCGGAAACAAAGCAGCTCCCAACCTTCAAAGGGTGAAACCTAATCCCTCGTATGCAAGATAAATGAGAGGACCACCGCTGGGAGCATACATTCTGAGATATTCCTCAGCCTTTTGAAAAAAATCCCCTAAACGCTTATCATCACACACTGGATCATGGTGAGTAAAAACCATTCGTTTCACTCCTGCTTCAATCGCCATGTCAATCCCCGTAAACATGTTGCTGTGTCCCCAGTTTTCCTTTTCAACATTTTCCACCATGGTATACTGGGCGTCATAGATCACAAGATCAGCGCTTTGAAAAAAATCCACAAACGGTTTTAACGCCTCCGTTGAGAGATCCTTGTATTCGGAGTCAGTTGCATATACCACTGTCTTCCCGTTATGAGTAAGCCGGTATCCAAAACTATCGCCGGGGTGCTTTAAGGGTATTGTCTCAATTTCAACATCCCCAACGGTAAAATGATCATTTCCCGATAATTGAACGACTTTAAAGGTCGACGGCAGAGGCACGGGGAAAAATCTGGAATCCTGCTGATCCCGGAGCCGTTCCTCCAAATTTGAATGCGCCCCGTAAACAGTGATCGTGTTGCGCGGATTAAAGCCGGGTACGAAGAAAGGGATTCCGCAGATGTGATCCCAGTGCGTGTGGCTCAAGAGGATAGCGACCTTGATAGGATTCCCTCCGGAATCCTGGATAAGTTTCAATCCAAGAGGGCGGATACCGCTACCAGCGTCCATAATAAGGCGCTCGTCTCCGGCGGTAATTTCCACACACGCGGTATCTCCCCCGGCTGTCTGCCGAACGTACCAAGGCAACTCTTGCATGAATGCCGACACCTGGGAATCCTCGCGTAACCCGGCCTTCACCCCCAGCCGTAATGCTTCTTCGATTTTCAGCTCAACCTCGCTGTTTTTCAACGCTGTTCCTATTGAACCCCGCACTCCCCAGAAACAAATATTCATACGTTCTCTCCTCTCGGCATGTATCCGCTTTCCGCAAAACAGCGCCCGAGGACCCCTTTTACCCAACCCCCCGCACCTCCCGCTAAAGCGAATCCCCGATCACTTACGCTCGTATACCGTTATTCCCATCCGCTTGCAAACGACACTCGATTCCACCCCGTTCCCATCGTCCACAAAAACGCTCACCGTATATTGGCCCGGATTCTCAAAACAATGAAGCACCCTTGCTCCCCGTCCCTTTCCACCATCGCCGAAATCCCACAAAAACGTAACCCCGTCCCCGTCAGGATCATACGAACCCGAGGCGTCAAAAAAAACACAGTCATGTGCTCCGCCCACAACCGCCTCCCCCGGTCCCATAAGCACTACTACCGGCGGCGAATTAACCCGCACCGTTATATCATCGCTGCTGACGCATCCGCCTCCGGAAGCGTCGCCAACCGTCAGCCGAACCCGGTAATCCCCGGGAGCATCATACTGATGGGTCACCTGCTCCCCCTCGGCACCGTCCCCGTCACCAAATTCCCACTGGAAGGAGTTGGTACCATCCCCCTCGCCAACGGAGGCTGTTCCCTTAAATACAACCTCCTCACCAGGAGATACAATCCGATCAAAACCAGCTTCAGCTCCCGGCG
>JAFGRE010000102.1 GCA_016935335.1 Deltaproteobacteria bacterium
GGGCTTTTTCCGTGCAAATGCGCGTGGAGCGGCAGAAGGATTTTCCGTGGTGATCCCACCCCCCAACGTAACCGGCTCTCTCCACATGGGCCACGCCCTGAATTGTGCGCTGCAAGATATTCTTGTTCGGTACAACAGGATGGATGGAAAGAATACGCTTTGGTTGCCGGGTACCGACCACGCGGGCATTGCAACGCAGTATGTTGTGGAGAAAGATCTTGCCAAGGAGAACAAGACCCGGAAAGGGCTGGGGCGGGAAGAATTCATCGACCGCATATGGCGATGGAAAAAGGAACACGGCGGGATTATAATTGACCAGCTCAAGCGCCTGGGCGCTTCGTGTGACTGGAGCCGAGAACGGTTCACCATGGATGAAGGCCTGAGCCGGGCGGTGCGAGAGGTTTTTGTGCGGCTTTACGAGGAAAAACTCATTTATCGCGGTGATTATATCATTAATTGGTGCCCTCGCTGCCATACAGCGCTTTCTGACCTTGAAGTCGACTACAAGGAAACTCCGGGTTCTTTCTATCATGTCCGGTACCCTCTCAAAAAAGGGGGCGAGGCGATCATTGTAGCCACCACGCGGCCCGAAACCATGCTGGGGGATACGGCGGTCGCAGTGCATCCCGAGGACGATCGCTATAGGCATCTTGTGGGAAGGGAAGTCGTTTTGCCCCTGATGGAACGGGTTATTCCGATTATCGCCGACACTTATGTGGATAAAAGTTTCGGAACGGGAGCGCTCAAAATAACCCCCGCTCATGATCTTAATGACTTTGAGGTCGGCATGCGGCACAATCTGCCGACAATAAAGGTTATCGACGAAAGCGGCAAGATGAATGAAAACGCCGGGTCCTTCAAGGGCATGGACCGGTTTGTTTGCAGGGAGAAGGCTGTTGCCGCCCTGAAAGACCGAAAGCTTCTGAAAAAGGTCGAGCAATATAACCATAACGTCGGCTACTGTTACCGGTGTAATGATGTGATTGAGCCGACGCTTTCGAAACAATGGTTCATCAAGATAAAACCTCTGGCTGAGCCGGCCATTGCCGCAGTTGAGAAGGGGATGACCAAGATACTACCCCCCATCTGGGAAAAAACCTATTTTGACTGGATGGAAAATATCCGGGACTGGTGTATTTCTCGACAAATTTGGTGGGGGCATCGTATTCCAGCTTGGTATTGTAAAGAATGCGGGGAAGTGACCGTCTCGAGAACGGATCCGGAGGCCTGTTGCGCCTGTGGAAGCGGGTCACTCGAACAGGAGGCCGACGTATTAGATACCTGGTTCAGCTCAGCTCTGTGGCCATTCTCGACGATGGGGTGGCCGGAAAAGACAGAGGATCTGGCGACGTACTATCCAACGTCGGTTTTGGTAACCGGCTTTGACATTCTTTTCTTCTGGGTGGCCAGAATGATGATGATGGGTTTGAAATTCATGGGAGAAGTCCCCTTTCGGGATGTTTACATCCATGCCCTGGTGCGCGATGCACAAGGACGGAAAATGAGCAAGTCGCTCGGGAACGTGATCGATCCCCTGGTGATGATTGATGAGTATGGATCTGATGCGTTTCGTTTTACCTTGGCCTCGTTGGCGGCTCAAGGACGGGATGTCAGGCTTTCGGAGGATGTTATCAGTGGATATCGACATTTTGCCAACAAGATTTGGAACGCCGCTCGTTTTGTTCAGCTCAATCTTGCCGATTTTAATCCACAGAAAGACCGAATCCCGTATAGCCGGTATTCTCTGGTAGATAAATGGATCCTAAGCCTCACAACCAGGCTGATTAGGAACGTGCGTGAGGCGCTTGAGAGTTACCGGTTTAATGAAGCGGCCGCTTTCCTCTACCAGTTTGTCTGGCACGAATTTTGTGATTGGTATGTGGAGTTTGGCAAGCATGGGTTGGTAAGTGCCGACGGAAATCGGAGATCTGGAACCCAGCAGGTCCTTGTGGACGTCCTCGACACGGCCTTGCGGCTGTTGCATCCGTTCATGCCCTTTATCACCGAAGAGATTTGGCAAAACCTCCCCGGCAACACCGGGAGCATTATGGTCTCTTCTTTTCCAAAAGCGGACACGACGTTTCTAAATCGTGATGCAGAGGAAAAACTTGAAAAAATAAAAGATGTTATTTATCATGTGCGTAATATTCGGGGAGAAATGAATATATCCCCTTCTCAGAAGGTTACGGTTGTTCTCTTGTGCATGGATGACGGCAAAACCCGCCAACTTTTTAATGATCATCGGCATTACTTCTTTCAGTTGGCATCTGTCGGAGACCTGCAGTTTGCCACCGGCCAGAAAAGACCGAAAGCGGCCGCCACGGCCATTAGTAAGGACGTAGAGATCTTTATTCCTCTGGCGGGGATTATTGATTTTGGGGAAGAGGAGCGGCGGCTCGGCAAGGAAGTGGCGAAAACGGAAAAAGAGTTTTCTCTGGTTCAAAAAAAGCTCTCGAATGAAGAGTTCCTTCGAAAAGCACCCAAAGATATTGTTGAAAAAGAGCGGCAGCGTTATGCTTCGTTAGTGGAAAAACAGAGAAAACTTAAAGAAGGGATTCTCCGCATCAAAGAAATGAGAGAGGCGGACTAATGGTTGGCGGAACATCGGCCATCATTGACTTGGCGCTGAGGGAGGACATCGGGCATCGGGATGTAACCACGCACCTCCTTGTTAATAAGGAAGCAAGGGGAACGGCCCGAATGCGCGCCAAAGAAACCTTTGTTCTGGCGGGCTCAGAGATTGTTTCCCAGGTATTCGTGCGACTGGGTGGTGATGTGAAGACCACTTTGTTCTATGAAGACGGCGCCGAGGTGCACGCCGGAGATGCCATTGCAGAGCTGAAGGGATCTTTGCGGGTGCTGTTGGGGGGGGAGCGTACGGCGCTTAATTTTTTGCAGAGACTTTCGGGAGTTGCAACGGAAACGCGGCGGATTGTAAAAAAAGTTGAAGGATATCCGGTTCGAATTTTGGATACCCGGAAAACTACACCTGGTTGGAGGGCATTGGAGAAGGAGGCTGTAAGGATTGGGGGAGGATACAATCATCGTTGGGGTTTGTATGACGGGATTTTGATTAAGGATAATCATATTGGTGTTGCAGGGGGCATTGTCAGGGCGGTAGAGAGGGCTCGATTAAATGCACCGCTCCTTGCCAAAATCGAAGTGGAAGTTAGCACGCTCCGGGAAGTGGAGGAGGCTTTGCGCGCGGGGGCAGACGTCATCATGCTCGACAACATGTCGATCACGGATATGAAAAAAGCGGTTGATTTTATAAACAAACGCGCGCTTGTGGAAGCTTCGGGGGGTATTACTTTTGAAAATGTCGAAGCGATTGCCAGGACGGGGGTTGATTTCGTTTCTATGGGGGCTCTTACAACCGCTTCCCGAGCGGTCGATATAACCATGGAAGTAGAAAGGTATTTAGAATGATGCTGCTTGCCATAGACATTGGAAATACGAATGTTGTCCTGGGGATTTTCAAGAACAGGGAATTGATTCATCACTGGCGGATTGTGACCAAGCAGGATAAGACCGAAGACGAGTATGGAATTTTGATATCGAGCCTCTATCAATCTGCACATATAGAGATGGCGGCTACGACAGGGGTTATTATCTCCTGTGTCGTCCCCCCCATGGTGAGAACAATGGAGGGGCTGTGTCGCAAGTTTTTTAACCTAACGCCCCTGTTGGTCGGTCCGGGGGTGAAAACGGGCATGCCGATTCGTTACGACAACCCCCACGAGGTGGGAGCCGATCGAATAGTGAATGCCGTTGCCGCCTTTGAACGATACCGGCACAGTGTCGTTGTTGTCGATTTTGGCACCGCCACCACCTTCGACTATGTTTCCCCTCAGGGGGAATACATGGGCGGGGCCATCGCGCCGGGAATCGGCATTTCGAGCGAAGCTCTTTTTAAGATGGCTTCAAAACTTCCCAGGATCGAGCTTATAAAACCGGAAACCATTATCGGGAAAAATACCATCTCCAGTCTCCAGGCAGGGATCGTATATGGTTACATAGCGATGGTTGACGGTATCGTCAACAAGATCAAGCGAGAAGTAAAGACAGACCCGCGGATAATCGCGACCGGTGGAATGGCTGGCTTTATTGCCGAGGGCTCCCAGACCATTGAAGAGGTTGATAATCTTCTTACGCTTGAGGGGCTCTGGATTATTTATGAAAAAAATGCGATTCCCAATAAAGAACACGCAGGGTAGTGACTGTTCGCTCGGTGAGCGTGCGGGGCATTAGTTTCGGCGCTTGCGGGAGAATCGGTGCGGTTCCTTGCGTGTCGGCGGCTGCGCGACATGGGTTCGGGAATTAACTGCGCTTTTAGTGGCGTATTTTTTCGACCAACCAAAATGGGGGTTGGGAGGTGATTCAGGAGGGGTGGGCGCGGCCGCGCATTCCCGGGGAAAGAACTCCGTAAAAATCCAACCTTAAGGGGGTGGACGTGAAGATTACACCCGTTGATATTCAGCAGCAGCAATTCGCGGTAAAGTTCAGGGGCTATGATATTCAAGAAGTGGACGCTTTTCTGGAAACCGTGGCCAGCGAGCTTGAAGAGCAAATAAAAAGGGTCAACGAGTTGCGCGACGAGCTGGAGAGAAAAGAAGAGCGGATATGGGAATATCAGAACATGGAAAAAACCCTTAAAGAAACCTTGATGATCGCGCAGGTTACCTCTGAGGAAGTGAAGAAAAATGCGGAGAAGGCAGCCGAAGATCTGAGAGCTCATGCGCAGAAAGAAGCCGAGCTAATCGTTTCGGAGGCGAAACAGGATGTAAAAAACGTTATCGAAAACACCAACGCCCGCTTGGCTCACCTCCAAGGGGACATCAGCGATCTCCGGAGAAAGAAGCTCATCATGGAACGGGAGTTGCGGTCTGTGTTGGAAACTCATTTGAAACTTCTCGAATCGTCAAGCGAAGACGCAGTAACTCGAATAGACGATCCGCCACGTTCTGAGGCATGAGGCCGGAGCGTATCGTGCTTGAGCTTCGGGAAACGGAAGAGGGGGTTCTCCTTCCCGTCTTCGTCCAGTCAAAATCCAAAAAAAACGAAATTGCCGGGATTCATGATAAGGGGTTGCGGGTCAAAGTCACCGCGCCCCCCGTGGAAGGGGCGGCGAATGAAGCTTGCCGAAGATTGTTGGCCAAAATGCTTGGTGTCAGCAAATCATCGGTTGAAATAGTGAAAGGAGAAAAGTCTTCACGAAAGCTTGTGTTATTTAAAGACAAAGGGATCGCAGAACTGCAGGCGATCATTGGGCGCTTGACGGGAGACGCGTAATCCCCTTTTTTGAGGGGATAAAGGGCGCGGTGTCCAATGTTATGAATTGGTTGTCTCGGGCTGCATCCGCCGCGCTATCCGATCACCGAAGGCGCCCCACTCCCAACTGCCTGGAAATCTCCGCCAGAGAGAGCCCCAGCTCTCTGCTTAACCACCAGGCGATTGCTCCTCGCACCCTCGTCACTTTCCGGCGCTTCCCGCAACTCTTCTTCTCTTACCACACCCACGGAAATACTTTAGGGAATGGTGCTGTCAATTATTTTGTGTGAAATTGTTTTCTGCCAATTGTTTGAAGAAAGGCAGGTTGCTGGGCACTTTTCCTATGGGTTTTGACCGCCAGGTGATTTCCATTTTCAAGCAGATGAATGCCAGGAGCATATA
>JAFGRE010000103.1 GCA_016935335.1 Deltaproteobacteria bacterium
GGCGTGACTCTCCTTTCCGGAATAATCGTCACTGACCCTCCGGCCATTCTCCGCACCATCAGCGAAGGCGGGGGATGCGGATGTTCAAAGGTCACATAAAAAAAGTCAACCTCCGCCTTGACCGAAACGACCGAAACGGAGTATAAGATGATATTTGCCGTTCTCGTATGTAGATACGGTTAAGATCTTCAAGAGGAGCGTATAAAATGAAATTTGCCGTTATCGTTGTAGATATGCTTGAGGACAATTTCAAGGGGCCCGTAGACCACCCGGTAATTAAGCAGTTCAGGTCCATTATTCCCAACGTGCGCTTGTTGCTGAAAGAGGCCAGAAAACTCGACGGCTTGGTTGTTTTTGCTTGCGATAGTTATTTTAGAGAAGACTTCCTTTTTAAGGGGAACATGCCGCCGCATGCTCTTAGGGGAACACCCGGGGCCGATATAATCGACGATCTAACGGTCTGTCCGGGAGATATTGTTTTGCCCAAGCGGCGGCTGAGCGCCTTTTTCAAAACCGATCTGGACATAACCCTCCGCACCCTGGGAATAAATACTATCGCCGTAGCGGGGTTGACAACCGAGGCGTGCGTGCTGGCAACCGCGGTCGATGGACTGTGTAATGACTTTTATTCGGTAATCCTCTCTGACTGTTCCGCCTCACGAAGTCATGAAATCCATGAAGCGATTATCTCTATATACTCCCGCTTCCCCACCTATCCGACCTTGAGAGTACGAACAGCCGATGCATTTTTCGTCGAGGTCAAAGAGGGCGGGATCCGGGAGGGTAATAAACAAAAGCGCGGCAAGGGAGAAACCGCTTATGGCTAGGTCAGGTTTTTATGGCCACTAGCTTATCAAAAACTCCTTTCAAAACCCAATCCGGGGTTGAGGCGCCCCCGATCAGTCCCACACTTTTGTATTTTTTCAGGCTGTCCCTATCGAAATCATCCTCCTTTTCACCGAAAAGCGTTGGTATGCCCGTTGACTCGGCGATCTCTGCAAGTCGCTTGGTATTTCCGCTCTCCCTTCCCCCCACAACGACAATCGCCTCCACCTGATGACAAAGGCGCCTCAGTTCTTCCTGGCGCTTTCGATTGGCGTCACAAATAGTGTTGAAAGTTTTTGCCGCCGGAAAGCGCCGCCTAATCTTCCGTGTAAGGTCGACAAATTTCCCCCGGTTTTGGGTCGTCTGCGCCACTACGCATACCTTCGCCGTTGTTGGTATGTCCGCCAAATCTTCTTCCGTCTGAACTACAATCCCCCGGTTTCCCGCAAACCCCAACAACCCCCTCACCTCGGCATGTCCGGCATCGCCGAGGATAACAATACAGAAGTCTCTTTCGGCATAGACATCGATGATGGACTGAACTTTCTTAACCTTGGGACACGTTGCGTCCACAATGTGGGCGCCGGTATTTTCTATCTCGCGAAAGCGTTGGGGAGAAATCCCGTGAGATCGGATTATTATCGTGCCGCTTACCATCCCGGCAAGGTTTTCGATGGGCACTATTCCGTGACGCCGAAGCTCTTCAACAGCCTGCGGATTATGAATGAGCGGCCCATCGGTAAAGATTAACCGCCCGCCACCTTCTTGAGCCACGGCGAGAGCCGTGTCCATCGCTCGCTTGACGCCAAAACAAAATCCAGATGTTCGTGCAAGTGTAACCTTCATCCTGTGGAAGCCCGGCCCTGTCGGGGCTTTGCAGGCATCCTCCTTGGGGAAATGCTATTTCTTGAGGTAAATAAAGAATTCCCTGTTGCCCTTCGGGCCCCGCAGAGACGACTCCACCGTGCCAACAACCCGAAGCCCCATTCCTCCGGCAAAAGCAACCATTTCATCAATGACGCGCTGGTGAAGTCTGGTGTCGCGCACAACCCCCCCCTTGCCGACCTCCCTTGGACCCACCTCAAACTGCGGCTTTATCAGTGCAAGCACGTCACCTCCTGCTTGCGTAATTCGAACGACAGGGCCCAACACTTTTTTCAGAGATATAAAGGAGGTGTCCGACACGGCAATTGAAACAGGATCCGGAATTTGTTCCGGAGAGAGGTGTCGGATATTGGTCTTCTCCATGCATGCGACCCGAGGATCGTTCCGTAGCGCCCACGCCAACTGACCATACCCGACATCAATCGCATAAACCCTTTGGGCCCCCCGAAGCAAGAGGCAATGAGTAAACCCCCCGGTAGAGGCCCCGACATCCATCGCTATTCTCCCGGCTGCCGAAATCCCGAAATGGTCAAGAGCGAACGCCAGCTTGAGGCCCCCTCGACTGACATAGGGATGGTCCTTTTCCTTTAACTCCAGGTGAGCATCCTGACCGACGAGCATCCCCGCCTTGTCTACCCTGTGCCCATCAACAAAAACGGCGCCTGCCATTAAGAGGGCCCGTGCCCGCTCCCGGCTCTGAACAAGACCTCGCGTCACCAGCAGCCTGTCCACACGTTCTTTTTTCACAACACCGTTCAAATGCGTACCAATGATTGATCAAGATATCCGGAATGGAACGGGCCCACGCCTTGCGAAGCGCGGATTCACCGCGCCCGAGCGAGAGTCCGCCAGGCCTTTTTCGGGAGTCGGGAGGTAACCAAAGAGAGCGCAGCTTCGACAATGCCGTTTCTGTCAAGCCCGTACTTCTTTCGGAGCAACGACGGCTCTCCGTGTTCGACAAACTGATCGGGGATTCCGAGCCTCCTTGCCGCGACTCTCTCGACACAATGCTTTTCAAGGGCTTCCAAGACCGCGCTCCCGAATCCTCCTGAGAGCACATTCTCTTCAACAGTGACTATTTTCCCAACCGTTTGCGCCAACGAACATATCAGCTCTTCATCGAGCGGCTTGACAAACCGAGCGTTTACCACAGTCGCCTGCACCCCTTTTTCTTTCAGCACCTGCGCCGCTGCTAGTGCCGGAGACACGGCGTTTCCGATGGCAAGGATCGCCACGTCCGCTCCTTCCACCAGTATCTCGGCCTTCCCCACGGGAATGCTTCTGATAACCGATTCAATTGCAACCCCCTCACCGGCGCCACGGGGATAACGGATTGTAGCTGGCGCATCCAGTTCCAATGCTGTCTTGAGCATCATCCGCAATTCGTTTTCATCCTTCGGAGCCATAACAACCATATTGGGAAGGTGCCGCAAAAACGATAAATCATAAAGGCCGTGGTGTGTTGGCCCATCCTCTCCAACAATTCCAGCTCGGTCAAGAGCAAACACCACCCGGTGGTTCTGCAGGCAAACATCCTCAACGATTTGGTCATAAGCCCGCTGAAGAAATGTGGAATAAATCGCCGTCACCGGGCGAAGCCCCTCCGCCGCCAACCCGGCGGAAAAAGTGACCGCATGCTCTTCGGCAATGCCCACATCGTAGAACCTGTTGGGGAACAGTTCCCTAAACTTGGAGAGACCGGTGCCGGTTGTCATTCCAGCGGTTATTGCCAGCACCCGTTCATCTTGCCGCGCCAATTCTATCATGGTGTTGCCGAAGACGTCGGTATAGGTTGGCAAGGCACTCTCTCCTTTGTGTTGCTGGCCGGTTTCCTTGTTAAACGGTCCGACACCGTGATATGTTTCCGGGTCTTTTTCGGCTGGCTGATAGCCCTTCCCTTTGGTGGTAATAACGTGAAGCAGGATCGGCCGCTTTTTAAGGCTCTTTATATTTCGAAGGTTCTCAACCAGGTTTTTGAGGTTGTGTCCGGGGATAGGGCCCACATAGCTGAACCCCAGTTCCTCGAACAGCAAACCCGGCACAATCAATCCTTTAAAGGACTCCTCTGCTTGCTTTACCACCCGAAAAAGGGTCGGGCCGATACTGGGAATCGTCTTTAAGAAGTCCATCAATTGCGTATGTAATCGATTGTAGGCCTTCCCCGTAATGATACGGGAAAGATAAGCGGCTACGGCCCCTACGCTGGGGGAAATCGACATTTCATTATCGTTCAGGACTACAATGACTCTGCTCCCAAGGTCGCCGGCATGATTCAACCCCTCGAAGGCCAGGCCCGTGGTAATGGAGGCATCGCCGATGACCACAACAATATCCTGTTCGAGGTCCCCCTTTAGAGTTTGGGCTTCGGCCATCCCCACGGCAGCAGAAATTGATGTGCCGCTGTGCCCGACATCGAAAACATCGTACAAGCTTTCAGCGCGACGGGGAAATCCGCTGATGCCATGGTGTTGACGCAGCGTAGGAAACGCGTCCCGTCGCCCGGTAAGGAGCTTGTGCGCATAGCTTTGATGTCCAACATCCCAGATTATTTTGTCTTTGGGCGTATCAAAAACATAATGAAGCGCGACGGTGAGTTCTACGGCCCCCAAGCTCGAGGCCAAGTGGCCACCCGTCTGGGAAACGGTGTCAAGAATGCTCGCACGAAGCTCTTCTGCCAGTTGAGCCAGTTTGTGCTCGGGTAGCTGTTTGAGATCAGCGGGGCTGTCGATTTGCTTCAACAAACAGGTCGTGCCGTCCTCGGTTGTTTTCTCTTTTTCCATTCTCAACTAATAGAGACGTTGACTAATGTGCCGGGCAATTTGCCTTAGTGATTCGGCTCTATCGACGTCGAAAGGCCCTAACGCCGCCGCCGCCTTTTCAACCAGTTCTTTTGCTCGGTTTCGTGAATCTTCCAGTCCGAAAAGTTTTGGGTAGGTTGCCTTCCCCCTTACGGCATCCTGTCCGGTTTCCTTCCCCAGCACTTTCCGGGTGCTTTCAACGTCAAGAATATCATCGGTGATTTGAAAGGCGAGCCCGATATTTTCGCCGTACTTAGTCAGCGCCTCGATCTCTCTTTCTCCCCCCCCACCCAAAATGGCCCCGGCCTTGACCGCGCCCGCGATTAAGGAGCCGGTTTTGTGCGTATGAATATACTCGAGGCAGCGGGGCGTGAACCGCTTTCCCTCCGTTTCAACATCAACAACCTGTCCGCCTATCATCCCCTGTAACCCGGCAACCCGGGAGATTTCATGAACCGCGCGCAATACGGTCGCTGGATCGTGGGATACAAAAAGAAAAGGATCGGTCATAACCTGGAAGGCGAGAGTAAGCAGGGCGTCGCCGGCCAATACCGCGATCGCCTCTCCGAAGACTTTGTGGTTTGAGAGTTTCCCTCTTCTAAAGTCGCTGTTATCAATGGCCGGAAGGTCGTCATGGATCAAGGAATACGTATGAATTAGCTCGATTCCGCAGGCGAAGGGTACGATCGACCGGTGGTCTCCGCCAACCAACTCATTGCTCGCCAGCGTCAAAATAGGCCGGATCCGTTTTCCCCCGCTGAAGACACTATATCTCACTGCTTTGTGAATGGTTGGAGGAGGTGTAGTTTCTCCCGGTGTAACCTGCTCAAGTGTATCGTCAATCAGCTTTTTGCGGTCGTGAAGAAACCGTTCCAGATCCATTTATTGCGCCCTTTCTCCGCTCGACATCTCGGGCCGCCAAAACCCCCGGCGCGCGGGTAAGGCGGCACCTTTTGAAGGAGGTTGCTACGGCTTCTCGGTGATCGCCGCATCATCTTCCCCGGTCGAACACAACGATTCTTTATGAAGGACGCCCGCGGAATTTTTGAGAAGAAAATTTACCCGTTTCTCTGCTTCATCCAGTTTTGTCCGGCAAAACCGGGAAAGCTTAACCCCCTCTTCAAACAAATCGAGAGACTCTTCTAAAGAAATTTCCTCGCCCTCGAGGCGAGTCACAATCTCCTCGAGACGCTTCATTGCTTCTTCAAAGGTGTGTTGTTTTGGCTCGTTTGATCGGACCATGATATTTCCGTTGAAATTTTATCGCTTATACAATAGAATTCACACCTTAAGCAAAAGTCCCGCCGAGCCGCGCACCGAGCTTACCGCCCGGCAAGTGTCCTGATTAATATAAATTTTTATTATAATTTGCGGGCCCAAGAATGTCCATTGATTTTTTGGAGAAACGAGGAAGGTGGAAGAGCCAGACCGGCTTTATTATGGCCGCTGTGGGGTCTGCGGTGGGCTTGGGGAACATCTGGCGATTTTCCTATATGGCCCATGAAAACGGCGGGGGCGCTTTTCTTATTCCCTATGTCATTGCTTTGTTGACGGTTGGCATTCCCCTGCTGGTCCTGGAGTTCGGAATCGGCCATGAGCGAATCGGCAGCGCACCCTTGGCGTTCGCAAAAATTAGTGAAAAATGGGAATGGTTGGGGTGGTGGGCAGTAACGTTCGTCATGTTCGGCATTGCCTTGTACTACTGTGTTATCATTGCTTGGTGTATCAATTTTGTCGTCTTCTCTTTTAATCTCTCCTGGGGCGGCGATCCCGATCTTTTCTTTTTCAAATCCTTTTTGGGTACCACCGCGGGGCCGGAGAGCGTCGGACATGTCCGCACCCCGATTCTTTTCAGCCTTATGCTAGTCTGGTTTGTGAACTGGTTTGTGGTTTATCAGGGCGTGGAAAAGGGGATCGAACAGGCCAACAAACTTTTTATACCGCTCCTGTTTGTTTTAATGTTGGTGTTGATCGTCTGGGGGCTTACCCTGGAGGGGGCCAAGACAGGGATCATGGCCTATCTTACGCCGGACTTTCACAAGCTGATGACGCCAAAGGTGTGGATCAACGCGTACAGCCAAATATTTTTCTCTCTTAGTTTAGGCTTTGGGATCATGATCGCCTATGCAAGCTATCTTCCCGAAAAAAGCGACATCACCAAGGATGCCCTCGCCACCGCGCTTGCGGATTGCGGTTTTTCCATCATGGCCGGTTTTGGCGTGTTCGCCATCCTAGGATATATGGCCCAGGCGAGTCAGCAACCCATAGAAAACGTCGTTACTGAAAGCATCGGCCTTGCTTTTGTTGTTTATCCCAAGGCGATCAGCCTGCTCCCGGGCGGGAGTGTCTTCGGCATCCTGTTCTTTCTTTCCCTCACCTTTGCCGGCCTCTCTTCGTCGATTTCCATTCTTGAGGCTTTTTCTTCCGCCCTCATGGACAAGTTCCACTTTAATCGCAAACCCACCGTGTCGATTCTCTGTGTTCTGGGTTTTTTAGGCGGTGTGATCTTCGTAACCGGAGGGGGGCTTTTTTGGCTGGATATTGTGGATCATTTTATCTCTCATTATGGGCTGGTCTTGGTGGGCATTCTCGAATGCATTCTGGTGGGCTGGTTTTTCCATATTGCCAAAATAAGAAACCATATTAACAAGGTCTCTTCGCTTCGACTGGGTTCCTGGTGGGAAGGTTTGATAAAGTACTTCGTGCCCCTCGTCTTGACGATTATTCTTCTGAGTGACTTGATCAAAGAAGGAAGTCATCCCTACGGCAATTACTCCTGGACGGCAATAATTCTCATCGGTCGGGACTGGCTTCTCTTCACGCTCATTATCGCCTTTATTCTTTCTCGCCGCCCGTGGAGAACCGAAGCGCACCGCACCAAGGGGCGAAGCGATGCGCCGTAAGCAATGCATGGTGTTTTTTGACGTTCCGTAAGGTTGCTGCCGCCTTATTCTCAGTGGAGGGTATTTTATATGGAAGATTTAAAACAGATGTATCGCACCGTCATGGATGATCACTTCCCCCGGGAAATCACGATAAGCTTTGACGGCCAGACCTTGGTGTATAGAAAACGAACCTGGAAAATCCGTGACGAAAAGACGGGGGAGGTCATCGAAAAAGGCCTTCGCTATGGTGAAAATCCCGGACAAGAAGCCGCTCTCTACGAATTGATAAACGGCAATCTGGTTCTCGGTGAGTGCACGTTCATTGAGCCCGGCTCGGGACTGGTAAGCCGGCTGGACGAAGCTGCCCTGCTCCAATTCGGCAAACATCCCGGGAAAATCAACCTCACCGATATTGATAATGCCCTCAATATTCTCAAATATCTCGCCGCCCGCCCTGCCGCTGCCATTATGAAACACAACAATCCCAGCGGCGTTGCCTATGGCCAAACCCCTGCCGAGGCTTACGACCGGGCGAACATGGCCGACCGGATCGCCGCATTCGGGGGGTGCGTTGCCCTGAACCGTCCGGTAGATAAAACAACCGCCGAACTGATCAGTCAGAATTTTTTGGAAGTGGTGGTTGCCCCCGAGTACGAAAGCGGGGCACTGGAAATCCTCGCCTCGAGAAAAAATCTTCGCATTGTCCGTATCGACCGGATTGATGTGCTCGAACGTTATCGCAACCGCCGCTATGTGGATTTTAAATCACTTATAGACGGCGGCTTGATTTTGCAGCAGTCTTCCTTAAATGCGGTCTCGAGCCGAGACGATCTCAATCCTGCCGCTACGGTTTATCGGGGACGGGAATATCGTATAAAGCGGATGCCCACCGATAAGGAATACGAAGATATGTTATTCGGGTGGAGCGTAGAACAGGGGGTTACCTCCAATTCGGTACTCTTTGTCAAGGATGGCGTTACTGTCGGCATTGGAACCGGGGAACAGGACCGTGTGGGCGTGGCGGAAATTGCCGTATTCAAAGCCTACACAAAATACGCTGACGCTCTTTGTTTCAAACAACACGGCATCCCTTACAAAATTTTGGAAATGAAAATCGCGAAGAGGGAGA
>JAFGRE010000104.1 GCA_016935335.1 Deltaproteobacteria bacterium
CGCTTAAGGGAAACCAGGGGAATTGACCTTGTTAAGAGAGGTCATTTTCGATAAGATCCTCAACGATTGAACGTCGACAAGGGATGCCACGATGGAAATTTCGGACAAAGATCTGCAGGATCTTTGCTATGCGAAGAGCCTCCTCGAAAATGTGAGCCTCGCTGCCAAGATTTGTAATGCAATCGGGAAGCCCATCGAAAAGGGATTCGAACTACTCCCATCGAACTGGTCCGATGTGGTTAACCGGGCGACAGTGAACGCACTTGAGCGGGCGCTAGACATTGCGGTAGCGATGATGGATGACCGTGGTCCCAGAGTTTCATCTAATTCCTTCCACAAGCTGATCGTGACTGCCACGGGAGCAGGAGGAGGCGCCTTTGGCCTCGCCGGTCTTCCCGTTGAGTTGCCCGTGTCTACAACGATAATGTTACGTTCCATTGCGGACATCGCCAGAAGCGAAGGCGAACAAATCAAAATCCCCAGCGCAAAACTAGCCTGCATAGAGGTTTTCGCCCTGGGTGGTCGGTCCAAAGTGGACGACGCGGCGGAAATGGGTTATTTCGCTGTCCGTGCTGCCCTCGCTAAAGCAATCTCGGAGGCGGCAAAGCACATAGCCGAAAAAGGGGCATCTAGGGTAGGTGCTCCTGCAATGGTCAGGCTCATAACCCAAGTTGCCTCACGTTTCGGAATGACCGTATCCGAAAAGGCTGCAGCCCAGGCCATTCCTGTTGTTGGCGCTGCAGGGGGCGCAATAGTCAACCTCCTCTTCATTGATCACTTTCAGGACATGGCAAGGGGCCATTTCATTGTACGCAGGATGGAAAGAACTTATTCGCCAGAGGTCGTTAAGAATGTATACACAAGGCTTTAGGCGTACATGTAAACAGACGCTTACCCCAACACTCAGCACTTAAATCCAGCCACTCCCACCGGCAGCAAACCAAAAAGAAGCGGCCCGCGCAGTGGTGGGGCCGGTGATCCTTACTGGGATAAATCCAGGTCTCTGCATTGGCATTTCTTTGTGAGGGCGAATAGTTACCGCGATTCTTGGGCTCACAACCTATGAAATGCGAATTTTAGGACAACGTTGTCCGAAACCGACCGAATGACCCACAAACCGAGTTTCCAGAGTGTGGAAACCTCACCTAACCAAGACCCCGAAACGGCATCAGACGTGATGTCGGCGGACAAGACCCCAAAGCGCGCGTTTTCATCCATCAACCCCTAACCCACTGGCAAAGGTTATTACGAACCTCCTCAGGCGGTAGGTCCCGACACGGATCTGCCGCCTTTTTCATGGAGGATAGAGATGAACATTCAATCGCTGCACCTGTTGCACCGACTGTATGAAGAGAGGCTGCCTGAAATAGAAAAGAACATCGACATAAAATCGAACGGAAACGCCGACTTGCGGCAGGAAGGGCTGTTCGGCGCATACCAGGCGCTGAGAATCGATCCGCATGGCTCTAAGGGGTTTCTATTGAACAAAGCGCAATGGGAAATGGTCGAATCATGGCGCAAGGGGAAGTCCGTGGATAATGGCTTCTACAAACGGAAAAACCTCAAGATCATCCATTACCAGCATTTACCTCTTGAAGATGGCGTCTTTGCCGAGGCGGTCGCGAATAATGGAAGGGAAAAGGTTGACGAACAGGCGATATTCCGGGCTGATCTGGAAAGGTTTTTCTCTCGGCTCTCTTACAACGAGATTCACTACATCAGGCACAAGATCATGGACGGAATGTCGGATGTGAGCATCAAGAGAAAACTCCAAGTCACTTTCGAAAATCTCAAGGAGATGAAGCGGAACATCCGAAGGCAAATAGTATTGGCGTTTGCGGAGTGAGAAAAGTGTGGGGGTCTCATGATTGCTTCAATGGGTCATGGGATTTCCTTCTGCACCAAAAAAATGTGTAAATATGCACCAAAAACAATTATCTTCATAGTTTGATGAATTTTTATTGCCTGCTGACCTTATGTCGGCATATCCCGGTTTCTTCGATGACTGATATAGTTAAAAGTGATTTTTGTTGCTTTTTCGTCATGAGTCATGCACATTGACAAAGCATGAATAGGTCTGTGATGTCTCACCTTTAACCCCCAAGGAAACGGCTCGCATGGACCATCCCCTCAACTAAATTTGATTAGTGAATTATGCCTATACAAAGGAGACAATCCCATGAAGAAATCCATGGCAACGACAATCTTAGCGTTGATTTTTCTGTTTCCTGGTTTATTAAGAGCAACCGATGTTGGAGGGATTATTAGTTCAGACACCGTTTGGGACCTTGCACATTCCCCATATACGATTGTCAGTGAAGTTCAAGTTGCTGATACTGTGACTTTAACAATTGAACCAGGAGTGGTAGTAACCGGAGTCATAACTGATCGAGTACACGCACCTGGACTGATTAAAGTCTGGGGTACTTTAATAGCCGTGGGAACCGAATGTCTAAATATCACGTTTAATGCGACTACCATCTTAACAGAAGATAATGCTCTCAACGGCGTGGTTAATATACAGTTTTCCCATTTTATGTCAAGCCCTAATGCATATGCTCATATTCCAGGCATTGGCAATGCTACATTGACACTTTTGGATTCGACGTTAGAAGACTCTTCTATTATGGTGATAGGACTAAGAGGAGATTCTCGTATAGAACGAAATGTATTCGTAAACTCCCATCATAATGCATTTGGGTCCCCTTGGGACAGTACGAGAATTTATGTGACAAATAACGTTTTTGTCCAATGCAGTGGAGATTATGTAGTTGGTTTAGCAAACTATTCAGGCATGAGTAATTCCCAGATCATTTTTGAGTATAATAGCTTTCTCACCACTAACAAAGTGGCCTTAAAAGATTTAACTCCGATTGACATTTCAGTTCCAGGCCGGACTTTCAATCCTTATATTCTTGTAGCCAAGAATTATTGGGGCACAACAGATACACGTGTCATTGATTCAATGATATATGACAGAAATGATGATCTTGAATGTTTTACTTATTTTAGGTATCAACCATTTCTTACGCAACCTCATCCAGACACACCGTCTCTCTCCGAGGCACCCTTAGCCAATTTCACTGCCAATCCTCGATCTGGTATAAATCCTCTTACCGTGAACTTCATTGATCAGTCCACAGGGAATATCACCAACAGATCGTGGAACTTTGGAGACGGGGCTACCAGCGAAAGTCAGAATCCATCGCATACTTACTTCAATCCTGGAATCTTCACTGTCAACCTAACCGTAATCGGTGTTGGAGGAGCCAATATCAAGATTAAACCTGATTACATTACGGTAAAAGAGGCAAAAGCCACGCCATGGCTCCCCTTGCTGCTTGAGTGATCATGTGCCAGGGAAGGAATCGAGATTTTATAACCAACACAAAAGGAGAAAGGAGATAGCGACTATGCTTAAGAAACTCGGTTTGATGGTTATCATGGCAATGCTGGCAACCGCTTTTTTTGTTACGGATTCTAGTGCTGCACCTGCTGGGTACAACTGCACAGTGGATGCCACAGGCCCTTATTCGGGCACGATTTATATTCAATTGACATCAGCGTCGAACTTTACTGGAAAGTGGTTTACAGCCCCGGCAGGGATGCAAAAAGAGATATTAGCCATTGCGTTGACCGCGATGAGTAACGGGTTCACGGTGTTTGTTTATGCCGATCTGGGGGCGGGCAGCGTGCCCCCTATCCAGGGACTTTATTTGCTTAAATAGGCTTGCAATCGAATTGCAGACAGCACGGTGGGAAAGAGGGAGTATTTGCCAAAACGGATGTCTCTATGGGGATTGCTTTTGTTAATGTGGAGAATTCATCGGCTGCAGTGATCATGACTGCGTACAGTGATATTGGAGACATCATCTATGAAGAGACGCTTTATTTAGGTCCTTACGAAAAAGTGGTGGGCCTGCCTTCACATTAGCACCGATTTTCGCGTTTAAGCGTTTCATAATAGCAAGGCGACTTCGGAGAAATCTCGCAAGTTAAAAAAGTCAATTGATTTGCCTACTTACGCCGATTACAGCCTCTTTTAAGGCCGAAAGAGTTTATATAATATGACGCTTAAAGCTGGAGTCCCGCATTGTTAAAA
>JAFGRE010000105.1 GCA_016935335.1 Deltaproteobacteria bacterium
GGTGTTATCAGTGATGTTGTAGAATAGACACGTTCTGAAGATAGGTAATTTTGCAGACTGGCAGTTGAGAGAGACAATGGGCGATAGCATAGTTAATGATCAAAAAATTCGGATTCGTTTAAAGGCCTTTGATCACAAGTTGTTGGATCAGGCCGTGGAAGAAATTTTGGATACAGCCATTAGAACCGGGGCGCGTGTTGTTGGCCCGATTCCGTTACCGACAAAAATAAACAAGTATTGCGTCCTAAGGTCTCCTCACGTAGACAAGAAATCGCGAGAACAGTTTGAAATCCGAACGCACAAGCGACTTCTTGATATATCCGAGCCGACTCAGGAAACAATTGATGCGATGATGAAACTCAATCTTCCGGCGGGAGTAGATGTGGAATTAAAACTGTAGGACCGTCGATCCGAGTCGGTGCGTGACTGCAGGCGGGATTTTATATTAGTAACGTTATTGAGCATAAACCGTGATTATGACACTAGGACTGATTGGTCGCAAGATAGGAATGACACAGATCTTCTCCGAAGAGGGGGAAGCTATTCCAGTAACAGTTATCCAAGCTGGACCATGTACCGTTATAGCGAAGAAGACTTTGGAAAAACATGGCTACACCGCGCTTCAAGTGGGGTTCGGTCGGCAAAAGGAGTCGAGGCTGATACTGCCGTTGAGAGGACAATTTAAGAAAGCTGGCGTTGAACCTTGTAACATCTTGAGAGAGCTTCGAGTAGATGACAACGCTGCTTTTGAGATTGGACAGAAGATCACGGTGGAACTATTTTCTGTGGGAGAGAAAATAGCGGTTACCGGCCGATCAAAAGGGCGTGGGTTTGCGGGGGTTGTAAAACGCTGGGGGTTTCGAGGAGGGCGTGAAACCCATGGATCTATGTTTCACCGGGCTCCGGGATCAATAGGATCAAGTGCTTATCCTTCACGGGTCTTTAAGGGGAGAAAGCTACCCGGACATTATGGAGATGCGAACGTCACTGTGCGAAATGTAAAGGTCGTTGATGTTAGACCAGAGGAAGCCCTGATATTGGTCAAGGGGAGCATACCGGGCTCACGACGAGGAATGGTACTCTTGAAAAAGTTAAATCATAGTTGAATGTGACCATAATGCCTGTAATAGATACCATTGACAGTTCGAATAAGAAGATAGATACGATTCAGCTCGCTGATGACATTTTCGGCGTAAAGGCAAAACCATATCTGGTTTATGATGTGGTGAAGATGCAATTAGCCAATCGAAGACGCGGAACGGCCAAGACCAAGGAGCGTTCTGAAGTAAGGGGCGGCGGGAAAAAACCCTGGAGGCAAAAGGGGACCGGGCGAGCCCGGGCAGGGACAATACGTTCGCCGTTATGGAAAGGCGGGGGGACCGTTTTTGGTCCCGTGCCACGAGACTATTCTTACAAGGTCCCTAAAAAAGTCCGAAAGAGCGCTCTGAGGGCGGTTTTGAGTCAGAAGTTGCAGGACAACAGGTTGGTTGTTGTCGACGCGCTTAATTTGAATGAGATGAAAACGAAGCTGTTTGTATCTCTGATGGAAAACCTTCAGATACCCAATGCTCTTATTATTGATATGAACAATGTCAACCTGAGACTCTCCTCCCGGAATGTGCCTGGTTTTAAAGTCTTGGAGCCGGAGGGATTGAATGTTTATGATGTTCTTTTACATGAGTACATTGTCTTTACTCGCTCATCATTAGAGTGTGTAGAAAAGAGGTTGTCCTAGTATGAAGAGTCTCTATGATGTTATTAAGCGCCCGGTTTTAACGGAAAAGACAACAGTTCAGAAAGACAGTAACAATAAAATTACATTTGAAGTTGACCGGAGAGCGAACAAAATCGAAATAAAACAAGCCGTAGAAAAGGTTTTTAAGGTTAAAGTCGCGGACGTCCAGACCATGATGGTATCAGGCAAGGTAAAGCGGGTCGGGCGTTTTAGCGGGAAACGACCGGATTGGAAAAAAGCGGTTGTTTCACTCAAAGCGGGTGAACAGATTCCCTTTCTAGAGGGAGCGTAATTGTCATAGGATGTTCGTATGGGTGTGAAAAAATTTAATCCGACATCACCGGGAATTCGATTTAAGACGGGTTCGACGTTTGAGGAAATTACCCGGGCCAAACCGGAAAAGAAGCTTGTAACGGGTTTGTCCAAGACAGGAGGGCGGAACAACAAGGGACGAGTAACAAGCAGACATATCGGAGGCGGGCACAAACGAAAGTACCGGATTATTGACTTTAAACGAAATAAAGATAACGTGCCCGGCAGGGTAGCGAGCATAGAATATGACCCCAACCGTTCTTCGCGCATCGCGTTGCTTTATTATGCGGATGGAGAAAAACGTTACATCTTGGCACCAATGGGGTTAAAGGTCGGAGATGTGGTTATGTCGGGAGAAGCCGCCCCCATTAAGCCGGGAAACGCACTTCCCTTAAGAAATATCCCTGTGGGAAGCACTGTTCATAATATTGAGCTAAAGATCGGCAAGGGCGGACAACTTGCTCGAAGTGCGGGGGCTTCCAGCCAATTGGTGGCTAAAGAGGGAGATTATGCGTTGATTAAGATCCCCTCCAATGAGGTGCGTATGGTTCATCTCGATTGTCATGCGACCATCGGACAGGTGGGAAATATCGACCATGTCAATATTTCGACGGGAAAGGCAGGGCGTGCGAGATGGTTGGGCAGGCGGCCGAAAGTTCGCGGAGTGGCTATGAATCCCGTTGATCACCCCATGGGTGGTGGAGAGGGGAAGTCTTCGGGGGGACGTCATCCGGTTACCCCGTGGGGAGTTCCTACTAAGGGATTTAAGACGAGGCCGCGTAAGAAGGCGAGTGACAAGCACATTATTAAACGTAGAAAATAGGGCTCACAGAGTAGACGATGGGTAGATCTATTAAAAAGGGTCCGTACATAGACCCCAAATTATGGAAAAAGGTGGAGGACAATCTTGATTCAAACAAGAGGCAGGTCATCAAGACTTGGTCACGACGCTCTACCATTCTTCCAGAAATGGTAAATATGACCTTAGCTGTCCACAATGGAAAAAAATTTATACCGGTTTTTGTAACCGAAAATATGGTGGGACACAAATTGGGTGAGTTTTCTCCGACGCGGACGTTTTACAGTCATGCCGGCGACCGGAAGAGTAAATTAAAAGGCAAAGAGAAGAAAAAGTAGAACAATGGAAGTGAAATCGATCAACCGTTACATCCGGATATCTCCTCGTAAGTTAAGATACGTCGCTGATATTATTAAGGGGAAAAAGGTTGAAGAGGCGGTGGATATCCTAACGTTTCTTCCCCAAAAGGCGTCTGCAATAATCGGCAAAATCGTTAAATCGGCAATTGCTAATGCTGGACAAGATGAAAGTATCGATGTTGATACCTTGTATATTAAGAAAGTGTTTGTGGACGAGGGGCCGACGTTAAAGCGATTTCGTCCACGGGCCATGGGCCGAGCATCCAAGATCAAAAAGAGAACGAGTCATATTACGGTAATATTGGACGAAAGCTAACACAGGAAGGTGAGCTGGCACTATGGGACAGAAGGTCCATCCACTTGGCTTTAGATTGGGGATTAATAAGACCTGGGGTAGTCGTTGGTTTGCTGAAAAGGAGTACGGCAAGCTCTTACAGGAAGATATTCGAATTCGTAGATTTCTTAAGAAGCGACTTTATCATGCAGGCGTTTCAAAAATAGAGATTGAACGAATCGGCGGAAAGATCATTTTTTATATCTATACCGCTCGTCCCGGGATTATCATCGGCCGTAAGGGCGCCGAGATAGATGCGCTCAAGGCTGAAATTCAAGTGATGACAAGCCGGGAAGTCTTTATCAATATTATTGAAGTGCGCAAAGCCGAGGTTGATGCGCAATTGGTCGCCGAAAATGTTGCTACCCAGTTGGAAAGAAGAGTATCGTTCCGGCGGGCCATGAAGCGAAGCGTTAGTTCGGCACTGAAATTTGGTGGACAGGGTATCAAGATCGCTTGTTCCGGTAGGTTGGGGGGGGCAGAGATGGCCCGGAGAGAATGGTACAGGGAGGGAAAGGTTCCCCTGCACACGATTAGGGCTAACATCGATTATGGCACTGCGGAAGCGAAGACTACCTATGGAATTATTGGTATCAAGGTATGGATATACAAAGGGGACGCAGTCGAAGAAGGCGAACAGAGTAAAGATCGCATGAGGAAGTAGCGCATGTTAAGTCCGAAAAAGGTAAAATATCGCAAGATGCAAAAAGGGCGCATGAACGGGAAGGCCTATCGAGGAAGTCAGCTTACTTTCGGCGATTATGGTTTGATGGCGGCAGAGTGCGGCTGGATTACCAATCGTCAGATAGAGGCGGCCCGGATCGCCCTAACTCGTCACGTAAAACGAAGTGGGAAGATTTGGATAAACATCTTCCCTGATAAGCCGTTAACAAAAAAACCTGCCGAGACCAGAATGGGGAAGGGAAAGGGATCTCCAGAGGAATGGGTTGCCGTGATAAGGCCCGGCAGGATTTTATATGAGATGGAAGGAGTTCCGGTAGAGACCGCGCGTGAGGCTTTTCGTTTAGCATCACATAAGCTCCCTATTGCAACGAAGTTTATGATCCGGAGACAGGGTGATGAAGGCTAGTGAAATTCGAGAAATGAGCAGAGACGAATTAATGCAGAAAGAAAAGGCTCTCGTTGAAGAACTCTTCAATTTTAAATTCCAACATGCTATGGGGCAGTTAGACAATACCATGCGGATTCGCCAAGTAAAAAGGGAGTTGGCGCGGGTGAAGACCATTTTCAATGAACTGAGCAAGGGTTAACGAAGATATAAAGGGTTGTTCATGGCCGAAAAAGAGCGAGAAGGAAGAAAAACTCAGGTTGGGATCGTGGTAAGCGACAAGATGGATAAGACCGTGGTGGTTTTAGTGGAGCGGCTTGCCAAACATCCGGACTATAAAAAGTATATTCGAAAGCGAGCCCGGTTTAAAGCTCATGACGAAGAGAACAGGTGCCACGTAGGAGATAAGGTCCTTATCGTGGAGAGCAGACCTCTTAGCAAAGAGAAGCGCTGGCGAGTTCGAAAGATAGTTGAAAAGGCGGTATGATAATGTGAACCGCAGTATCTACGCGGATCGAGGCAATCTATGATTCAAATGCAAACTCGACTTACGGTGGCTGACAATTCAGGGGCGAAAAAGCTCATGTGTGTCAAAGTGTTGGGCGGAAGCAGAAGAAGATATGCGTCCGTTGGGGATATTGTTGTTGTTTCAGTCAAGGAAGCGATACCAAACTCCAAGGTAAAGAAGGGGGATGTAGCTCGGGCGGTTATAGTAAGAACAAAGAAAGAGGTCAGGCGGAAAGATGGTTCGTACATTAAATTTGACGATAATTCTGCCGTTTTGATAACTCCCCAGAATGAGCCGGTTGGCACAAGAATTTTTGGACCTGTTGCGCGGGAATTGCGAGCAAAGCGGTTTATGAAGATCATTTCACTGGCTCCTGAAGTTCTGTAGATTGTTAGCGATGGTAACTGAGAAGAAAATGAAAAGCACAAAATCTTACGTTAAGAAGAATGATCTGGTGAAGGTGATTGGCGGACGGGAAAAGGGAAAAACCGGCAAAGTCCTCACGGTGATTCCTGAGAAAATGCGCCTTATCGTTGAAAAGGTGAATTTTATAAAGAAACATACTCGTCCCAGTGCCAAACACCGACAGGGAGGCATCATAGAGAAGGAAGGGCCTATTCATATATCCAATGTTATGATTGTGTGTACGAAGTGCAATAAACCCACGCGAATCGGAAACAAGGTATTGGAGGATATGAAAAAAGTCAGAGTATGTAAGAAGTGTGGGGAAATAATAGCAAGTTAACAAGGGAGACCTTAATTGGCTCGGCTGAAAGAGTATTATCATACAAAAGTTGTTCCCGCTCTCAAAAAGGAATTTCAGTACAAGAACGACATGCAAATTCCTCGTTTGAAAAAGATTGTTATCAATATGGGCGTGGGTGAGGCTATAACCAATATTAAAGTTCTGGATTCTGCGGTGAGCGAGCTGACTTTAATTTCGGGGCAACGGCCTGTTGTCACTAAGGCACGGCGGTCGATTGCGGGCTTTAAACTTCGAGAGGGGATGCCCATCGGTTGTACGGTAACCCTGCGCAAAGATCGGATGTATGAGTTTTTCGATAGATTAGTAAATGTAGCTCTCCCTCGGGTGCGAGACTTCAAGGGTATTTCCGGCAAGGCGTTTGATGGAAGAGGGAACTATGCGCTTGGCCTCCGCGAACAGATTATTTTTCCGGAAATTGATTATGATAAGATTGGCAGCGTTAACGGAATGGGTGTGGTCATTGTTACCACCGCACCCACTGACGAAGAAGGGAAAGCGTTACTAAAACTTTTGGGAATGCCTTTTAAAGACTAAAGGTACCGGTTGAACTAATGGCAAAGAAATCAATAATTGCAAAGTCGCAAAGAACCCCCAAGTTTTCGAGCAGAAAATACAACCGCTGTTCTTTGTGTGGACGACCGCGAGCGTATTTACGGAAATTTGATATGTGTAGAATTTGCTTTCGCACGTTAGCCTTGCAGGGTGATATTCCGGGAGTCACAAAGTCGAGCTGGTAAGCGCGATTATGAAAAAAAATACCCAGGGTATGAAAGAGGCTTGAGGACTAACGCGCCAGAAAGAGGAAGTGAACTATGAGTATGACCGACCCCATAGCTGATATGCTTACCAGAATTCGTAATGGTATGATGGCAAACTTTGATAAGGTTGACGTACCATTGTCGAAGGTAAAGGTGGCTATCGCCACCGTTTTGAAACGAGAAGGATATATAAAAAATTTTCAGGTACTGAACGAAGAACAAAAAGGGGTTCTTCGAATTTACCCTGAGTACGATGCTCAGGGTCGTGGTCTTGTAACTAAGATTAAGCGAATAAGTAAACCGAGCCGAAGAGTGTATGTAAAAAGCACTAAAATTCCAAAAACGCTGAATGGATACGGCTTGACTATCATTTCAACCTCTCAAGGAATTATGACTGATCGAGAAGCACGAGAACTGAACCTGGGGGGAGAACTCGTCTGTTCGGTTTGGTAAAGGAGAAGCGAATATGTCCCGTGTCGGAAAGTTGCCTATACCAATTCCCTCAGGGGTAAAGGTCAAGTTGGAAAATGGGGTCTTCACCGTCATAGGCCCAAAGGGGAGTCTTGCGCAGACCGTGGTCCCGGAAATGGGTTTTGAAATCACCCAAGAGTCTATTGTTGTAAAACGGCCTGATGATCAGCGAAGAAATCGAGCTTATCATGGGTTGACTCGCTCACTTATCAGTAATCTGATAACCGGAGTCACGGTAGGATTTCAGAAAGTATTGGAACTATCAGGTGTAGGATATCGTGCAGAGGTTAAGGAAAATATGCTTGTTCTGAATCTGGGATATTCCCATCCCATTACGTATGTCCTTCCTCAGAATGTCACCGCAACCGTTGATAAGCAAAACCGAATTGTGATTGAAGGGTGTGACAAACAGGTGGTAGGAGAGACAGCAGCAACCATCAGAGCGTTTCGACCTCCCGAACCCTATAAGGGAAAAGGCATCAAGCTTGCTGAAGAGAGAATTTTGAGGAAGGTTGGTAAGAGCGGGGCTAGGTAGCGCCGGCAGCAGCACGGTCCGGTGGGCAGACCTTCAAGGCTTCCTTTTCAAACGAATAACGATTGATTTTGGTTCTTGATAAAAGCATGAAAGCAGCATCAAAGATTACCGCACGGTTGAGAAGAAAAAAAGCGATTCAACAAAAGATGAGGGGTACGGAATTTCGTCCCCGGATCTCTGTTTTTCGAAGCGCCAAGCATATCTATGCTCAGATTGTAAACGATGAGACTGCTCAAACGCTTGTTGCAGCGTCTACCGTTACACCGGAGGTACGCTCCCAGGTGAAAGGGACGGGAAATATCAGTGCTGCGCAAAAGGTGGGAGAGGTTCTTGCAAAAAAGGCGATTCGGAAAGGGATTAAGAGAGTGGTTTTTGATAGAGGCGGATTTCTCTATCACGGAAGAGTAAAAGCGTTAGCTGAGGCAGCACGAGAAGAGGGATTAGAATTTTAAAAGACAAGACAGTAGGCGGTATAATGGTAGAAGATATACGTGAGAGAGCAGAAGATCATTTTATTGATAAAGTTGTCCATATAAGCCGAGTAGCAAAGGTTGTGAAGGGAGGCCGGCGCTTTAGCTTTAGTGCGGTGGTGGTCGTCGGCGACGGCAAGGGATCAGTGGGGTACGGATTAGGCAAGGCGAATGAAGTACCGGAAGCGATCAGAAAGGGGGTTGAACAAGCCAAGAAGAACCTCCTGAAAATACCCATTGTCAATGAGACCATTCCTTATGAGGTAATAGGGAAATATGGGGCTGGCAGGGTACTCTTGAAGCCCGCTTCCCTTGGCACCGGAATCATCGCGGGGGGGGCAGTGAGAGCTGTGGTGGAAGCAGCAGGAATTCACAATATTTTGACCAAGTGTTTAGGATCTCATAATCCCCACAATGCAGTGAAATCAACCCTTGATGCTCTCCACCAGCTTAGACCTCCTGAAGAACTCAAGAGACGATTGGGAAAAGATGTGGTCACGAAGAAAGCAGTTGATGCTCCATCATCCTAAACCGGTTTTCTCTTTACACGGACGAGATGACAATGGCGAATGAACTGAAGGTAACATTAAAGAAGAGTCAAATCGGCAGGCCCGAAAAGCACCGCAGAATATTGGTCTGCCTCAAACTGACTAAAACCAATAAGTCTATCAGGGTAAAAGACACACCTGAAATACGGGGGATGATAAAGAAGGTGTCCCATTTGGTGGAAGTTGAGGATATTAACTAGCTCGTAAAAAACGAACCGATATGAAACTTCAAGAATTGCGATGTCCACAAGGTGCCCAGAAGGATCGGAAGAGAGTCGGAAGAGGTCCAGGATCCGGGTTGGGGAAGACGGCCGGGAAGGGAACGAAGGGGCAGAACGCCCGTTCAGGGGGGAGAAAGAGCCTCGGTTTTGAAGGCGGACAAATGCCGCTTAAAAGGAGGCTTCCTAAAAGAGGGTTTACCAATATATTTAAAAAGACGTTTGCTTTGGTAAATGTGGGGGACTTGGAACGATTCGAGGCTGGCACGGTCGTTGATCCTTCTTTGTTGAAAGAAAAAGGATTGATAAAAAAGCTTTACGACGGCGTTAAGGTTCTCGGTTCAGGAACCATTACCAAATCATTGACCATTAAGGCACATCGGACCAGCGTGCAGGCGAAGGAAAAGATTGAAAAAGCCGGCGGCACTATTGAGATTGTGTAACGATGTTAACAGGCTTTCAAAACATTCCTAAAATCCCTGAGTTAAAACGCCGCTTGGCTTTTACGTTTATGATGCTGGCGGTGTATCGAATCGGCGTGCATGTGCCCACTCCAGGAATTGACGCGCGTGCTTTAGCATCGATTTTTGCCGAGCAGGCATCTCAAGGAACCCTTTTGGCAATGTTTGATATGTTTGCGGGAGGAGCCCTCAGCAATCTCTCTGTTTTTGCCTTGGGGATCATGCCGTATATCAGTGCCTCTATTATCTTGCAGCTTCTTACGGTGGTGATTCCCTATCTGGATAAGCTTTCAAAGGAGGGAGAGGCCGGGCGTAAGCAGATCACCAAGTATACTCGTTATGGGACAGTCGTTCTCAGCATCATTCAGGGATTTGGCATAGCCATTGGGTTGGAACGGATGGCGGCCCCTGGGGGCGCAGCTGTCGTCATCGATGGGGGATGGAGCTTTAGAATTATGACCGTTATTACCCTCACGGCTGGAACCGCATTTATTATGTGGGTGGGCGAACAGATTACCGAGCGTGGTATAGGAAATGGGATATCGTTGATCATCTTTGCAGGCATTGTAGCCCAAATGCCGAATGCCATTATACAGTTGTATCGGTATCTTCGTGAAGGAATATTACCTGTATTATTGATTCTTCTTGTTTTGGTGTGCATGGTTTTGGTAGTGGGCTTTATTGTGTTTATGGAACGCGGGCAGCGGCGTCTTCCTGTTCAGTACCCGAAACGGGTCGTGGGACGTAAGGTCTATGGAGGTCAGAACACCTACCTTCCCCTCAGAGTCAATACCTCAGGTGTGATTCCGCCGATCTTTGCCTCTTCGATAATGATGTTTCCGGCAACCTTGGGACAATTTGTTGAAGTGCCGTGGATGAAGTCGGTTGTTGATGCTCTATCGCCAGCAAACGTGCTGTACCATATTTTTTACGTCGTTCTCATAATATTCTTTTGTTATTTTTATACCGCGGTTACATTTAATCCCCTTGATGTAGCCACGAATATGAAGCGATATGGTGGCTATATTCCGGGTATCCGGCCGGGCAAGCGGACCGCTGAGTATATCGATCGCGTTTTGACTCGTATAACCTTCGGGGGAGCGCTTTATGTGGCGACCGTGTGCGTTCTCCCCTCGATTCTTATTTACAAACTCAATATGCCGTTCTATTTTGGTGGGACCGCCTTGTTGATTGTCGTTGGGGTTGCGCTTGATACGGTGGCGCAGATGGAGTCGCATCTGATAACGCGCCATTACGAAGGTTTTATGAAAGGCGGAAGGAAATTTAAAGGACGGAGATAAAAGAGAGGAGTATATTCCATGAATTTTAATATTGTCTTGTTGGGACCGCCGGGCTGCGGAAAGGGAACCCAGGCCAAAATGTTAACTGCAAAATATCAGATTCCCCAGATTTCCACGGGCGATATTCTGCGGGAAGCGGTTAAAAACAAGACGCCTATGGGTATTAAAGCGAAGGCCTTCATGGATTCCGGCAAATTGGTGACTGATGATGTTGTTGTCGGCATTATCCAGGATCGTCTCAAAGAGCCTGACTGTGAAAGCGGGTTTATTTTGGACGGATTTCCGAGGACGGTGGTGCAAGCCGAAGCACTTGACAGGACTCTGGAGGAAGCGGGGAAAAAGATCGAACACGCGATCAGTATTGAAGTGGATGATGCAGAACTCATGGGAAGGCTCACCGGACGGCGGACCTGTCGGTCTTGTGGGGCAATGTATCACGTGATGTTTAATGCCCCCCAAAAGGAAGGAATCTGTGATGCTTGTGGGGGAGAACTCTATCAAAGGGATGATGATCAGGAAGCGACTATTCGTAATCGGTTAGAAGTCTATCAGCAACAAACTGCTCCGGTTATTGGCTACTATCGAAAAAAGAACATCCTGCGACCGATTAAAGGAACAGGGGGCATTGAGGACATCTTAAAAAGCATCGAAGACGTCTTGCAGCGGAAGGAATAAAGAGGGAGTATTACGGTTAGCCGTTCCCACACGTTAGATTATGGGCAAAAAAGAGGTAATTCAGATAGAGGGTAAAGTATTGGAGTCGCTTCCGAACGCGATGTTTCGCGTTGAACTTAAAAACGGACATAGAGTCCTGGCTCATATATCGGGAAAGATGCGCATGCATTTTATCCAAATTTTACCCGGTGACACTGTCACGCTGGAGCTTTCACCGTATGATTTGAACCGGGGGCGTATTGTCTACCGCTCGAAATAAGCGGATTTATGGTTACGCTGGCAAAATGTGAAGCAAGGGGCGGGAAGGAAATACTTTATGAAAGTGCGGAGTTCAGTTAAAAAGATATGTGACAAATGTAAGATCGTCCGGAGAAAACGGGTGATTAGGGTTATCTGTGACAACCCCCGGCACAAGCAACGTCAAGGATGACGCTACCTTGAAGCACCGCTGGGTGCAAGGTTTCTTGTTAACGAACTTGACCATGACTGGCGGGAAAGTAGCAATGAATATGAAGGTTTGAACCTGAGAGGGGAAACGAGTTGGCACGAATTGCAGGAGTTGATTTACCTCGAGGAAAAAGAATAGAGATAGCCCTTACGTATATTCATGGTATCGGAAGGAGTTCTTCACGGCGAATCCTTGAGAAAGCCGGCCTTGATTTTAATGCGCGGTCAGATGATCTGAAGGATCAGGAGGTCGCGCGGATCAGGGAGATCATAGACCAGGAGTATAAGGTAGAGGGTGATTTGCGGCGAGAAGTATCCATGAACATCAAGCGGTTGATGGATATCGGATCGTATCGCGGACTGCGTCATCGGAAGGGATTACCGGTTCGAGGACAGCGTAGTCATACTAATGCGCGAACGCGGAAAGGACCGAGACGCGCCATCATTAAAAAGAAACGATAAGGAATAGACTATGGGTTCTCCGAAAAGAAAGGTCGGGAGAAAGAAAAAGGAGCGAAAGAATATTCAAGATGGCATTGCTCATATTCAATCGACATTCAATAATACCATCATAACCATTACCGACAGCATTGGCGGTACGGTAGCGTGGTCAAGCGCGGGGTGTCAGGGGTTCAAGGGTTCTCGCAAAAGCACGCCTTTTGCGGCTCAGTTGGCGGCAGAAGATGTCGCCCGGAAGGCCCGGGAACATGGAGTAAAAAATCTTGAGGTGTACGTGAAGGGACCGGGGTCCGGACGCGAAGCAGCACTGCGAGCTCTCCAGGCCACGGGGTTTAACATCAGGCTGATTCGTGATGTCACTCCAATTCCCCATAATGGATGCCGCCCACCTAAGCGGCGAAGAGTTTAGGAAGGAGGACTGTTTCTTTGGCACAATATAATGGTTCAGTATGTAGGCTCTGTCGACGGGAAAATCAGAAACTGTTTCTCAAGGGAGACCGTTGCTATTCAGATAAGTGTGCGTTTGAACGCAGAAGCTATCCTTCAGGAGAACATGGCCAGCGGAGGGGAAAATTTTCGGATTATAAAGCCCAACTTCGAGAAAAGCAAAAAGTAAAACGAACCTATGGCATTCTGGAGAGGCAGTTTCGACGATATTATCGAGAAGTAGAACGAAGACGAGGTATTACCGGCGAAAATCTTTTGATTTGTTTAGAACGCCGGATCGACAACATTGTTTATCGATTAGGGTTTGCGAGTTCAAGGACTCAAGCCCGACAATTGGTAAGCCATAATCATATACTTGTTAACGGGAAACGAGTTAATATCCCATCCTGTTTGGTTAATCCTGGTGACATAATCGAAGTGCGGGAGAAGAGTCGAAAGATACCTTTAGTTAATGAGGCGATCGAGGCGGTTGAACGATTAGGAATACCTGTATGGCTTGAGTTGAACAAGGATGCATACCAGGGGAAGGTTGTTGCATTGCCGGAGAGAAAAGACATTACAATGCCCATCGAGGAACAACTTATTGTCGAGCATTATTCTCGGTAATAAGTCAATGCTATAACATATGGGAGCGGCAGTATATGTACAAGACATGGCGAGATCTCTTAAAACCAAAGAAATTAGAAATTGAGGCTGAAACAGCCACCGACCGCTATGCACGGTTTTCGGCCGAACCCTTGGAACGTGGATTTGGTATCACCATCGGTAATTCCCTACGACGGATCTTGCTTTCATCACTGCACGGGGCAGCGATCTCATCAGTGAGAATTGACAAGGTTTTTCACGAATTCTCAACCATACCAGGCGTACGAGAAGATGTCACCGATATTATTTTAAATCTGAAAAAAGTTCGTTTGAAACTGCATTCCTTAAAGCCGGAAGTCATTCGGATCAAGATAAGGGGAGCGATGGATTTAAAAGCTGGTGACTTTGCAACCAATCAGAATGTTACCGTGCTCAACCCGGATTTGCACATCGCGACATTGGCGGAAGACGCTGAACTGAATATGGAGCTGACGGTGAACATTGGGAGAGGGTATGTTCCGGCCGAGAAAGCCGATACCGAGGGATTGCCCATCGGGACTATTCCCATTGATGCAATTTATACCCCTATTGAGAAGGTTAATTATACGGTTCGCAATGCCCGCGTCGGTCAGGTAACCGATTTTGAAAGACTGATTTTGGAGCTATGGACCGATGGAAGTCTTTCTCCAGAGGATGCTGTGGCAATTGCAGCACGAATACTGCAGGATCAGCTTTCGGTTTTTATCAATTTTGAAGAAGAAGAGATTGAGCTGGAGGAAGTAACGGAAGAGAAACCGAAACTCAATGAGAATCTTTATAAGAACATCAACGAACTGGAGCTTTCCGTGCGCGCAGCTAATTGTCTGCGGAACTCTAATATCAATTACATTGGGGAATTGGTTCAGAAAACCGAAGCAGAAATGTTGAAGACGAAGAATTTCGGTCGCAAGTCGCTCAATGAGATCAAACAGATTTTGGAAGAGATGGGACTATCGTTGGGAATGAAGTTCGAAAACTGGTCACCTCCCGCTGAGACCCAAAGCGTTGCGGAAAATAATTAAGTAAATCGGGATTACTACAAATGAGACATCAAAAAGCAGGCAGAAAACTTGGGAGAACGAGTAGCCATCGAAAAGCAATGCTTCGAAATATGCTTGCTTCATTTTTTCAATGGGAAAAAATCGAGACAACGGTCACAAAGGCTAAAGAGTTGCGCCCCCTGGCAGAGAAGGTCATTTCGTTGGGGAAGAGAGGCGATTTGCATGCCCGACGGCAGGTTCTTCGATTGATCCCTGACAGTAAGATTGTTCATAAACTGTTTGAAGAAATCGCCCCCAAATACCAAAGTCGCCTCGGAGGTTATACCCGGATCATTAGAACCGGATTCCGTCCCGGGGATCGGGCGCCGTTGTCAGTTGTTGAGTTGGTTGAGGAAGTGGCTGGGGGCAAGAAGAAGAAAGGGCGAAAGAAGAAGTCAGCTGCGAAACCCGCGGCAGAAGCCACCCCAGAGAGTGCAGCCGGTGAAAAGGCGGATGCTGGAGGCGTTCAAGAAGGGCGTGGAGAGACGAATCAGCCTGTAACCAAGGCGGAAATCGCAAAGACTGAAGAACCTTCAAAAACCAGGGAAAACGACCAAACCCAGGCGACAACATCATCGGGGGATGATGGAAAAGTAGATGCTGAAGAGGAGTCCGGAGAAAAGGAAACGTCTCCAAGCTCTTCCGGCGACAAACCGGAATGACGGGGAGAGGCGCGCTGGGGGAAGAACTCTTCACAAATTTCTTGACAAAAACTGGTTTTCTGATAAAGTAAAAAAAATTGTTGAGCACCGAAGGGGTGAAACGTGGTTACTGGTAAGAATATAAACTTCTGGTGGTGGAGCGTCACATAGAAAAGATGTTATAAACTCCACTCGATACGGTACCGAACACTGAAAGAGAGAGAACAACCGTGGGTTACACGAGAGAAAGACTGGAGCCCACGGTTTTTTTATAGGTGGTTATACCTATTCTGACCCAAAAGATATTTGTAAGTAAAGGAGGCTTTATGGAGCAGATCAAATTTTATTTGAGCGAACAGGAGATCCCCAGAAAGTGGTACAATATCCAAGCTGACCTACCGCATCCTGTTCCCCCCTACCTACATCCCCTGACCGGGAAGCCGGTAAAACCGGATGACCTATTGGCCATCTTTCCGCCGCAGCTCATTGAGCAAGAGATGACTCAGGAACGCTGGATTGATATTCCGGAGGAGGTGTTGGACATTTACTGTTTGTGGCGGCCGACTCCGCTCATGAGAGCCCGGCGGCTTGAAAAAGCCCTGAAAACGCCGGCCAAGATATACTTTAAGTATGAGGGAGCCAGCCCGGCGGGGAGTCACAAGCCTAATACCGCTATAGCTCAGGCGTATTACAATAAATTAGCAGGTAAGAAAAGAATTACCACAGAGACCGGTGCCGGCCAATGGGGGAGCGCGTTAGCGTTGGCGGGAAAATTCATGGGTATAGAGATAACTGTTTACATGGTGAGGGTCAGTTATGAACAAAAACCTTACCGGCGTTTGATGATGGAAACATGGGGGGCTACCTGTTATTCGAGCCCGAGCGATCGAACAAATTTTGGCCGAAAGATTCTCCGGGAACACCCCGACACCCTCGGAACCCTGGGATTGGCTATTAGTGAAGCGGTTGAGGATGCTGTCAATCACGAGGATACCAATTACGGCCTTGGTTCGGTATTGAATCACGTCTGTCTTCACCAGACGATTGTCGGTGAAGAACTCTTGCTTCATTTTAAAAAGATTGGCGAGTATCCGGACGTGGTGATCGGCTGCGTGGGGGGGGGGAGTAATTTTGCCGGTGCAGCTTTTCCTTTTATCCGGGATAAGATACATGGAAAGCAAATCGATATTATCGCTGTGGAACCGGCAGCGTGTCCGACCCTCACGAAGGGACCTTATGCCTATGATTATGGGGATATGGCTAAAACGACGCCGATCATGCAGATGTTTACCTTGGGTCATACCTTTGAGCCTCCGGGGATCCATGCCGGCGGGCTTCGGTATCACGGTATGTCACCGCTGGTCAGCATGGTAAAGCAGGAAGGCCTGATCGAAGCACGATCATACCATCAGAATCCTGTATTTGAGGCGGCCGTGCTTTTTGCAAATTGTGAGGCCATCATTCCGGCGCCGGAAACAGCTCATGCTATTCGCGCCGCCATCGATGAAGCAGTCAAGGCCCGCGAAGAGGGAAAAGAGAAAGTGATTCTATTCAATTTCAGCGGCCACGGGTTGTTGGACCTTGCTTCCTATGACCGGTACTATTCCAAAAAATTAGAAGATTTCGAATACCCGGACGAGGAAGTCCGTAGGGCACTAGGTGATCTCCCGAAGGTAGATGTTTAACGATCACGTGAGGCGATACGTTTTCACAAGCAGTCTCCTCCGGTGTACGGCTAAAATAATCCTTGACACCAAGGGGAAACTTCCATAAAAGAAGTGAGGATGCGGGTGGTGCGCAGGGGGTATCATGGCGAGACAGCATCAAGCTTTTTCGCCATAAAACTTACCCTCGGTAACTACCGGTAGAGGTGTCTTTTTGCCGTTTCGTGGGAAGATAGGTTCAGGGTGTCACAAATAGGTAACTGCATCGAGTTTTGAGTAGGGGCTCATTACTATATCGATAACTGATAGCCCATGGTACAGCCTCCTGGCCGAGGCGGCTGAAAGCAAAGCAGGAAAAAAGATCAGCAGAGGAGGATAAGCAATGAAGAGAATAGTTGTTTTAATTGCCGCTATAAGCGTTTGCGTGGCGCTCGGTGGGGGAGGTCTCGGGTTTGTGACGCATGTTCAGGCGGATACCGTAAACCTTACCTACAGCATTTTCTTCCCCCCGACTCACAGCCAAGGGAAGGCTGGCCAAGCCTGGGCCGAGGAAGTGGAAAAGCGCACTAACGGGAAGGTGAAAATAACGGTTTTCCCCGGAGGGACATTAACTCCGGCCGATCAATGCTATGACGGGGTGGTAAAGGGAATCTCCGATATCGGCATGTCGTGTTTTGCTTACACCAGGGGTCGGTTTCCGGTTATGGAGGCAGTTGATCTTCCCCTTGGGTATCCCAACGGTCAGGTGGCAACCCACGTAGCCAATGATTTTTACACAGCGCTCCTGCCGAAAGAGCTGGAGGATGTGAAGGTCCTTTATCTTCACGCTCATGGTCCGGGACTGCTTCATACGAAGAAGCCGGTGAAGGTCTTAGAGGATCTCAAAGGGATGAAGATTCGGTCCACCGGACTCAGCGGGAAAATTACCGAGGCATTGGGGGGCGTTCCGGTCGCCATGCCTCAGGGATCAACCTATGAGGCTTTGCAGAAAGGTGTTGTTGAAGGGACCTTCTCACCGGTCGAGGTTTTGAAGGGATGGCGTCAGGCGGAGGTCATCAAGAGCACTACCGACTGTTATAAAGTTGGTTATACCACGGCGATGTTTGTGGTTATGAATATGACCAAGTGGAACTCCCTGCCCGAGGATGTACAGTCAGTTATTGCCGAGGTCAGCAATGAGTGGATCGGCGTTCATGGGAAGGCCTGGGATGAATCTGACAGTGAAGGCTACAAGTATACCCAGAGTCTCGGCAATGAAATCATTTCGCTGTCAGACGAAGAGCAGAAGCGGTGGGTAGAGGCCGTAGAACCGATTATTAATGGTTACGTTGCCACTACAAATGAAAAAGGCCTCCCGGGTGACGAGGCGGTTGCCAAAGTAAAAGAGCTTATCGAAACATATAGCCAGACATATAAAAGATAACCCCGGGTAAACGTTAGTCCGTTACGGTTCCCCCCTTTTCATCAACTTGCATGAAAAGGGGGGAATTTATCTGGCAACAGATCCCCGCGGTGATTTTCAGACTATGGTTCTGCCTAGAAGATTCATTTTGTTCCTTACCCAGACGTTTAACTGGATAGCTGCGGGAGCGGTCGTAGTCATGATGCTCCTGACTTCTTCAGACGTAGTTCTTCGCCTTTTTCGTCACCCCCTTCCCGGTGCTTATGAGATCGTGGGATTGTTGGGTGCGATTATCATCTCCTTTTCACTGGCCTATACCTCGGTTGAAAAAGGGCATATTGCGGTGGAATTTTTAGTGCAACGGTTCTCGCGAGGGGTGCAGGCTTGTTTCTCCGTTTTCAATGATCTCTTCAGTACCGCCCTTTTTGCAGTCATTGCCTGGCAGACTTTTGCGTATGCCGGTGATCTAAAACGGACCGGAGAGGTATCCCTTACAGTACAAGCCCCGGTTTATCCCTTTGTTTATGGAGTCGCCATCGGTTCGGGTCTGCTTTGCGTGGTATTAATGCTGGATCTACTCACATCGTTACACGAGATCGGAAAGAAGTGAGCCCAACAGGTGTCGGTCTTATCGGTATTGCTGCTCTTTTTCTGCTTATTTTTAGCAGAATACCGGTAGGCTTTCTCATGGCGATTATCGGTTTTCTTGGCTTCGCCTCCCTCGTTTCTGTCAATGCCTCCTTGAATCTCATTGCCAAGGACGTCTTTTCCGTTTTTTCTTCTTACAATTTGACCGTTATCCCCATGTTTGTCTTCATGGGGCAGCTCGCTTTCCACGCCGGCATCAGCGCTCGGCTTTTTGATGCTGCCTATAAGTTTATCGGGCATCTGCCCGGCGGATTAGCTATCGCCACCATCGGAGCTTGTGCGGGGTTTGCGGCGATCTGCGGCTCAACCAATGCGACTGCAGCCACCATGGCGGCGGCTACCTTGCCGGAAATGAAACGTTACAATTATAAACCGGGTTTGGCAACCGGCGTGGTTGCCGCCGGAGGAAGTCTGGGAATTCTCATCCCGCCCAGCGTCATCTTTATCGTTTACGGGGTTATGACCGAGCAGTCCATCGGCAAGCTTTTCGTGGCTGGCATTCTGCCGGGAATTTTTCTGAGTCTCTTGTTCGTCGTAACCATCATGCTCTGGACCCACTTGAGACCCGAACTTGCTCCGAAGGGGCCGAAGGCCACCGGAAAGGAGAGACTGTCTTCTCTCTCGGGGCTGGTGGAAACCTTGATTCTTTTTGTTTTGGTGATGGGGGGGCTTTTTGTGGGGTTCTTTACACCAACGGAAGCTGGAGCGATTGGCGCTCTTGGTACGTTGCTGCTTGGCCTGGTGAGGCGCAATCTCACGTGGCCGGAATTTACCAACGCCCTATTCGAAACGACCCGGATATCCTGTATGATCCTCGTGATTGTTGCCGGTGCTACTGTTTTCGGCCATTTTCTGGCGGTAACCCGAATACCCTTTGACATTGCCAGCTGGATAGCAGGGTTTGCTTTACCCCCCTTTGTCATTATGATGTTCATTATCCTGGTGTATTTGGTGGGGGGGTGCTTTATCGATTCGTTGGCGCTAATCATGCTGACGGTTCCCATCTTTTATCCGGTGGTGACCCACTTAGGCTACGATCCTCTCTGGTTCGGGGTCGTTATCGTGCTGGTCACCCAGATCGGCGTTATAACGCCTCCGGTGGGGATCAATGTCTATGTGGTAAGCGGGGTTGCCCGGGATGTGCCGCTGCATGTGATCTTCAAAGGGGTGATCCCACTCCTCATCGCCCTGATTGTTGGGACGCTCCTTTTGATTCCCTTTCCGCAGATTGCCCTTTTTCTACCTGGGTTAATGAAGTAGGTGCATTTTTGCGAGATAGAAAGAGATATGGAAACGGTCGGATTAAGTATTCAAGGTGACCGAGTTCTCAAGAAGGCGCGGATACTCGTTCGCTCCTTGCCCCTTTGCCCGGAGATACGGTTATACCTGTTGGAAGAGGAGTATCCTCAGGATCCGCTGTCGGACTATGAGTGCAGGGTCACTGTTGCCGCGCCGCCGTACTGGGCCTTTTGTTGGGCAAGCGGCCAAGCCTTAGCGCGCTTTATCCTCGATAATCCTGGGTTGGTTCGAGACAAGGTAGTGCTCGACTTTGGAGCCGGGTCCGGTGTTGCGGGAATCGCCGCTGCCAAAGCGGGAGCCAAAAAGGTGATTGCGTCGGATCTTGATCCGGCAGCCGTCCAGGCGATTCGCGCCAATGCTGCATTGAATGGAGTTGAGATTGAGGCATGCGGTGAAGTAACCTTCTCTGCTGAAAATGAAGATTTTGAAGTCATCCTCGCGGCTGATGTTTGCTACGATGCTAAGAATATCGATCTGGTCGCAGCCTTAACTGATCGCTATCTCGTCATTGTCGGTGATTCCCGAGTTAAGGAATTTCCTCGGGATTGTTTTTCCCTGGTGAAAGAACTGCATCTCAAAACAGTTCCCGACCTTTTTGAAAACGAGGATCACACTCATATCGTTATTTATCAATCAGTCTCTGGGGCCGCCGCGGAGAATCCTGATCGAGTAAATCACTCAGAAAAAGCGCATAGTATCTTTGCTCGGTGCTCCAGAAAAAAGAACCCGGACAGCACTGACAGACCCTGCCACAGCTCTCACCTGTCGAAAAAAAACTGTTTATAGTAGTCGCTCTTGA
>JAFGRE010000106.1 GCA_016935335.1 Deltaproteobacteria bacterium
CCCGTGACGATGCCACCCTCGAAGCACTGCTGCCCTGGAATGTGAAGCTGCCGTAACCATCCTGTGTGGAAGAATTCACGCTTACCCTGAAAGAGGAAAACCAATGGAATCCGGCAGGTACGAAATTCTACAGGTTTTGGTCGATATGCTTTTTGAGAAAACACCCGAAAAAAGCCTGTTTACTGACGATTATTGCAGGTTTTCAACGAGCGGTGCCGATATCCAGTTGAATCTATTCGACATTTAACGGGATAGTAGCGGTGCCGCAATTATAATCAAGAACTCACCATGCGTGCCTGTTGGGGCGCCGGAGCGCTATGGCGGGATACCGTATCCCAGGTGTCACCGGCTTTATTCGCTAGCGCACCGGAAGAGACTCCTGCTTTTCATCCGTTCCGCGAATGCTTCTGGTACTGCGGATGTGCTCCGTTTTGTCAAACAATCTAAACGCGTTGTCTACAGGAGCGTATCTGGCTGTCGAATTTTTTCTACTCTACCGTGAGATATCTCGACAAAATAGACATCAATGCCTTTGCCCTCTGCGACCTGTTTCACTTGGCGGCGCAGGTCCTTATATTCTCGAAAATGCTGACTCTGATTTTCCAATTCGGGCTTATTGACAAAATTATGGAAAGGATTTCCAAAATATACGGCCGTAATCTTTCCGATCGGGTGATAATTGTTGTCCGATTTGCGTAGGAACCGATATTCCTGTTCATGTTGCCATGAATCTAGCTTTCGCAGCAGCAACTTCTTGATATCCGTTGGATCTTCTAACTCAGAGATTCCTTGAGCATAAATCACCTCTTGAAGTGGCTCATCTCTTGACTCAATCTCAATAGCAATACCCTTGAAGCCATTCGCATAGTACCCCCACATTGATGGTTGGCGGAATCCTTCAATTCCAGAGAAAGAGCAAATTTTTAGTTCATTTTTTTGTGAAAACAGTACCTCCATTGCGGTGTCAGCAACCTTATTTTGGAAAATTGAAAACGCCCCCTCCATGGGGTCGTTCAATTCCAAGAATCGGGAACACCAAAAGCAGCCGGTTTCCAATATTAGTTGGGCACGGTGCGCATCTTCTTTGGTAGCTAGCGATCTAAACTTATAATAACGAATATCGTGAGGGTCTTGATTGAAAGGATTGGCTGTTTGTTTCATTGATGGCTGGCTCCGATCAAAATTTGACATCCGATATTTTTCTAAACAGCTGTTTCTATACGATTAACGTTCGGACACTAGTGGCCCATGCTATAAAGCAACTCAGCGTCCGTAAGGAGTTCCCGTGCTGTCATTACTGCGGCGTATATCGCACTGCGCAGCTCAGGCTCAGTCAGAACCTCGTTTTTTGGGCTTTGATAGGGAGGTAAGTCGAACATTGTAAATGATGCCATAAATATTGCCTATGAAAGGAGGCAACTATCAAACGTTGCGGAGGAATACCCCCGCCATGGTCCGAGACTTACTCTGCTATTATGAGCACTACAGAGGGCTTGATGCGATCAGCCAAAACCTCAAGTGTGCTCTCCTCAGGAATTAGAGCTGTGCATCCATTGGAGGATTGTCGAGCTGCATTTGTTAAGGGATGAAGATAATCCAGTTTCAACGCATATCCGACGTTTTCTATTAGGTCACCCGTAAATTTAAGCATTGCAGCTGCATTGAGTTTAGAAGTTGCTATTCCGATTACCTCTCCTCTCATATTAAGAACAGGCCCTCCACTGTTGCCAGATTGTATCGGGACTGACATCTGGTAATACCTTGGGTCATCTTGAATGCCTGTGCTTGCATTGATAATACCATCGGTGAGCTTAGGAGCCGCGCCCATCACGTCAGGGTGTGGGAATCCCATGGTGAATACTCTTGCCCCTATGCGGGCGCTATTCTGCGTCAGAGGTAGTGCACTTGGGAGTTGGGTTGCATTAATTGGAACCAGAATTGCGAGATCGTTGACGGGATCTTTTTGAGCCAGACGGAGTGCGATTTTTTGCCCTGATTGTAGGCGTGCTGATATGTTCGAGTATCCTTCTATGACATGAAAATTGGTAACGATCAGGCATGGGTTTGCTATCCAACCAGTGCCCAGAGAAATCGCATTTATGATCGGTGTGCTGCTTGAGGACGCGGAAGGTGGTGCGGGCCGCGGCGGTTCAGGGGTGCTCATATGAATAGCATCTCCTACTGCGACGATTGTCTGCCAACAATTCTTTGACCAGCTCACTCCGCGGTCTTGAATGACAACATTAACCACTGCATCAGCTCCTAAAAGCGATGCCTTTATCCTCATATCCGATTCTGCTTCCTCGGAGGATGCATCCTGCCCATATGCATTACGCTTGCACGAGGTTCCGGTTGCCGTGCCCAAAACAATATAAGATCCTTCAGCGAAAGGGTTGTTTGAGAAAACCTGCATATTGGCTAGTTTGGCTCTTTCTACTGAACTTAGGTTCTCTACTCTCACCTTCCTACCGGCGCAAGCAGCCGAAACAGTTAGGCAGAATAAAAGAAAAAGGGCAAAACAAGACTTCACCCTCACGGGTAAGGCTTCCATGGTATCCTCCCCCACTAGTGCTCAAGCATTTTTGATGAAGCGACGATTAAAGGAGGTGTTCCCCATATCTAGGACAGAAAATCCGCCTCTATAAGCTGGGGATCATTGCCGTCCTCTTTTATTCAAGAGTCAAAAAAGTATCAAATGGTTTGCGTTGCCTCAGGTACAATAAGAGGAGCGCAATAGGATGTCAGGGTGAAAGTGGTAAATTATCCCACAGCATCTATCTATGGTTCGCAGCAAAGAACTGATATGTATGCGCAATTCCCATTTTTAGCGAAATCTTCGTTTCCCATTCCAACCCCCGCAGTTGCGACACGTCCAGTAGCTTCCGCGGCGTCCCGTCGGGCATCGACCATCAAATAACGATGTCTCCTTGTACCCCAGCGCTGTTGTCACCGCGCATCATGGCTTTTGCTATCCGAGCGCATATTCGTTTGGCAGTGCTTGTTTGCCGATCCCTGCGGTATGTCATGAAATAATCTTCAACGCGTTTTGCCCCTTCTTGCGGGCGATTCAGTTTAATCAGGCATATGGTGAGTCTATCCAGCGCCCCAACTTCCCCACGGAGGCCCAGTTCATCATTTTCTTCCTGTTCGAGTCTTGCGATGAGACCCGTATCATCTTGAATGCTCGCGTATTCCATAATAGCTTCGATTGCTTGTACATACATGGCAACCGCTTGTTCGAGTGAACCGGTCTTTTCGATGCGTTTTGCATCTTGGATCAGTTGTTGGTTTTTATCGGATAGCGTATGCAGACGTTCGTTCGCTTCCATGTCAACAGGTCGATAATAGTTGACCCAATTAACCAAGGAATCGGGATCCATTCTCGATAGCCAGTTATCCTTGATTTCTCCTGCTTCTTCGGGTGATAAATTGTCACACAAAATGAGAACCCTGTAACTGCCATTGAGATGCTTTTCCACATATCTCATCCAAACAGGATGGCGTTTGTCGTTCCAGGCATCTCTACTGGTCCCGCGCCCGATAAAAAAGACGCTGTCATTCTCGTCAAGATGGGCATACACATAATGTCTTCGAGGATGTTCTTGATTTGCAGTAGGATCTGCATCTATAGGTTTACAGGGGCCAAGCGAAAGAGTTATGCCGCAATTTGCACATTGTTTGGGTGGGTTGAATGCGGCAGCAATGTCAGCTGGCTCTATTTTTTCAATGGCTGTAATGTTCAGGAAATCCTTTTCTGTCAATATCCTAATGTCTTGCCCATTGTTAATAAGCTCTTCGGCTTTGCGATGTTTCCTGCTCTTATCATTATCTCCCAGGTTGCGAACATCTTGATCTCCGACCACCAGGAGAGTTGTTGATTTCTTCACAGTATCAACAACATTACACCCTGCAAGGGCAGCCAATTTCGCAGCCTCTCTGCGCTCAATCGACAGCCTTCCTGTGAATACGATTTCTTCGCCAAATAATGGGCCGTCGCTTTTGCCTTTCTGCGCTATTGTTTCCCTCGGTGACAAGGATCCATGTATGTTATTGAGCCACTGATCAATATCGTTTCCGGAGTGGCGCACAGCATGTATAACAATCTCGCCTGCTGTGCGTGCATCCTCAACTGCTACGTGATGTTCAAATTGTATGCCGAGATGACGTGCAACGTTTTTAAGGATATATCCCCGTTGTGAGAACTCGGGCCATGTGCGCCTTACAATTGTAGAACTATCCAGCCATCTGCATGTAATGAAAGGCAGGTTGTATTTTATGCAGGTGGCATTGACAGCCGAACGATCAAACATAGTATGGCAAACGACGATCTGGCTATCCAAAAAGCTTGTGAGTTCAGCATAAACATCTTTGAACGTGGGAGAATTCAAGACGCTTTGAGAGGTGATATTATGAATGCGGATATTGAAGGGATCGAATACGTCCTCAGGATTAATCAGAGTATCCCAGGAGTTCTTGAAATTCCCATCTTCAAAAATCGCAATGCCGATCTGGCAAATTGAGGCCAAGTCGGCATTAGCAGTTTCGCAATCGATAGCTGCAAATCTCATGTAGTCATTAATCGCTGTTTTCTGTAGTGCAATATTTTCTGCGATCACCAGTAAAAATGACCTTCACTCCTGTAGCGGTACAGGTAAGTTCTGGCTCTTCATCCAAATCAATATTCAAGTCCTCGCCACGAATGCCTTGCCATTGGGCAAGATAAAACAGGGTCCCAAATCTTGTTGCGGGTTTAGGCTTTTCGACTCCACCCTTCCATCCCATGGGAGGCAGTTCTCCGCGCATTGCCTTTTTGGCAAGTTCTGGATGCTCCAGGCGCATTCTTCTGCCAACCTCCAAGCACGTGATAAGCCCTTGATCTTCGGCCAGGAAACGTTCTTCATATCGCAGGGATTGGCGATCGGGCTCATTAAAGGACCTATAGATATTTTTGCTCATTACAATATTTGTATCTCATTAAGTAATGCGCTGTCTATGCCCAAGCTCCACCTTTTCTTCAATTATGTTGATTCCATTGGATTGATATAGGAGGTGGGATCAAGGTTCTTGAGCATCAACTCAGCAAGACGACAGCGGTCATACTGTTAGCGAACACCCAAAAGCGGCCACGGCCGAACGCTTGAAAACCGGCCACGACAGGTAGCGGCTTTCACGTATCCTCTGTCATC
>JAFGRE010000107.1 GCA_016935335.1 Deltaproteobacteria bacterium
AGCCGGGCGCCCCACCGATCTTCGCGCGATAACGTCGATCTGCGGATCCAGTATATCGAGGGAACGTCTTCCAAAGATCGCGAGGAAATAATAGAGATACAAGGGTGGGGATTTTTAGCGCCCCTTCTTCCCTGCAAGCCGTTTTTTCTCGTGGCTGTCCTGGCGATTTGCGCCGGATTGCTCAGCCGTGCAAAAGAAACATTGATTCGGATGTTCCTTTCCCTTATGATTATAGGGTACGGGGCAGTGCTCGTGGCAACAGGAATATACGGGACCTTCTTTGTGCCGGGTGACGCATTGAGAAATATCGAGAATTCTTCTTTCGGCGGGCTGATTCTCTATCCCCTCTACGGGCTTTCCTGGTTGACCTTTGTGCTTTCGCTGGTTACGGGAGTATTTATTATCGCCCGCAAAAAATGGGCGGTGGCAGGAGGCATTTGTGTGCAGGCGGCGCTTTTTTTCTCCATTCCCTTTACACTGAGCGTGGCGGCGGGAAGGCCTCCCTGCTACCGCGTTGAAATCTTATCTCCGGTTTTTTACAGCAGCGTCTCTATTCCCCTGTTATTGCTGGCGGTCTGGTTTTTCACCCGTTCGAAGGTTCGGGCGCGATTTACCGAGCGAAGAATTGACCCTACGGCTTTCACCCCATGAATGCGAAAAAATCAGCAATCTCAAACATTAAATACCATGTAGGGAAAATCAAACAAAGGGAGGACCCGGTCATGAGAAACTGTCTGTTGTCTGTGGCTCTGCTGGTGCTGATACCCTTTGTATTGCTGTCATGTACGACCGTTCCCGTCACCGGCAGAAAGCAACTCGATCTGATCCCGAGTTCCACGATGCTGGCGATGAGTTTTCAGCAGTATGATGAATTCCTGAAGTCCAATAAGCTCAGCACCAACCGGAACCAGACTCAAACGGTAAAGACGGTTGGCGGTAAAATTAAGAAGGCGGTGGAACAGTATATGGCCAAGAATAATCTGTCCGACCGGTTACGGGACTATAAGTGGGAATTTAACCTGGTGGAAAACGATGAGGTCAACGCCTGGTGTATGCCGGGGGGGAAAGTGGTGGTCTATACCGGGATTTTGCCGATCACGCAGGGTGAAGGCGGATTGGCGGTGGTGATGGGCCATGAAATCGCTCATGCAATCGCCCGGCACGGCGATGAGAGGATGAGCCAGGGGTTGCTTGCCGAACTGGGAGGGATGGCGCTTTCGGCGGCGTTAAAGGAGCAGCCGGAAAAAACCCGGCAGCTCTGGATGACCGCCTTCGGTGCGGGAGCGTCCGTGGGAGTGCTTTTACCGTACAGCCGCCTCCATGAGAGCGAAGCCGATCATCTCGGTCTGATCTTTATGGCCATGGCCGGATATGATCCGCGTCTTGCCGTCGATTTTTGGGAACGCATGGCGGCCAAGAAAGAAGGGAAGGCACCGCCGGAATTTATCAGCACTCACCCGTCGGATCAAACGCGGATAACAAAGATCAAGGCGGAAATACCGGCGGCATTGGAATATTATGAAGGAAAGAAATAAACGCTGAGTCACTTCCGGTGGAGCGGGGGAGGTTCACCCGTTGTTTTCACCGGCATCCCCTAACCGTCAACCAGGAGGGAAAGAACATGAGCGTAGCGATGATGGTGCGGAAGGCGGCATTGTTTTTTAGTCCGGTTGTCTTTGTAATACTGTTTGGCGCGGTGACGACGCCCGGGGCAGCCGCGGAGGAAGAGGTCTGTGTAAACTGCCATCAGGCGGTTACGCCGTTGCTGGTAAAGGACTGGCGGGCGAGCCAGCACAGCGGAAACGGTATTACCTGTTCCACCTGTCACGGGTCCGAGCATCAGAGTGCCAAGACCGCTCATTTGGCTAAATTGCCTGATGAAGGCACCTGTGGTGAATGCCACCAGGAACAGCATGAGCAGTTTGTCAAGGGGAAGCACAATTTCGGGTGGACTTCGATGAATGCCTTGCCGGTTACCCATATGGAGCCGGACGAGCTGATGGAGGGGGGAAAGGGGTGCGGCGGATGTCACAACATGGGAGTTAAATCCGAAGCCCAGAAAAAGGAGTTGCAGAATCAAGGATACCGGTACCGCACCAATTCCTGCGATGAATGCCATACGCGGCACACCTTTGCGAAAAAAGAGGCCCAGGATCCCAAGGCCTGTCAGCAATGCCATACCGGGTTTGACCATCCGCAGTGGGAGATGTATGAAACCTCCAAACACGGCGAGCGATACGCTCTCAAGGAGAAGGGGAGGTTGCCGGCTGATGCGGCCGCGCCGACCTGCCAGTCGTGTCATCTTCCCGGGGGCACGCATACCAACAAGGTGGCCTGGGGGTTTCTGGCAGTGCGGCTTCCGCTGCCCGATGATCCGCAATGGGCTGCAGATCGCACGACGATTCTTAAAGCGCTGGGCGTACTTGACCCGGCGGGAAACCCGACCGCTCGACTGGATGTGGTTAAATCGGTTGATCTGGTCAGGTTGACCGAAGAGGACTGGAAACATGAGCGGGAAAAGATGGTGAAGACCTGCAAGCAGTGTCATTCCGAGCAGTATGCACGCCAGGAACTGGAGAAAGGCGACGTAATGATAAAGAAAGCGGACCGGTTGATGGCCGAGGCGATCACCACGGTAGCCGACCTTTACCAAGACGGCATCCTGAAGAAACCGGATCACTATGCCTACGCATACCCCGACTTCCTGCACTTCTATGAAACCGGCGGTTCCCATATCGAACAGGTTCTCTTCACCATGTACATGAAACACCGCATGAGAACCTATCAGGGAGTCTTTCACGCCAGTCCGGATTATGCATACTGGTACGGATGGGCGGCGATGGTCAAGGATCTTGACCAGGTAAAAGAGATGGCCGCGTTTCTGAGACTGAAAGCAAAAACAGGGGAAAAGAAATAAGCGCGGGGCACTGCACGAAGAGAGAGGGATAATGCTGATATTCTGGGTCGGGTTCATTCTGTTGGTTTTTCTGCTTCTCGCGCTGGATCTGGGTGTCTTCCACCGCAAAAATCGTGTTATCAAGACCAGGGAAGCGATTCTCTGGACCGCTGTCTGGATAGCCCTCGCCCTGGTTTTTAATACCTTCATCTATTATGCCTATCAGAATTCCTGGTTGGGAATCGAAGGGACAGCCGGGAATATTCATTCAGGAAGCGATGCCGCCATAAAGTTTTTTACCGGCTACGTCATTGAAAAATCCCTGAGCCTTGACAACATCTTTGTGATTGCCATGATATTCGCCTATTTTCGGGTTCCGGCGATATATCAGCATCGGGTCCTGTTCTGGGGAATTTTAGGCGCTTTGCTCATGAGAGGCATCATGATCGGCGCCGGTGTCGCCCTGATAGAAAAATTCACCTGGATGATCTATGTGTTCGGCGTTTTCCTCATCATTACGGCGATAAAGATGTTGATTGTCCGCCATGATAATCTGGAGCCGGAAAAAAACATTCTGGTGAAAATTGCCCGGAAATTGTTTCCCGTCACGGACGGCTTTGAAGGCCCACGATTTTTTAGCCGCCGGGGGAACGCGCGGGCGGTCACCCCCTTGTTTCTTGTTCTTCTCATTATCGAAAGCACGGATGTACTGTTTGCCGTGGATTCAATCCCGGCGATCTTTGCGATCACAACGGACCCTTACATCATATTTACTTCCAATGTGTTCGCCATTCTTGGATTGCGTTCGCTTTACTTCGCCCTGGCGGCGATAATGGATAAATTCCGCTACATCAAGATGAGCTTGGTATTCGTACTGGCCTACGTGGGCGTAAAAATGATCCTGTCCCATATCCATCCGATTCCTACCATGGTTTCATTGTGTATTATCAGTACCCTCTTGATTGTCGGCATTGTCGCTTCGATAACCGCAAGTAACCGGGATACGGCGAAGTTACAGTCGCCTTTGTAGTACTGATATGAGGAGAAGAAGACCACACGGTGCGTGCGGTTCGGAAGGCGGTTGGCGGATACGGGAGCTGCCGGCGGAGGGATCCGTCGTAGAGACCGCGGAACCGTGTCGATAACTCTGATAGTTGATCCCTGCGTCTATTTGAGGGGGTCTGGTATAATGGATTACCCGTACGTTTTTTTTCGCGTCCGGTGAAAAATCTTTTATTACCTCTACCGTAGCGTGCTGATATGGATCCTCTGGAGGGGGCAGCGTGAAGAATAAAATTGCGGTTTTTCTTTTTCTGGTATTACTGTTCGGGGTAAGCCTCCTCGTGTACATGGGGCATAAGCAAGTCAAGCAGGAAGAGATGTATTACTCCGGGACCATCGAAGCAACTACCTCAGCCTTGGCTTTCCAGGTGGGGGGAAAGGTGATCGAGGTTCCGGTGGACGAGGGATATGAGGTGAAAAACGGCGAGGTTCTGGCAGTCCTCGACGGGTCGGAATACCAGAGTCGTTATGATGAAGCCGGGGCTATCGTGGAGAGATCCGGCGAGAACCTGAAGCAACTGGAGGTACTCCTGGGAATTTATCGCGATACGCTTCCGGCGGAAGTGGAGCGGGCTCGATCCAGTCTCATCAGTTCGCAAGACGTTGTGGAAGAAGCGGGAAGGGATAAAGCGCGGTATGATGCACTGGTTAAAGACAATCTTGTTTCCGAGCAAGAGTGGGACCGGGTGAACCTCGTCTATGATACCGCCCGGGCGAAGTTGGTACAGGATGGAGCGATTTTACGACAGGCACAAGGCAATCTGAGAAAAATCGAAGCTACGGAAAAGGAAATTGCGGCCACAAAGGCCCAGATCAAGGCGGCGCAGGCATCACTGCAACTGGCGGCTATTCATCTCGGGTATACGACATTACGGGCCCCTTTCAAGGGGATTATCACCAGCCGGAGTATTGAACCCGGAGAGGTTGTCTCACCGGGGAGCGAGGCTTTTACCCTCTCGGATCTTTCCACGGTGGATCTGAAAATATTTGTCGACGAGACTGAAATCGGAAAGGTCAAACCGGGGCAAGACGTGGATGTCCGGATTGATACCTTTCCCGACAAGGTTTACCACGGCATGGTTGCCTTCATTTCTCCGGAAGGTGAATTCACCCCCAAGATTATCCAAACTCACAAGGAACGGGTCAAACTTGTGTATCTTGTCAAAATCAGTCTTCCCAATCCTTCCCTGGAACTGAAGTCAGGAATGCCGGCCGATGCCTGGTTGCGATAACGAGGCTTTCCGCATGATTCCGTCCTCACAACAGGGAGAAGAGAGTCTGATCCTCGTTGATACGGTTTCAAAACGTTTTGGTGACATTGAAGCGATACGGAGCATCTCCTTGCAGGTACGAAAGGGGGAAATATTCGGGATTGTCGGTTCCGACGGGGCCGGCAAATCAACCCTTTTGCGCATGACGGCAACGCTGCTTAAACCCGATACCGGGCGGATTCTCATTGACGGCCTCGACGTGGTGCGCCAAAAGAAGCTTATTAAGCCTAAAATCGGGTATATGCCCCAGCGGTTCGGTCTCTACCAGGATCTCACGGTGGAGGAGAACATCGCTTTTTTTATGGATATGTTCGGCATCTCCGGATCCGAGCGAAGGGAGCGGCGGGATCGCTATCTGGCGTTTTCAAATCTGCTGTCGTTCACTGACAGATTGGCGGGGAGGCTGTCCGGAGGAATGAAGCAGAAGTTGGGGCTGGCGTGTGTTCTCATCCACGAGCCGGACGTCCTTATTCTGGATGAGCCCACGAACGGTGTAGACCCGGTCTCTCGTCAGGAGTTTTGGCAAATGCTCGGGAGCATGAAAGAACGAGGCATGACCATCCTGATCTCCACAGCGTATCTAGACGAAGGAGGGAAGTGTGACCGCCTTGCGCTCATGCACCGGTCCAGCGTGTTAGCCGTTGCCGCGCCCACGGAGATTCAGTCTGATTATTCCAGTCTCGAAGAGGCCATGATTCAGCGAATCCAGACAGTGGACAAGGAACTCGCCGGTGAACAATTCAAGCCCTGATGCGATTGTTGTAAAGGATCTGGAAAAGAGGTTCGGAGACTTTGTTGCGGTTACGAACGTCTCCTTTTCCGTTAAAAAAGGAGAAATCTTCGGATTATTAGGGCCCAACGGCGCCGGGAAATCGACCACCATCCGGATCCTCTGCGGCATCATCACCCCCACAGCCGGATCCGGAAGGGTCGCGGGTCACGACATTGTCACCGAAGCGGAGAGAATCAAACAGTCAATCGGCTACATGTCGCAGAAATTTTCTTTGTATGAAGACCTGACGCCGTATGAAAACATCCGGTTTTATCTGGGCGTCTACAGTGTGCCCCCGAACCGGTGGAATGAAAGAATCGAGTGGCTTTTTGATTTGACCCGCCTCCACGATGCGCGGAACCGGCTGACCAGGGACTTGCCGCCGGGGTGGCGACAACGTCTGGCTCTTGGCTGCGCTTTGCTTCACCGTCCGGAGATCATCTTTCTCGATGAACCCACCTCCGGCGTTGATCCCCTCAGCCGCAGGCATTTCTGGGAATTTATCCGCCAATTAAGTGAACAGGGCGTGACGGTTTTTGTGACTACCCATTACATGGACGAAGCCGAAAACTGCCGCCAGGTAGTCCTGATCAATGAAGGAACGGTAGCTGCCGCCGGCTCTCCTGCGGATATCATTGCCGAGGCATGCCCACGAGTTGCGGGAGCGAACTTGAATGATGCCTTTATCCGATTAATGTCGCGGAGAGACTAGTGCGAGTTTCGAGGATCCGGGCGGTTGCCCGAAAAGAAGTATATCACTTGCTCAGGGATTTCAGGAGCCTCAGTCTTGCTTTTGTGATCCCCTTTGTCTTGATTCTTCTTTTCGGGTATGCTCTCAGCCTTGACGTTGACAATATAACCGTGGTGGCGGTTGATCATGAAAACACCGAGCTGAGCCGCGACCTGATCAGGAAGATCGACGCTTCTTCCTATTTTAATGTGTTTCGCCGCCTCCCGAATACCAAGACCGTCGTCCGCTACCTGGATCACGGGTGGACGACTATGGCGGTGGTTATTCCCCCGGGATGGACTGAAACCATGAAAGGCGGCGGAGATGCCGAGCTGCAGGTGCTCCTTGACGGCAGCGATCCAAACAACGCCGCCATCTCGCGGGGTTATCTCCTGGCATTCATTGCCGACTACAACCGGCAGCGCCGAGCCGATTTTTTCGCCCGTAGCGGAATGAATGAAATAAAGACGCCCATTGAAGGACGGGTTCGGGTCTGGTTCAATGAAGATCTGGAAAGCCGCCGATTCATTGTGCCCGGCATCATAGCTGTTATCATCATGATTGTGGGTGCGTTGTTGACCTCTCTGGTGATTGCCCGGGAGTATGAAAACGGAACCATGGAAACCCTGCGCACGCTTCCCTTGCATGCCGAGGAGTTCATACTGGGCAAGGCAATCCCTTATTTTTTCATCGGAATGATTGATGTTCTGGGCGCGGTGCTGATGGGTCAGCTGCTCTTCGGCGTGGTCATCAAATCGGCCTTCTGGCTGATGGTGCTGGCATCGGCCCTGTATCTTCTGGTGGCGTTGAGCCTGGGGCTTTTGATTTCGGTGGTCACCAAGTCGCAGCTGGTTGCAAATCAGGTGGCCGTGCTTATAACGTATCTCCCCTCTCTTCTGCTCTCCAATTTTGTTTTTCCGGTGGTCAATATGCCGAAAGCGCTTCAGGTGGTTACGTATATTGTTCCGGCGACGTATTATATAGACATTTTGAACGGCTTATACTTGCGAGGTATCGGCCTTGAATACTTGTGGCCGAGTTTTGTGGTCCTCGTTCTTATGTGCGGCACCCTGGTTACACTGAATATCGTAAAGCTTAA
>JAFGRE010000108.1 GCA_016935335.1 Deltaproteobacteria bacterium
ATAACCGGCTCCGTCGGGTATTCCCGGTTGCTGAAATACGGGACATTAAGCTGAAGGCTTAATGCCTTCAGCACCTCTTCCTCAGCAACAAACCCCATGCTCACGATTTGCCGACCGATGCGCAGCCCGGTCTTTTTTTGTGAAGAGAGAACCAGGTCCACATTGTCAAAAGACAATTTTCCCTGTTCCACCAATATTTCCCCAAGCAGTTTCCGAGAATAGTCTTCGTGCATGGTGCCTTACCCCACTTCATAGACTTTTCGAGCGATTTTTTCGTACTGTTTTCCGCATGCGGAACAGGTGGCGCTTTCCGTCTCCTCTCCGGAGTCGGAAACTGCGAGTTTGACGCCACACTCACACATCCAGCCCTGAATTCTGCCCGGATTACCGTAAACGATTGCATAATCAGGCACATCTTGAGTAACGACAGCCCCGGCCCCGATAAAGCAGAAACGACCCAACGTGTTGCCACAGACTATCGTGGCATTGGCCCCGATGGTTGCGCCCTTTTTCACAAGAGTCTCACGGAACTCATCTTTTCGCGAAATAAAACTGCGGGGATTATAGACATTGGTAAATACACACGAGGGCCCGCAAAAAACGTCATCCTCAAGCGTAACCGCCTCAAACACAGAGACATTGTTCTGTATCTTAACGTTATTGCCGATATTTACTTTCCCTCCGATAAAAACGTTTTGTCCGATGGTACAATTCGTTCCGATCACTGCATTCATGACATGAGAATAATGCCAGATCTTCGTCCCCGGACCCACGGAACAGCTTTGGTCGATGACACTGGTGGGATGAATGAAGAAGGGAGGCTGTGACGGCGCTTGATCCAAGGAAACAACTTTACCGTTATCCTTCAATGACTGCTGGGACGCTTCCAAAATCCGCAGGACCCGCAACCCTTCTTGACCATCAGTGCGCGGCGGCCGGCGGGTGGCAATGCTCTCCAAAAATTGGGCGCATTCCGCTTTGAGGGGCTCGGTATCCGCAAAATCGATTGCCTTGGCATCCTCTCTTCGGGGAACCGGGATGCGGTCAATCCAGTCAATGTGGTGTTCAAAGAGCAGCAGTTTGTCATGGGGAACCACATCGTTAAACACGGCCATCCTTTTATCTCCCACCACCACCAACTTCTGTTCCTTAAAAGGATGAAGCCAACTCACAAAAATATGGGCCTGGAGGCCGCTGGCAAACCGCATATTCGTCACCGTGACATCGGCTATTTCTTTCTGCACGTAATTCCCTCCATGGGCTGCAACAGCAACCGGCATCTCTTCCACCAGCAAGAGAATAACTGAAATATCATGAGGCGCGAAGCTCCAAAGGATATTTTCTTCTTTTCGAAATTTTCCGAGGTTGAGCCTGTTTGAATAGACATAATTAATCTTGCCCAGTTCGCCCGTTTGTATCAGTTCTTTCATTTTAAGGATGCCCGGGTGGTATTCAAGGATGTGTCCCACCATGAGAATCCTTTCTCTTTCCCGGGCACCGGCGACAAGCTCCTCCCCTTCGCGTACGCTCAAAGCCAGGGGTTTTTCCACAAAAACATCCTTGCCCTGCTCCAAGGCCTGCATTGCCATTTTAAAGTGAGTTTCAGCAGGAGTGGCGATCACAACTCCTTCGACACCATCATCCTGAAAAACTTCCTGCGTATTGGTGGTGAGATGCGTTCGGGGATAAAGATCCTTATACGTCCTTAAAGTATCCCGGTTGAGATCGCAAACAGCGCGGAGGGCACCAAGAGCGGCAAAATTACGAACCAAGTTCTTTCCCCAGTAACCAGCCCCGATACAGGCGATATTCTCTCTTTTTTCGGTTCGTTCCATTGCAAGATCCTCTTTGCTTTAACGGTATCTAACGGGTTAGCGAAGCGCTGTTGTATCGTATATCAAATGCTCCTATATCACAAGTCCGATCCCATCAACAATGAGAATATCCATTCCCCCACCTTTTACACGCAAAAGGAGGGAATGATTATACCATCGGTAACAGTTTCTTTACCGGCGTCTATGGAATCACCGCAAACACTGAAACCTGTTTATCCCCACAGGGGAGCTTTCGAAAATGATCCGATTGAAAAAAAGTCACGAATTGCGGCGCCTGTACTATCTCCCGTTCACCGAAAACCACGTAATCAACCCTGTGCTGCCGAGCAAACTCAACGAATCCGTGATACGGTATGCCCGGGATGCCAACATGTTTTCCTCCGGCATAATAGGCGACGAGGGGTTCATTGCTCATAATGACCGGATGAGGCATCCGGCTCCTTTCCTGAATACACAGGGCCGCCTCTTTGAGGGGAACCTTGTCAATGCGCTGCGGTTTCAGGGCCTTGGGAACCAGGATGGCCAGCGTAACCAGAAGCATACCAAGCGCAAAGCGGGTCGGTAGCCCTCTGTGCCGCCGATAGCGCCACTTCCCTATCCAGGCAGAGCACTGCTTCTCCACCTCCCAAAAGCCGGCACCGATAAGGGGAAGCGCTAAAAAAATCAGGGGAAGAAAATGGCGACGGCTGAGATACGAAACAGAATAATATACATACCAGAGGCACAAAAAATACCCCGCCATCACCGCCCAGA
>JAFGRE010000109.1 GCA_016935335.1 Deltaproteobacteria bacterium
AAAAAGGTTGCTGTGCCGTCGAGCAACGTGCTGTGAAAAACTTCATTCAGATACAGCACCTGAATCCAAAGGTATAGTTGATACTGTTTCTGTGGGCAATAAGCCGCGAAGGAATCGTCAAGTGCCGTTTTGAGGGGGAAAAACTGCTGCCTCCCTTTAAAACATACTGATCTTCGTCAACGCTTGTCGCCGTCCATTCCCACACATTACCGATCATGTCATAACATCCGTACGGGCTCTTCCCTTGCTCAAACATTGCAACAGGTTTTGCTCTGCTTTTGACAAGGAAAAAGAACTTACTGCAGTTGCACTTGTCACTACTGAAAACATTTCCCCACGGATAAATCCGGGCATCTTGATCGCCGCGGGCTGCTTTTTCCCACTCAGCTTCAGTGGGCAACCGCTTGCCCGCTCGTCGACAGTATTCGAGTATTTCATCATACGGCATACCCACCACCGGGTACTCTTTTTTCCCCGGGGGATACCTCCAATCAGTCATTATCCGGCTGTATTTTTCATTGGTCACGGGATAGATATCGATATGAAAGGACTCCACCATGGCCACCCGCTCAGGCGACATGGAGCGACCGCCTTTTTTCCGTCCCATCTGAAACTCTGAAGCGGGAATCAGAACCATATCACAATAGAGGTCTTGTTTAAGCATCGCGCCTCCTCATCGACAACGAAAGGGGTTGAATTTTTGCAGAAACCTCTTTGCAGTAGGTACATTTCATACAGCGTACGCATTCGGCTGAATCCGGATCACTGTAAATACTGAGGTCAACCGGGCACAGACGGGCACACAACTGGCATTTATTGCATGATTCCTTTTTTACAGAAATGCCCAGAAGGGTAAAACGATTAAAGAGCCCCAGCAAAGCGCCCAGGGGACACAAAACCCTGCAAAACGGCCGCTTCATGTTAACCGACGCCAAAAGAATCACCGCCAACAATACAGCCTTAATAAGAAACATCCAACCGATAAACATACCGGTTTCCTGGTTAAACAGCTTGCTTCCCACGTCTTGGTCGATCAGGGCATGGGGGAATCCCGCCTCAAGAATCGCCGTGGGGCAGACTTTGCAAAAGGTCGGCAGCCCCACAAAGTACGGTAAAAGCATCACCAAAACAATCAAAATGACGTATTTGACAAAACGAAGATAGGGAGGGATTTCTATCCTGATGCTGCCCAGTTTAAACAAGACATCCTGCAGCAGGCCGAAAGGACACACGAGGCCGCAAAACATGCGGCCGCACGTTATTCCCACCAAGGCAATAATACTCAGCACAAAGATGGGGAGAGTACCGATGGTGAGAAAGTGCTGTATCGCTCCGATAGGACACGTATAGAACGATAAAGGACAGGAATGGCAATTAAGAACCGGCAAACATATGGACCGTAGACTCCCTTGATAAACGGTCAGTGTGAAAAAGAAAGCATAATATCCATTGATGAAAAACAGGGCGCCGGTTTGACATAACCGTTGAAACCAGCGCTTGGCAATAATTGATGTGGTCACCCTACTCTACTCCGATACAGGAATAGCATAGTAAAGACCCGTAAAGGCCGACCTCTTCGTGATCATAATAGTCGGAAACTCTGGTATAAAGCGCAAAGATCAGCAACGAATAGACGGCAAGAGTAAATGTGATTCTTACCATGGTTTTCATAGGAAGAGTCATATCACAATCATCGGCAAAATCAAGATCAGTTTTTATTCTCATCTCACCCATTACGCCCACCGATTGGTGATTCACGGGATCCCTCACCCTCCTCCCAAAACAGTTCACACTGACGTCGCGGAGAATCTGGGTAGCGTTCCGCCCCTCCGGGACAAGGCGTAGAACAGGTCTGATCTTGTATCGAGGGCAACCCCTGTGAAGCAGTGAATGAGGTGGAACCGGATGCAAACCATCACAAGATTGAAATATGTTCCTTATTCCCGGATTCAGACCTTCGCGGGTTGAAGAATCCCGACAGCCGTGCCAGAAAATTTTCCCCCTGAGGCGGCATGCGCGACGGTAATCAGACGAAGAGACGGGGAGAACCACACGAGACCCGAAGAACCTTCCAAACCGTGGGAGCCGTCCCTCGTGGTTACGATCCCCGGTAGTGAAAGAATGACGGCAACGGTGAAAGGCATCCATTGCAGCCTGCAAAAAGATACCGGTTTTCCGCAAAAAAGAGTTTGACATTTTTAGCAGAAAGTAGTTAGATTTTCTTTATTAATTCGATAGATCAGTTTTTTCCATCTCTTTAAAAAAGGAGGAGGACATGCATAGAGCATCTCCCAAAACAAATCCCGGAGAGGAGAGTCGCCGTACTTTTACCGTCTTGCTCTTACTTTTGTGCTTTGCGGTTGTTCCTTGGGTCGGGAAGACCGTCTATGCCCAGAGCGAGATCGCGCACCTTTCCAAATTTAAGGGGGAAGTGACTCTAACAAGGAATGGATCCTCGATTTCGCTCGACAAGGAAATGCCCATATTCAGCGGGGATCAGATTGCCACCAAAGAAGGAAGCGCTGAGATCACTTTTCTAGACAACAGTCTTCTCAAGATACGCTCCCAGTCGGATATCGGTGTGCAGGAAACCACGAAGAAAAGAAAAATCTTGGGCATATGGACAAAAGAATACCTCTCCCGAGTAATAACAGTGAATCGGGGTGAAACCTATGCGGAGATTAAACCCAATAAAAATGTAAAAACAGAATTCGAAACCTTGGCTGTCGTCACTGCGGTTCGAGGCACCACCTTGATTGTCGGTGTCAATGAAGAAGGTTACGCGATCATCCATTCCGAGGAGGGCACATTAGAGTCTAACACTCAGGATGGGTGGGCTACCTTCACCACCAGTTCCGGTGAGACGGTGGGAGTCTATATCTGTCCTCCCCCGCAAAATGTTGTTCTCTTGGTATGCTACACAGGGACCCTCGAGGTTACAGTAGGCAATGCCACGGTTACCATGGGGGCTGGGGAACAAGCTGCCGTTTATTATGATCCGGCTACAGGCGTCGTCTCGATGAATGCGGTTTCTGGGAGCGTTGAAGTTACCTCCGAAGGGCAAACGGTGACCGTCCAGGAAGGGTCGGGAACCACATGCCCACCCAATGCGCCACCGGCGGATCCCTCTGTTCCCACTATCGACCCCTGTTACTATGTAGAAGCGCCGCCTCCGCCGGCACTTGTGGCACCCCCGCCTCCGCCTCCGCCTCCGCCGCCCCCCGCCAGCCCTTCTTCCTAACACGGGGTGGTAACGAGCGGTGCGAACGGGGATGCTCGAAACGGAGAGAGATAGCTTCTGGTATTTTCAAAGACTCATTTTTCGAGGGACGGCAATAATCTAATCCGAAAGGAGGAGGCATAATGGATTTAGGGAAAAAAATAAAAGAATGGAGAGGGGATATTCTGGTTTCACTTTGCCTAGTCTCCATCCTTGTTCCCACTCTTGCTCTTGCGGCACAACCTGAGGAACGTCCCGGCAATATTCACATCGGGAATCTCAAGATATATCCAAGCGTGGCAATCACCGAAGAATATACAGACAATGTTTTCCTGGAATCAAGCGGAGAAAGCGGGTCTGCAATCACCACCGTATCCCCGGGTATCATGCTCCAATTGCCCCTGCGAAGCCATCTGTTCCAGCTTGATTATCACGCCGATATCATTGAAGCTTCGCGGCATCACCGCGTTTACGATACTGACAGCCATTTTGCCAGTGCTCTCCTCAGTCTGAGCTTTAACCGACTCCAGATATTAACCGGCGACAACTGGGAAAGCAATTCTACCATCCCGGATTATGAAACCGATATTCGGAATAACTACTATCACAACCGCTTTTTCGTTGATGCTATCTATAAGCTTCGGGGTCGATACGAGCTTAAAGGTTTCTACCGCAATGACTTCAGGGATTTTGATTCCTTCCGAAAACCCGGCCAGTTTGATCCGGAACTCGACAACTACATGCAAAATGAGGTGGGGGTTGACCTGTTTTACCGCTTCATGCCCCTTACGTCTGCCCTTTTTGAATACGCATTTACCCATCGCAATAATGAGGATAAGGGGCTCCCATCCACTGATTTTGATGCTCACCGTTTTTGGCTAGGATTAAAGTGGGAGGCCACCGCCAAGATAGCCGGCATCGTTAAAGGCGGCTACGTGACCAGGGACTACGATGGCCCCTCGGATGACTGGGATGGATTCGGAATGGAAGTAGATGTGGAATACAAAATGTCCCCTTACTATTTTCTGACGCTCAGGGGATTTAGAGAACTTCGTGAGACATCAGTTACTCAGGATGAGGGGGTGTACGGTACGTACTATGTTTCAAGCGGCGGAACCCTCAGATTGACCCATGTTTTCACCTATAAGATATCCGCCTTCCTTCAAGGAATGTACTGGAAGGACGACTACCGGGAACATGGGGCAATCGGCAGAAAAAGAGATGATGATCGAATCGGATTCGGCTGCGGTGTGCATTACAATATCCAGGATTGGCTCAAATGTAAGCTGTATTATGATTATATAGATAACGATTCAAACATCGACCCTGAAGACTATAAAGAGAATCTCATCGGGGCGACAGTTCTGTTTACTTTTTAGAAAAAAGAGCGAGCGATTTATTGTTATTGAGACGAGAGGATGGAAAAGGGGGCAAGAGATTTTTTCACGGCCCTCTTTTTTTTAGAGGGATGATCGTCTAAGTATGTTACATTAATCGTTTCCTACCTATAGGGGAAAAAAGAAGTCTTATCTCCATAAAGGCTTACCATAAAACGATAAGGAAACTCATGGATGACAGAAGAAAAACCACGCCTTTTTTTTATCTGATAGCATCCGTATTCTTTTGTGTTGTTATTACCTCTGCTTGTGCCAATTACCCGACAGTACCGAAGATAGAGGGCAGTGAGAGACATGAGGAGCAAAGTCCCGCTTCTTCCCCACCGGTGATTAATGAGGTTTCCAAGGAAAAAGCGCCTCCACGTATTCCCATCCAAGAAAAGAAGGAGAAAGACTATGAAATAGGGCCTGAGGATGTTTTGGAGGTAATGGTCTGGGATCATGACGACCTAACAAGGGAACTCTACGTCTCCCAGGAGGGAGATTTTTCCTACCCCCTCATCGGCAAGGTGCATGCGGCAGGGCTTACTATCAGTCAGCTTGAGGAAGAGATCAAGAAAAGACTCTCCGGCCGATTCATAATAAACCCGCAGGTGACAATTACCGTAAAAGAGTATAAAAGCAAGCGGGTCTTCGTCTTGGGAGAGGTGGGGGGCTCTACTGCAAGTGGTCAGGGACCGGGAACGTATCCTCTGGCCGGAAAGACAACACTGATGGATGTACTCAGTCAGGCCGGAGGGCCCACGAGAGACGCCGGAACCGAGGTGATCATTATCAGGCCAAAGAATGCTCCGGGGAATCCGGTATCCTTGGCCGAGGCCAAGAAAGATGAAATTATAAAAGTAAGCTTGAAAAGCATTCTGGAAGGTGATCCCAGCCAGAACATTTACCTCGAGCCCAATGACACGATTTATGTGTCCAAAGCAAACTACTTTTTTGTCTACGGGGAGGTTAATAAGCCGGGACGATATAATTTGGAGGAGGGAACCACCATACTCAAGGCTATTACCACTGCCGGAGGCGTAACCGAAAAGGCGGCTGTCAACCGGACTAAAGTGGTCCGAGAAAAATCTGGGGGAAAAACAGAGATTTCGGTCAAGATGAACGATCCGGTTGAACCGGAGGACATTATCATGGTTCCGGAAAGCTTCTTCTGATCGAGCAGTTCGAACAAGACCTTTCCCGGGTGATGCGATCATCAGCCTTTCGGGCAAGAACCCCATAAAGACTTGCGGTGTAAGAGGAACCACTATGCCCAGCCAACAATTCGATGAAGAAATCCATCTCAGAGACTATCTCCGAGTGATATTTAAAAGACGATGGTTAGTCGCAGCCGTGTTCGTGATTTTGGTGACCACGGTGACGATCCATACGTTCCTCATGGATCCGGTTTATCGAGCTACCAGTCAGATCGTCATTGAAAAGAAGAATCCTAATATTGTGAACGTTGAGGAGGTTTTGGGGGTTAATGCTTCCGATCAAGACTATTATCAAACGCAATACGAGATTATAAAAAGCCAGTCAGTCATATTAAAAGTAATTAAGAAGCTCAACCTGAAGGAAAGCCCCGAGTTTACTTCCCCTAACGCCGCATTTAGCCTCCGATCGGTTTTAGGCACTATTGCGGGGTGGATAAAGGATATTACTTCATCAGCAGATGACCCGAAAGAAGCTGATGGCGATCCCAATCCCGACAGAGAATATAATCAGCTTATCGCCGCCTATGCAGCACAACTGGAAGTCGATCCAATTAGAAACAGCCGGTTGGTAAAGGTAAGCTTCGAGGGAAAAGACCCTTCTGTGGTAGCCAACATCGTCAATACCCATGCGCGACTTTACATAGAAAGCAATTTGGAACGAAAGTTCGCCGCCGCGCAGGAAGCGGTTACGTGGCTCAATAAGAGAATAGACGACGAGAAAAAGAACCTCGAAAAAGTCGAAACCGCCATTCAGGCGTTTCGTGAGAAGGAGGGATTGGCATCTATTGATTTTGAAGAGCGCCAGGGTATTATCGTGCAGAGCTTGAACGATCTGAACGCCGCTTTAACCCAGGCAAAGACTGAAAAAATAGAGAAGAAAAACACCTACTCGGAAATTCAGAGGCTCTCCAACACCCCAGAATTGGTGGAGTCCATGCCGGCTGTGGTCAGCAACGCGCTCATCCAGGGACTGAAAGCACAATACGTGGCCCTCACCGGGGAATATCATAAGCTCTCCGAGAAGTACGGACCCGAGCACCCCACGATGGTGAGACTCTCTTCCGAGATCAGAGAGGTGAAAAAGAAAATAGCCCAGGAAGTAAAAAAGATCGCCCAAAGCATTGAAACCGAATATCGGGTGGCAACGGCTAAAGAGAAATCAATCATGGAAGCAATGGAGGAGATGAATAGTGAGGCGCTGGCATTAAACAGAAAACAGATTAAGTACAATGCATTCAAGCGGGAGGTCGAAACGAGCCGTTCGTTATATGAGTCTCTGCTGAAACGGGTGAAGGAGGCGGGTCTTACCGAGGGACTGGAAGTGACGAATATCGCCGTTGTGGATCCGGCACGAATCCCCAATGCTCCGGTGAAACCCCGGAAAGCCATGAATATTCTCTTGTCTGTTGTGGTTGGCCTCACGCTCGGAGTAGGTCTCGCCTTTTTTCTTGAATACCTGGACAACACCGTCAAATCACCTGAAGAGGTGGAAAGATATTTAAACATTCCCCTTTTAGGGGTAATCGGTAGGTTTACCAATGATTCAATCACTGAAGGAAGCGATGAACTCATCGCCCTGAACGATCCTAAGTCCACCGTCTCGGAAGCGTTCAGGACTATCAGAACCAACATTCTTTTCGCTTCTCCCGATATTGAAAAAAAGGTTATCCTGGTGACCTCGGCGTTCCCCGCTGAAGGGAAGACCGTTGCTGCATGTAATCTTGCCGTCTCTTTTTCACAAATGGGGAAAAAGGTTCTCCTCGTGGACGCAGACCTCAGAAGGCCGCGTTTACATACTGTTTTTAACCTTGGGAGACCTCGTGGGTTGTCCGATTTTCTCATTGGCAAAGAGACCAGCATTCATCATGCTGCAGAAGTTGCCGGATTGCATATCATGGTCTCCGGCACCAGTCCACCCAATCCGGCGGAACTGCTGGGATCGAGAAAAATGGAAGATTTTATCGCAAAGGCGAAAGAGAAGTTTGATGTCATCGTTGTCGATTCTCCCCCACTCCTCTCGGTCACCGATGCCACCGAACTGACGACGTTTACGGATGGAGTAGTGCTCGTCGTAAAAGCATTTTCTACTCCCCGACCCGCTATCCAAAGAGGGATTAAGCATCTTGCCGGAGTGGATGCAAAAACTTTCGGATGCATTTTAAATGATGTTGATTTCGAGAAGGAGGGCTATTACTACTCCTACTACAAGGACTATTATCACTACTACTATTACGATGATAAAAAGGGAGGCAGCCAGAAGAAAAAGCGGTCTGCCCGTGCAGGGCGGTCGACATGATAGACCTACACTGTCATCTTTTGCCTGGCATAGATGATGGAGCGCGGGACTGGAATGAATCACTGGACATGTGTGAGATAGCTATCAACGATGGTATTCACACAATTGTAGCTACTCCTCATGTCAAACCGGGCGTGTTTGCACCGACAAAGGACCTCGTTTTTTCACGTATCCGAGAACTTTCTGATCGTCTCGGAAAAAAGCATGAACCGATAAATACTCGAAGCACTTCGAGCAGGAGATCATCTCCGACTTCCCGGCCCCTCACTATCCTGCCGGGAGCGGATATCTATTTACAGCCGGATATTCTAACGCAGATTGACCGAGGCGAAGCCTTGCGCCTTGGTGAATTGACTGCTGATTCCCAAAACGCTGCCACGCGAACCTCCGTTGAATACGTGCTTTTGGAACTGCCGGATTATTTTCTCCTCCCGCGGATAAAAGAGGTTATTGAGAAGCTTGTGGAGAGGGGCGTCATCCCCATACTTACTCACCCTGAGAGAAATGTGATGATGAAGAATCGCCCGAGGCTGCTCGCTGAACTTATTCAAAAAGGGGCACTGTCTCAAGTTACGGCTATGAGCGTAACAGGGGGGTTTGGGCGTGAAGTTCAACAAATTGCGGAAAAGATGATAACCGGTGACCTCGTTCATGTTATTGCTTCCGACGCTCACTCTCCCTCACGGCGACCGCCGATCATCTCCCCGGCGGTAGAGAAGATCACCGCCCTTATTGGAACGGAAGGGGCGGAAAGGATGGTCCGGGAAGTGCCACAGGCAATTATTGAGGGACGGACTGTAGAGCGCTTGTGAAAGATGTTACTGCTTAATGATCTCAAAGAATTTATTCTCGCCTATTTGTGACCGGGTTATCGAATTCGGTCTTATTCTTCTCGTCATCACCACTCCCCTCGCCTTGGGAACGGTTCATGTACGGGCCTACACACTGATGGAGCTGGTTGTTCTCCTTTTGCTCTTTGTGTGGGTGCTGAAAGTAACGGCGGCATACGTTTTCACCCCTTTAGCCGGAAAATCATTCTTTCAACGACAATCACCACTCCGACTGCCACTGATCACAACTCCTCTGAATATCGCCTTACTGTTGTTTCTTGGTTTAATTTTATTTCAGTTGATTCCCCTACCCTCATCGATCATCAAGGTCCTCTCTCCTTCCACGTACAACCTTTATCAAGAGACACTGCCGGGGTGGCCTCAAGCCACTGCGTATGAATCCATACTACCGGATGCTATTGACGGGGAAGCCGCTCATCCTCGATCCGCTACCCACCCCCTCACCACGACCTGGCGGCCCATTTCCATATACTCCCACGAGACAACAGCCGAACTCCTCAAGTTCTTTACTTACAGCGTCGTCTTTTTTTTACTGATCAACACCGTCCGCACGATGATCCAGCTAAGGCGACTTATCCTTGCTGTTGTCGTCACGGGAGTGGCGGCGTCATTTATTGCCCTCCTGCAACTGCTCAGCGGAACAGACAAAATCTATTGGTTTTGGTTATCACCGTATAAAGTCGGCGACTATTTTGGACCGTTTGTAAACCCTAATCACTTCGCAGGGTATCTGGAGATGGTTATCCCCCTGGCCATGGGGCTCTTAATTGCGCAATTTTCAACGGGCAAACGCATACCCGCCGGGAATTGGCGCCGCAGACTCTCCCTCATCGAGGCCCATCTTGCTAAAAACGCACTCCTTATTTTCGGCATAGTGCTAATGAGCGCTTCCCTCTTCTTCTCACTTTCCCGGGGCGGCATTGTGACCTTTCTCTTTTCGCTGGTCTTTTTCTTCTGCGCCCTCGGTTTCAAACGGACCCAAAAAAGAAAGCGAAAAGTCGTTCTGGTTATTTTCGGTCTCGTCTTTATGGTGCTCATCTGGCTGGGAATCGGTCCGATTTTGAGGGAATTATCGACTCTTCTCAATCTGCGCACTGCCGCTGCCCAACGGCCGCTCGTTTGGAAGGATACGTGGGTTCTAATTAATGACTTTCCGCTCTTTGGCCTAGGGCTGGGTAATTTCCAATATCTCTATCCTCGGTACAAAACCATCGTCTCGCAAGCCTTTTGGGATCACGCTCATAATGACTACCTGGAACTCCTCGCGGATGCCGGCTGGGTCGGGGGAATCGTCTTGGGCGGCGGACTTGTCTGGTTTCTCGCATCGATAGCACTTAAATGGCACCGGAGGAGAAATCCTTTTGCCGTGGGTATTGGCCTGGGTGGGGGTGCGGGGATACTATCGTTGCTGGCGCATAACATAGTGGAATTCAACTTCCACCTCCCTGCCAATGCGCTGCTCTTTTTTGTTATTTGTGGGCTCGCCGTGGTAGCAGTACACTTTCAAGGCGACCAGGAGAAGGATCCCATAGCACTTCCCGTCCGAACGATCACGCTCACCCCTGCGGCCTCACTGATAACCCTCGCCCTTACTGTCTTCCTCATAGGAACTCTTGCCGTCGTTATGGTGAAAACCTGCAGGAGTGACCGGTATTTCCAGCGTGCGAAAAGGGTCAGCACCCAGGAACTCGCAGTTGAAATCACCGCCGCAAACGATTCTATGGCAGCGATCGAGCTGAGGAAGGCGATTTCCCTGGACCCCACTAATGCTCGATACCACTATGAATTAGGACGACATTATGTGGGTATGATGAGCGCCACGTGGAAGCAAGGAGCATGGGTGATGGAGAAGGGGAGATGGGTGTTTCGGGCCGGAGAACCGACTGTCGAGTACGCCTGCGAATCGCTTGGTGCTTTTTCCCGGGCGGTTCGGCTCGCACCCTCGAATGCATGGTATCACTTCAACCTTGGGTGGGTGCTAATGCAACTGGGTGAGCTATCCGAGGATACGATGGCCGTCACTGAGAGAGTCATGGGAACACCCTCGCAATTGTCTGCCGATTCCGAGATAGAATTCAGGCGGGCGTTATCGTTGGATCCAACAAATACGCACATCCAACAAATCATCGACAAGGAGAGAGTCCGGTGAGCTGCTACCGCAAGAATCAGCGGCCGAATCCAGGATGCGATACAAGCTTTGAAAATGGTTACTGGTTGGCACGGTTGTTTTTGAATATCGTTTCTTTCTCCCCGGAAGGCCTTCTCACGTCATTTCATCCCGTCTTCTTCTGCAGCCAGTTTGCTGTCCGCGACATGATAGTGAAAAAGGTGGACAAAGCCGTGCCTGAAGGATATAAAAGGAATGATCGCGATGAAGCTTCCGCGATTTTTCTCCATGTCCAAAAGTATGAGGAACTAGCTGCACCCCTTAAGAGTAAAAACTTACCGTCTACCTGAGGAAAACTCATATGAATCTTACCATGATAGGTACTGGTTATGTCGGCTTGGTCTCTGGTGCCGGACTTGCTGATTTCGGCATGAATGTCATCTGTGTGGACAAGGAGGAGCAGAGAATAAGAAAACTCCTCACCGGGCATATACCGTTTTACGAGCCCGGGTTGGAAGAGCTGGTGACGAGAAACGTGAAAAACGGTCGTCTCACATTCACTACCGACTTACGGATGGCCGTTAAACGCTCTCTGGTCATCTTTATCGCTGTGGGCACGCCCGATAATGGAAGGGGAGAAACCGATCTTTCTCAGGTAAAAGAAGTGGCTGGTGATCTTTCGCAATTAATTGACGATTATAAAGTAGTGGTGATGAAAAGCACGGTCCCGGTAGGAACGAATCGCTGGATTAAGGAGGCCATTCAAAAAAGCCTGCGAAAAAATATTTCCGTAGATGTCGTCTCTAATCCCGAGTTCCTGCGTGAGGGTTCGGCCATAGAAGACTTTATGCGGCCCAATAGAGTGGTCCTCGGTTCTGATAATGTAAACGCTTTAGCGATTTTAAAAGACATTTACCGATCACTCTACTTGATTGAAACTCCCTTCGTCCTTACCAACCTGGAGACAGCCGAACTCATCAAGTATGCATCCAACGCATTTCTCGCCACCAAGATATCGTTCATCAATGAAGTAGCTAACCTGTGCGAAAAGGTCGGTGCAGATGTTCATCAAGTGGCTAAGGCGATGGGGTTAGATAAAAGGATAGGTCCGAAATTTCTTCATCCGGGCCCCGGGTTTGGGGGCTCATGTTTCCCCAAGGATACGGCTGCATTTGCCCATTTGGGAGAGGCTACGGGGAGTCCTCTTCGTATCGTTGAATCCGTTATTTCGGTCAATACCGAGCAACGGACGAAAATGATCGAAAAAATCGAGACGGGCCTCGGCTCGATTGCTGAAAAAACAATCGGCGTCTTGGGTCTTTCCTTTAAACCGAACACCGACGATGTGCGGGAATCCCCTGCTCTTGATATCGTCCGATCTCTTCTGGAAAAGGGAGCGGAAATTAAGGCCTATGACCCCGCCGGCATTGAGGAATTCAAAAGAATCTTCGGGGATCAAAAGATATGTTATTGCCGTGATGCCTATTCGGTGGCGAAGGGGGCCCATGCTCTTGTCATCCTTACTGAATGGAACGAGTTCAGAAACTTGGATTTGCAGAAAATCACAACCCTCCTTGCCCAACCGGTCATTTTTGATTTGAGAAATATTTATGACCCGGCAAAGACCGCGGAACTGGGGCTCACCCATATCGGAGTCGGACGCGGCGCATAGATGCAGGATAATTCCTTTGATCTTTCAACTCATCATGCATATAATACCATTCTTTTGAGAACCGGAAGGATTTACCCATCCCTCCTCCCGTTCTACAACCGGTAATCGTTCACCCATACGGATAGAAATAGCATGCTTTTTTTCAACAAACTGCTGAAAAAGACATCCACCAACGATGTCATAACCGTCGTATCCGGTTTGCCACGATCGGGAACCTCGATGATGATGCGAATGCTGGAAGCAGGCGGGCTGGAGGCGGTGACTGATAATATCAGAACAGCGAACGAAGATAATCCTCGAGGGTATTATGAATTTGAACGGGTTAAACAGCTCGGAAAAGACACATCGTGGTTGGCTGCTTGTCGGGGCAAAGTCGTTAAGATAATTTCGATGCTGCTTTATCATCTTCCGGCAGATCACCACTATAAAGTCGTATTCATGCAACGAACCATGAAAGAGATACTCGCTTCTCAAAGGGTAATGCTCCAGCGCAGCGGTGAAAAAGAAGATGGCATTAATGATGCGAAGCTGGCCGAACAGTTTGAAAAACATCTGCACCAGGTAGCGGAGTGGATTGCAAAGCAGGTAAATATTGATGTTCTCTATATTAAATATAGCGACATCCTTCATGATCCGAGGACCCATGCGAATGCAGTAAACCAGTTTCTGGGGGGCTGGATGGATGAAGGGAACATGGCTAAAACAGTGGAGAGTTCGTTGTATCGACAGCGACAATAGTTGTCAACAAGGCTGCATTACCCTGCATATCCAATGTTTCCGTGACATCTCTGTTCAGACAACCCCGCCCTCTCCCCGTAAGTCCGAAAAAATAACCCCTGTTCACACGAGCGCGTGGCGACTCGATGAACGCCGCCGTTCCCCGCATGCAGATGGCCCCGCCCTTCATCTCTATAAATACGCGGAAACAAGATGCCCCGGATACAAAACCGTGAAAGTTTTGCTGATTATGCATAAATTGCATAGCATCTTCTTCCCAAAGCAGCCCCCGCAGGCATATATTTTACACAAAACACTTTAAATCACGGCATGTTGTATGGTAAGAACACTATGGCATGAAATTTGATGATCCGAAGTATAACTCTTTGTACGGGACGTTACCAATCCCCACACCCACTATGATGAGAGGTGAATGATGTCGATTTACTGTCCTTATTGCGCGCACGAAATCAAGCCTGACGATATCCACTGTCCCTCATGCAGCGCCAGCTATGGCCTGGAAACCCTGCTGCTCATACGAGGGTTGGTTAAGGAAACCATACAAAATTGCCCTTCGGAAAAACGGGAGTATGATCGAGTTCGGAAAAAGTTTAAGATTGTCTACCAGAACCGCGAAACCCTGACCAAGAGCTACCTTGCTAACATCGGCCGGGGGGGGATATTTATTCCAACCCAAAGCCCTTTGAGTCGAAAGGAAAAATTCAGTCTAAATCTTCTTCTCCCTGATGGGGGGGGAGGGGTAAGCGTTCTGTGTGAGGTAGCGTGGTCTCGGAAAGAAGAGAGAGTCACCCCGCAAGGAAAATATTCACGGGGAATGGGGGTGCGATTTTTAAACCTTTCTTCAGAAGACAGAGAACGAATCAACCGTATCCTGCGGCAGGCACCAACCCCCTAATCGTCTGGGCTGGCAGGTGCTGGTAATCCCGCCCAGGATCATTGCTCTTCTCGCAAGCTTCATAAACCTCTAAAAATAAAGAAGAGGCACGCCGAAAAGGTGGTGTGCGTTCGATTCCATGGCAACGAGTTCGAATACCGGGCGTTTCCTCCCGATTTTAAAGCAAAAATTGTAATCACGGCAACCAAAATCATTCTATCGTCAGCACCATCCGAGAAAAACCTCGGTCTTCTACCGTTGCCGAACGGAATTATCTGTCTAAGACGGAGTCGATTTGAGAACTATCTTTAGGTCCAGTTGTCTATAAATATATCGGGAAGCCTTGCGCTCGTCTTTCCTCAAATCTCCTCTCCTCCTTTCGACGAGTGTAAGGCTTTTCTTTTTCCTTCCGCATGAGAATTAAGAGAAAATCTAAAAACTAATTTTCCTTTTTATTTCTCTATGTTATTATACTTTCCTTTTTAGGTCGTAGTACTCTTATTCCTTACCAAAAAGTCCGATTCCAACTGTCGGCCGCACCATTCCGGCATGGGGGTTACACAATGGTTTCCACGCCATACCAAATCTTAAAAGGGACCAGGGATTTCCTCCCATCCCAGTATATAATTCGCAAAAAAGTTGTTGCATCCATCCAGCAGACATTTGAGGAGTTCGGCTTTGAGCCGATGGATACACCAGCGCTGGAATATGCTGAGACGCTGGAAGAAAAATATGGAGAAGAAGGTGCGCGTCTAATTTACAAATTCACCGACCGAGGAGGAAGAGACGTCGCCTTACGGTATGATCTGACGGTTCCACTCGCCCGCGCGATGGCCATGTACCAGGTGGAAAAACCCTTCCGACGGTATCAAATATCACCGGTTTGGAGGGCCGACAAACCCCAGAAGGGACGTTTCCGGGAATTCTGGCAATGTGATGCGGATATTGTCGGTAGCGCGGAGACCTGGGCCGATGCTGAAGTTATCGGCCTTACGCATTCTGCGTTACGGAAGCTTGGATTCAAAGACTTTAGCATACGAGTCAATAACCGAAAACTGCTCAACGGCATCGCCCTTTACGGGGGAATTGAGAAAGAGCAGATGGCAAGTTTTTTTCGCTCCGTCGACAAATCGGAAAAAATTGGGTGGGAGGGTGTTAAGAGCGAATTATTCAGCAAACATTTTCAGACATCGGCCGTAGAGAAAACTATCAGTATGATTACAGAAAAGGGACCGGGAGACGATATTCTCGAAAAGTTACGGCAGACTCTTGCGTCTATCCCGATTGCGGTGGAAGCGATTGCTGAACTGGAAGAGATCCGCCGCTGTCTGGGCAGCATGGGGATCGAACAGAACATTCACTTTGACGTTTCTCTTGCCCGGGGGCTGGATTACTATACGGGTCCGATCTTCGAGACAGTGATAGAGAAACCCCGAATCGGCAGCATAAGCGGAGGGGGTAGATTCGATGACCTTATCGGCACATTCAGCGGGGACAACATCCCTGCGACAGGAACCTCCTTAGGTTTGGAACGGATTATCACCATCATGGAGGAACTCGACATGCTTCCGGCTAATGCCGCGGTATCGGAAGTTTTGGTTGCCGTTTTCGATCGTTCCTTGGTTGATCTCTCATTTCGTGTCGTTTCCGAACTTCGCTCGGCAGGGATTAGGAGTGAAATATACCTAAAAGAAGACCGACTAAAAAAGCAGCTCAATTATGCCAATAACAAGAGAATCCCGTTGGTCGTTATTCTCGGACCTGATGAGTGCCAAAAAGGAGAAGCGGTGCTCAAGGATATGCGTTCGGGAACCCAGATGTCGGTATCCAGAGAAGAATTGATCCGAAAAGTCACCCAAATGTTGGGAGAGATGGTTGCGCCTGACTGATTAAAGTCCTTCAGCCGCAAGCTTTTCGATCTGCTCTCGTTGGGTTTTGGTAAGCACTTTGGGAATGAAAACGGCGGCCCTGACATAAAGATCGCCCTTACCTCCCCCGTTCATTTTCGGCATTCCATAGCCCTTTATTCGAATTTTGGTGTTGCTTTGGGTTCCGGCAGGCACCTTAACCGTCTTGTTCCCTTCAAGAGTCGGAACTTCCAGACTCGTTCCGAAAATCGCCTCGGTAAGTTTTATCTGTTTATCCACGTAAAGATCATCGCCGTCTCGCTGGAAAACCGCGTCGGGCATGACTTCAATTTCTAAATAGAGGTCTCCCGCGGGATACCCGGGAGGTCCCGGCATGCCTTTTCCCGCTAATCGCAATTTCTTGCCCGTGGCTATTCCGGGAGGAGTCTTAACGGTAATTTCTTTAGACTGGCCCTGTAACTGGTAGGTGACTCTCTTTTTTATACCAAGGGCGGCTTCTTTCAGGGTTATCTTGAGAGATGAAACAACATCGTTTCCTTTGACAGATCCGGAATGCGGCGAGTGAGCGCCGGCTCCACCAAAAAAAGCGCCGTAGCCGTTACCCCACCCTGCTTGGTGAAAGTCTGAATAACCGCTCCCCCCTGGTCGTGTCGTGTATCGTTTGCCTTTGCCCCCTAAAAGAGTGCTGAACAAATCACTCGCATTGAATCCGAGATCTGAGAATATGTCTTCGAAATTGGAACCCCTAAATATATCCTCCTGCGAGAACCGTTGATGGAAACCCGCAGCTCCGAACCGATCATATTGAGCGCGTTTATTTTTGTCACTCAGCACCGCGTAAGCTTCGCTGATTTCCTTAAATCTTTCCTCAGCCTCTTTATTATCTCTATTCCGGTCGGGATGATACTTGAGCGCAAGTTTCTTATATGCCTTCTTGATTGCGTCCTCAGTGGCATTCCTGTTGATACCAAGCACCCGGTAATAATCTTTTGCCGCCATGCGTCCTCGCCCAGTCTATGGCAAATCAGTCATTAATTCTTTGCCCTAACGCTCTCCGTTGTTCTCGGGGATCCGGTCATTCATATGAGTCCTGGATGAGCGTGTTTAAATACTTCTCGGAATCAATCAGAGCTTCACCGTGAATGGTAAAGGTGTCTTGTCCGGTCTTCTCTTTGATCAGGTTCAGACCATACTGGTAATTCTGGACGGAACTTTTGCAGAGATCCGCCGGGTTTCTATTCTTAATGATACATTCTTGAATAATCTTCCTCATCGCGTCTTCAGCAAAGGTAATCCGCAAACCATACGCATCAAAAAAGCCGGACTCAAAGACTTTTACCTTTTGTGTGATCTTGGTGGTTTCTTCATAGGCAGTCCCTACGGAGATTCCCTCCTCCATAGCCCAGTGGGTAATAATATCAATAACATCCTCATCAAAAAAGAACCCGTATCGGTTTACAAACTCCTCTTTTCGTTGGTA
>JAFGRE010000110.1 GCA_016935335.1 Deltaproteobacteria bacterium
TGATCTGCAGCTGATCACCGGCGACGAGAAGATGCTCCTCTATCCCCACGTCCGCACCATATGGTGACCACCGAAACGACTTCCAGTCAGGCCATCAGGCTCTACCGCGACCTGGCGGACTGGTATCCGCTGTTGACGCCGGTGGGCGACTACGCCGAAGAGGCCGCCTTTTACCGGCGTTTGTTCGAGGCCCACTGTCAGCGGCCTCCTCGGACCCTGTTCGATCTCGGCAGTGGTGGCGGCCACAATGTCTCCCATTTGAAGGCAGCGTTGACCTGTACTCTCGTCGACCTGGAACCGGCCATGCTCGCGCTGAGCCGCCGACTGAATCCGGAGTGTGAGCACATTCAGGGTGATATGCGGTCGATCCGGCTCGGGCGCGTCTTTGATTGCGTCCTCGTGCACGACGCGGTCAGCTATATGACCTCGCGCAGCGATCTTGCCAGCGCCATTGCGACGGCCTTCGCACACACCGTCCCCGGAGGGGTCGCTATGTTCCAGCCGGATTTCGTCTCGGAGACCTTCGAGCCGGGAACCGAGACAGGAGGCAGCGACGGGAACGGGCGCGGCTTGCGCTACCTCGAATGGCGGTGGGTTCCCGACTCAAAAACCGACATGTACGTGACCGATATGGCATACCTCTTGAGAGACGTGAACGGAGCCGCCAAGGTCATTCACGACCGTCACTTCATGGGTCTGTTCCCGAGAACCGTGTGGTTGGAGCTGATCTCAGCCGCCGGCTTCGAGCCCCTCGTGGTCCCCTTTGAGCACAGTTCATACAGCGACACTGGACACGAGGTTTTCCTCGGGCTGCGGCCTGTCGCCGACGAAAGAGGTACGACATGAACGAACCCTCGCCGCGCTTCTGGCCGATCTTTTTCGAGCTTTATAAGTCGCTCCCCAGGCAGGGGCCGGGCAACCGCGCCTGCGCCGCAAGGGCCCTTGCTCTTTGTCGCGATCTGCCCCCTGCGCCAGCGGTGCTCGATCTGGGCTGCGGCGTCGGCGGGCAGACTCTTCATCTCGCCGATCTCATATCAGGGTCCATCGTGGCCCTTGACAGCCATGCCCCGAGCATCGAGCGGCTGCGCGCGACGGTCGCTGTGCGAAGGCTGGCCGCGCGGATTCAGCCTACGGTTTGCGACATGGCCGAACCCGGGCTGCCGCCTGCGAGCTTCGACCTCGTCTGGTCCGAGGGGGCGCTGTACAACATCGGCATCGAGAAAGCTTTGCAGATCTGCCATGGACTGTTGCGCCCCGGCGGCTACCTCGCCTTCACTGACGCGGTCTGGCGCACGGAAAACCCGCCGCCCGACGTCAAAGCGAGCTTCGAGGGTGACTATCCGACCATGGGGCGGGTTCCGGACGTCCTGGCTTCAATCGAGAGATGCGGCTTCTCGCTCATCGACCACTTTACCCTGCCGGACGAGGCATGGTGGGATGATTTCTATACGCCGATGGAGATTCGTATCGAGGAGCTGCGCGGTAAATATAGAGCCGACGACGAAGCGCTGGCCGTGTTGGATCAACTTGCGCAAGAGCCTGAAATGCACCGAAGGTATTCGGACTACTACGCCTACGAGTTCTTTGTGGCGCGTCGGGTGGAGTGAAGGAACCCATAGTGCCGGAGAAATATGATTCAACGCCGCTTCCACCTCACCGGGAACGGTTTGCTCTTTGATAAGCCGTTGATATTGAATGTTTTCGGTTTACTGCGGGAGAAAGAGAACGGTTATGAAAAGGGTTGCACATGGGGAGCCAAAAACACCCAGAAAATAGGGACTTAAGAAAGCTTGAGTCCCTATTTTTTTGCCTCAATCCTCGTGGGAGCACTATGGGAGCAGTTCGCTGGTCACGCCCTAATATTTTCAAGTACTTACAGGGAGAGTTTTGGGGTACCCCACATTTCATCTAATTCTAAAATACCAATAATTTTAATATGTTGTCTGAACCTGCATCCTCTGTCAAGTTTCGTTACAGCCATCCTCCCCCAATGAAAATCCGCACCCCTGCGCCGCAAAACAAAAAGACCGATCGCTGTTTTCGGACAATCCGGCCCTATGATCTAAAAGCATTCACGATAGTAACTCCTCCATCTCCCGCTCCCACGTAAAGAGCTACCTTCCTCTCTTCTTAAAACCAAGTCATCAAAACTTTTTGTATCGGACTATTGAGTATCAATCCGAATATGTACCCGAAGCTGGAAGTCGCGGATACCCAAGCCCCGAAGAGGAACTTCAAATACGGTACCATCTGGAACCATCGGAGGAATTCTGATTGTGACAACCTCCTCATCCTCCACCACACCTTGCTCCTGGCAATGGATACAGGGAAAAACCCAATCGTGCCCTGATCCCCCGCAAAACCGACAAGTATGAAAAACCGGCACACCAATAGGCACAGCCCCTCCTCTTCTTGCTTCATCAGGAGAAAGGATGACCTCTACATTCAACTTCTGAATGCCCTCCCCTTTTGGAATCCTAATGCCGCTGAAATTTCTAACAATCCGGTCAAACAACTCGCCACGAGAAGGGCTGATTGTTTCAAACCCTCTTGTGACTGATATGGACTCAGGTATTAAAGCTTCGGGTTTCCCTTTCTCCTGCGTCTCCACCGGTCTCACGTCAATTTTTATATTCTTTTCGGCAGCACAGAGGCTGGCATTATATTCTCTTCTTTTTTCCGGATCAGAAAGGACACTGTACGCCTCAATGATTTCCTGAAAATTCCGTGTTCCCCTTGGTCCCACTCTATCCGGATGGTAAGACTTTGCCAGCTCTCGAAAGGCTCTACGAATCCCAATTTCACTCTCTGTATTGGGTACCCCAAGAATTATGTAATAGTCTTTCCTCTCCATCGCTATTTCCCTTCCTTACAAAGCCCATCAGTACATGAGAAAGGAGATAGCAGGGGGAGTAAAAACTCCCCCTCTTTTATCGATCATACCGTAACAGGTATCTTTCGTGGTTTTGCCGCTTCCACTTTTGGTAAGGTCAACCGCAAAACACCATCGGTTAGTGAAGCTTCAATTTCGGACTGATTAATTACATCTGACAGGGTAAACTGTCGGTAATATCGCCCCGTCCGATACTCCCGCAATACGTCTGCTTCATCTGAGCCCTCCGGCGGTGCAACGTCCCCTATTATGGTAAGTACATTATTATCAAGGTCAATGTTCAGATCGTTTTTTGCAACCCCGGGCAAATCAGCTACCACCGTGAGTGCTTTCTCAGTTTCAAAAATATCTACGGCTGGAGTAAACACCAGACCGGGCCTGGTTTGTTCGGCCGGCGTGGCCAGCTCCTGTTTCTCTTTCACTTGAAGATCTTTTGTTTCTTTTTCAGCCATATCTAATCCCTCCATGCAAAATATCAGGTTTTTTTCATGATACTCTTACGGAAATCTGCTTTGGCTTCGCAGCTTCTTTCTTAGGCAAAAGGACCGCCAGGACACCGTTCGTGCTTTTTGCCTCTACCTTGTCGGTATCGATTTCATGGGGCAGCTTGATCATCCGGCGAAATTTTCCCGCTTCCCGTTCCCGACGGTGATATTTTACCTTTTCATCCTCAGCCGCAATCATGCGTTCTCCCGAAATCGAAATACTGTTGCCGGTTATCGATATCTCCACACCCTTTGCCTTTATTCCCGGGAGCTCGGCACGAAGATAAAAGTTGTTTTTATCTTCGGTAATATTGGTCAAAGGGAATACCCCCCGGGGTACCTCCCCGGGCCATGTCCGAGGAAACTCTTCAAAGGCTCTTTCAAGATCCCTTCGCATCCGGTCCAATTCCTCGAACGGACTTCTCCACCATAGGGTTGGCGTGTCAAAATATCTTTTGATTATCATACTGCATCCCTCCTTGCTTGTACTATGTAGGTTGTTGGTTTATGATTGAAAGTGTAATAAACCTTGTATGTCTATAGATAAAAATGGGATTGCAGGTATTCAGGGCGGAGGCTTCGTCAAGAACCCTTTTGAATGCAAGGTATTGCGGAGCGAATCGTAGAAAGCGGTTTTTTTGCTGTCATGAGTAACCATCCTTAAACTTCCTCTAAGACAATTCGAGTGGTAATTACCATCAAAAAGGAGTTGAAAAGTGGTTTTATATTCCTCCTCGAAATTTCCGTTTACTCTAATCAAACACCGATTATCTATTTCACTTTTTTTGAAAAAATAATTCAACCTTTTGACCTGTCAAGAGGTACATCAATTTTTTCATTGAAAGCAAAATAAAAACCAGCGTTACAGCACGCCAGGGAAGGCCGTGTAAGATCTCATGCGGCTTTGGCTTCTGTGCAAAAATGACTGAAAATGCACCGCCCTCAAAAACAATAATTCATGCCGCTTTTGTTTTTATCTCCGCCCCCCCCTTCACCGATCCTACTTTCCCACGTCTGCGTGCAGTAATTGCCTGCAGCCAAAACGAAAAAACTGGAGCACCGATGCCCTTTAAATCCAACCGGAAAATGGGAAAAACGATCAAGTAATTTTGCAGTACATTTGCAGTGAATTCACAGAAATTTCGAGTAGAATGCAGTATCTTCCGGTATACCCTGGAACACAGCAAATCGTAACTGACTATTCGTTTAAATCCTATAAATCTAATAACCAAAGAAACTTTCGGGCGTTGCCAGTTCCCGTTCTGAATTTCATTAAACCAACCTTCCTCAGGTCAAATCATAAGCCTTGCATTTGGAAAGCAGTTGTGCCAGTCTAAATTAACAGACTTGCTTGCGGCACGGAGAAGACGGCGTTTGCGCGCCACAGGATAGAGCATCATCTGGATGCAATTGACATCCTTGGTAGCACTATAACAAAAGAAGGATCTCTTAAGGATAGGGGAAAACTCTTACAGACCTGTCATTGTTTCGGGCGGGAGATACTCTCGTAGTACAATTTATTGAAGGAGGAAGTGCCTGAAGCGGGTTCCGCCCGGTTCCCAGAGACACTGCACGGCGAAAGAAAGGAGAACCTGATCATGCCTGGAAAAGTCAAGGAGCTTGAAGCAGATGTCGTTGTTGCCGGTTCGGGGCCCGGCGGGGCAACCGTGGCTCGTGAACTGAGCAAGGGAGGAAAGAAAGTTATCGTCTGTGAGGCGGGCAAGTATTTTACCTCCCTCGGCAAGTTCTACAGTGCCGGTTTGATGATGAAAAAAGGGGGACTGACATTTTCCAAAGAGGGCTTAATGCTCAATATCGGCAACACGGTGGGCGGGCAATCAATGGTTTTCGCCGCCTCGGCCTTCCAGCCCCCGTCCTGGCTCAAGGACAGGTACGGCGTTGATCTTCAGCAGGAAATAGATGAGTTATACAAGGAAATCCCGATCCGGCCGCTCTCCGATCCCCTCCTTGGTCCCGGAGTTCGCCTGTTAATGGAAACAGCCCAGACGTTGGGGATGGACTGGAAGCCCGCGGATAAATTCATCCGTTCGGAAAAATGCGTGCCCAATTGCGGCAAATGTTCTCTGGGTTGCACCACCGGGGCGAAATGGACCGCCCGCGAATTCATTGATGAAGCCACACAGAATGGGGCGGATCTCCTTCCTCAAACCAAAGTCGAAAAAGTCGTCACCAAGAGCGGTAAAGCGGCAGGTGTCGAGGCTGAGGGAGCAGGCGGCAAGATAGTCATTAAAGCCGATATCGTTATCCTTTCTGCGGGCGGACAGGGGTCGCCGATCATCCTCCAGCAGTCAGGTCTCCCTGAGGCGGGTGATGGTTTTTTTGTAGATCCGGTCCTGATGGTGTGGGGAATCGCACCGAAAGGTGGCAACATGCATGACATCCCACTCTCAGCGGGAATTCACCTAATGGAAGACGGGATCTTGCTGATGGATGTTTCTTTTCCGCTTCTGCTTGCCTTAGGGCTTGTTGCGTATACAGGAACCGGCGGGCTGGCTTACTTGCGCAAAGCGATTCATCACAACAAACTACTTGCCGTCATGGTGAAAGTGAGAGATCAGCTTTACGGGCAAGTCCATGTTGATGGTTCCATCTCCAAACCCATTGATGATGCGGCAAAACAGAAGCTGAATAAGGGTGTGGGCATTGCCAAGGAGATCCTCAGGAAGATAGGGGTGAAGGAAAACGATATCTTTGTCAATAAGCCCCTGGGAGGCCACCCCGGCGGGTCGGTGCGCCTTGGCGACCATCTGGATACCAATTGCCAGACAAAAATCACCAATTGTTACTGTGTGGACAACTCTATTATCCCCGAACCCTGGGGCCAGCCGCCGGTCGTTACCATCGCGGCCATGGCAAAACGGTTGGCAAAACACTTGATGGCGGATAAAAAACCGAACAACCGATAGTTATTTTGCGAATTTTGATTGCGGCTCGATCGGAGAAAGGGATGGTGCACCTTCAGGACACCCGGCTTACTATGGTGACTATCGCTGGGTCGACACCCCAAGCTCCCGGGCTACCCCTACTAACCGCATTCCCTTCTCTTCCAAGAGTTTTTCTTCGATTTCATCATGACCGACCGTACGGGTAAATGTTCCGTTGTCCCTGTTTGTGCCAGTTTCACGAGTAAGTGTCGAGGGAGTCGTCCTTGAAAAAGCCGGGAATTCGGAATCGCTCACCGATGGTATCATTTCTTGTTTCGCCCCTTCCCTGCCCGCGCTGCGAGGCAGCGAGCGGCTTGGTTTTCGTTCCGTCTTGTTTAGCAGACCGGTTGCATCAAGTAACCCAATTGATGCTCTGTACGGATATCGCCAAAGCGAAACAAATTCGGAATTCCAGCGACTCATCAAAAAGCGACTTGACATGGAGCTACAATCGTATTAAATTATTATCTAAGTATGATTATTAAATAGGAATAATACGGCATGAAAATTTCCCCGGAAGAACTGAAGCAACGGATGAACCGCTTTAAGGAGGGTCTCAAACGATCAGGGATTAAACTGACCCATCAACGGCTGGAGATCTTCCGCGAAGTGGCGGAGTCCGGCGATCACCCCGATGCAGAGACGATTTACAGGGGCGTCCGGGAGAGAATTCCCACCGTATCGCTCGACACAGTCTATCGGACGCTGTGGTTACTTCTTGACCTCGGGCTGATAGCCACGCTCGGCCCATCCCGGGAACGATCGAGGTTTGACGCCAATATGAGCCCTCACCACCATTTCGTGTGCTCGAGATGTGGCATGACCTACGACTTTTGCAGCCCCGAGTTCGATCAATTGAACATCCCGGATAGTGTCATGGAGTTGGGTAACGTAGAAAAACTGCAGGTGGAGGTCAGAGGCATCTGCCTGCAATGTTCAAAAAAATAGGGGAAGTTTAGGGGAAATAATTTAACAAGGAGGGTGTCATGACAAAGGACAAAAAAACGCTGACCACCGGTTTTGGGAAGCCGGTAGAGAATGACCTCAACTCAATGAGCGCGGGCCCGAAGGGACCACTGCTCCTGCAGGATGTACATCTGCTGGATAAGCTGGCCCATTTCGACCGCGAGCGAATTCCCGAGCGCGTGGTGCACGCCAAGGGAACAGGCGCGCATGGTTACTTTGAAGTGACCCACGACGTCACCAAGTACACCCGAGCCAAGTTCCTTTCGGAGGTGGGAAAGAAAACCGAGGTCTTCGCACGGTTTTCCACTGTGGGCGGCGAAAAAGGCTCCGCCGACTCGGAGCGCGATCCTCGCGGATTCGCTCTGAAATTTTATACCGAAGAGGGAAATTATGACATGGTGGGCAACAATACCCCCGTATTCTTCATCCGCGACACGATGAAGTTTCCAGACTTTATCCACACCCAGAAACGCAATCCGGCCACCAATCTCAAGGATGCGGATATGTTCTGGGACTTCCTGTCCCTGACTCCCGAATCCATCCACCAGGTCACCATCCTCTTTTCCGATCGCGGCACGCCCAAAACCTACCGCAATATGAACGGATACAGCAGCCATACCTACATGTGGTACAACGAGAGAGGCGAATACTACTGGGTACAACTCCACTTTAAGACCGAGCAAGGGATTCGGAATTTCACCGGCGAGGAAGCGGAACGCATGCGCGGCATTGATCCCGACTGTGCCACCCGGGATCTTAATGAAGCGATTGCGAACGGTGAGTACCCTTCCTGGCGGCTTGAGGTTCAAATCATGACGCCGGAGCAGGCAAAGAACTACCGTTTCGATCCCTTTGACATCACCAAGGTCTGGCCCCATGGTGACTTCCCGCCCATGGACGTTGGCCGTTTGGTGTTGAACCGGAATCCGGAAAACTATTTTGCCGAGGTGGAACAGGCCGCTTTCTCTCCCGGCAATTTTGTTCCCGGAATCGGCCCGTCTCCGGACAAAATGCTGCAGGGACGTCTCTTCAGTTACCACGACACTCATCTTCACCGGCTCGGCCCGAACTACCATCTCCTCCCGATCAATGCCCCCAAGGCCTGTCCCATGAACAGCTATCAGCGGGACGCCTCCATGCGGGTTGACAACAACGGCGGAGGTGGACCGAACTACTGGCCGAACAGCTTCGGAGGACCAGCTCCGGATCCAGAGATGGCCCCTCCTCCCATCGACGTATCCGGAATGGCAGACCGCCACGCCTACGAGCTTGGTGATGTGGACTTCCTCCAGCCGGGCGATCTGTATCGCAAGGTTATGACCGATACGGACCGAGAGCACCTGGTGAGTAATATTGTTTCGCACCTGAAGAACGCGCAAAAACGCATTCAGCTTCGGCAAACAGCCCTGTTCTACAAAGCAGACCCGGACTATGGGCAGCGCGTCGCCAAAGGTCTCGGCCTCGATGTGGAAGAGGTCAAGCGCCTCGCCGCCATGTCCCAGGAGGAGCGCGTAAAGGCAACGGCAAAGTAAGAGAATTTCATATTTTATTGACCGGCCAATGGGTGGCTTTCGATATGGTAATAAAATCAGGCTCAACCCTTAAAACAAGGAGGTGCCGTTATGGTAGAGGAAATTAAAGCTGGTTGTGCCCGACCGACCGGGGGGCCGGTCGGTGAACCTAAAGAAGCGGAGACTCAGAAAGAAGAACCTAAAAAGGAGGTCGCTACCATGATCAAAGTCGGACGAAAAGCCCCGGATTTTATTGCCCCGGCGTATTTCAAGGGGAAATTTGTCAACATAAAGCTATCGGACTATCTGGGGAAATGGGTTGTCCTGTGTTTTTACCCCGGTGACTTCACCTTTGTCTGAGCAACGGAAATTTCAGCAGTTGCTGAAAAATTTCCTGAATTCCAAAAACTCGGCGTCGAAGTCTTTTCAATGAGCATTGATAGTGTTTTTGTCCACAAGATGTGGAATGATCATGAATTATCAAAAATGGTTTCCGGGGGCGTTCCCTTTCCGATGTTATCCGACGCAGGCGGAAAGGTAGGAACCGTTTACGGTGTTTATGACGATGAAGCCGGCGTGGAAACCAGAGGACGATTTCTCATCGACCCGGACGGCGTCGTTCAGGGATTGGAGATTTTAACACCTCCCGTGGGCAGGAACGTCGCCGAAACATTGAGATCCATCCATGCGTTTCAGCTGGTAAGGAACAGCAAAGGAACCGAGGCGACACCGTCGGGATGGAGACCCGGCAAAATGACCCTGAAGCCGGGTCCGGATCTCGTAGGAAGGGTTTGGGAAGTGTGGAAGACCGAGATGGCGTTTGATTGATGGAATCGGTTCCTGACAAAATCTGACGGAAATTTCTTTCTTGCCTTGTGAGCGTGAAGAAGAAGGGGACACAAAGAGGAAACGCATGGTGAAAGAAGGCGGTTTCGAGGAACCTTCCGGAGGCCGTTCCTGAATTTTCAGGGACTGCCTCCTGAAAGCTCTCCTGGGGGCACGCCGGTCGAATGATCCGAATGCGATTTTGACGGCTTCGCTTGCCTTCTCTTTATGGAGGAAGTCGGCACAGTCACGACTTTTCTATGGCTGATTTTCCAACGCCTCCACCACCAAGATATATTTTTCATGGATCATCTTTCTGTCGAATTCCCAAAATTCATGGAGCAGGGCCTGGTCTTCAGCTTCGGTAAAATACCCTCTGGCGGCCGGAAAACAGACCTTGTCCTCCTTCTCGACGTTCTCCGAATAAAGATCCGCCAGTGAACGAAGAGCGGCTACGAGTCGATGAGGGACATGCTTCAACAAAAGGAACCGACCGTTGTGCGCCTCCGCTCGAAAGTTGCGCTGCTCCCTCCCCTAGATATCAATCCCCAGAAACGTACGCATCAGGAAGCCTATCAAGAAACTAAAGGCTGCAACACCCAGACTCAGTCCTGCCATCTCAAAAAAACGCCGTCTGAAAGGTTCATCCTTCGCAACCGAGATGTAGTAGTTGAACAAAGCGATTATCGAGACCGCACCTGCCAGCGTGCAGCTCAAACTCAGGTAATAGTTACTCAGAACCAGAAAGGGCAGAACAAGAAGCAGCACTGTGACAAGATACGCACTCCCGGTATAGACGGCAGCCTTGAACGGGCTTTTGACGGTTGGTTCCGTCTTGGTTGAGAGATACTCGGAAGCCCCCATAGATAACGCAGCAGCGATCCCCGTGATCGAACCGGTCAAAGCGATCAGCTTCGTGTCTTGTAACGCCAAGGTCAAACCCGCCAGCACACCGGTCAGTTCCACGAGTGCATCACTCAGACCCAAGACCATTGAACCGGTATATCGGAGTCTTTCTTCATCGAGCATTTGAAGCAAAGCAGCCTCATGCTCATTTTCCTCACGCATGATGGTCTCTGCTTGGGGAATCACTTGTATCAGTTCCTCATACCCGGCCTGGGCATCTTCCTCCCTTCGCTCCATCAGCTTGAGGCCGAACGTAAAGCCCAAAACCCGACTGATCCAATAGTATTTCCGGATTGCCCATTGATCAGGAGATACATCCTGCTGGGTATGATTCTGCCAAATGTGGTGGTGGCGGAGTTCCTCCTGCGCGATCTTCTCCAGTATTCGCCGGTTCTCAGGATGTCTGAGCCCCCTCGACAACTTACCGTAGAGGTGATACTCGGTGATTTCATTCTTTTGATGAACCAGGAGCCTCTCGCGCATTTCTTCACTGATATACATGATTCGCTGCCTTTCTCGCAGGTATTCAGGTTGTTATCGCTGGGGGAACCGGCACAAAAACTCCCCTCCCCCGGCCACAGTTTCTTCTTCGTATCATTAAGCAGCCGGGAATAGACCCTCTGTCAGATGGCTTTATTATCCGACAGGGCACGACGTCAGGTATCAATCCTCCCCACCTTTGGATTCGGGATACAAGGGTCCTCCCCAATCGGGGCAAAGACTGCGGACAACTTCTGTTTTAGAACAGTCGCTTATCTAATTCGCTTTGCACCCAGTACCCGCGGTCACCACTCGTTTTCTCGAAGATAAAAAACCTTGTCCCCGAATCGAAATTCCGGATCAGCATCATTAGCTTACTGGTTGATACCCGGGCATATTACTTTAATTTTCCGATTTCTTCTTCGACTTCCTCCGCTCCTACCGCATAGAACTTGGCTTCATCAGGAGCCAGTTCGTGGAGGAGTCTCATAAACTCTCCTGCGTGAACCCGTTCCTCATCCGCAATGTCCTTAAGGACCTCAATGGCGAGCTTATTGTCGGTTGATTCGGCAAGCTGCATGTACAGCTGAATCGCTTCGTACTCCGCAGCGATCATGAACCGAATCGCCCGGATAAGTTCCTCATCCGTCAATTTTCTGTCCTTTGCCAATCCCGAAAAAGGCGATCCAAACTCTGGCATGACTATCCTCCTTTCTTTGCTTTTGTCCGATTTTCAAACCACCGTGTTTTTAGCGATCCGAATAAGCCCCCACAAGGGGCACCCAATCCGTATAATCCATCTATGAATGCAAATTTAAAGCGCATTTCAAGTGTCATTTACACCGTCTCAATTGCAAGGATACTCCCACCAAAAACAAGACCGGTCATCCTTTCCTTCGGCGATCCGGCCTTATTATCTCCAAGCATTCATGATGTTATCCCCCCAAACATTGCCTGCTCGCAACAGAAGGGCTCTCTCTTTGGCTGGAGCTTATTTTACGACAATCGCCTCTGGAGGTCAACCAATCAGATACCGCCAGGAATGCTGTCCCGCCAAACCAGGATAATGGTATTTTAAAACCGCCTCGGCAAAACATTTTGATTCCTCATCCCCGGGTCGAACCTTGACCTTGTGTCCGGAAATGAATGATTTCACCAAGCGAGGGTGATCCACACAGGCGTTTTTCTCTTCGGTATCCCCGATGATCCCTTTATTCTTGCTGCCGGGCGGCACCTGGTCCCGCATGGAGACATCGGAACTACCTCAAGGGCATGGGGTTCGGCATCGAAGCGCCGCCGGCACAACATCGCTGACCGATTCTATCGTGATGGTCATATCGGAGCCTAACGGGGATATCCGAATTTTCCGTTGCGACACGCTTTTTATGGAAATTGAAAAAAGAAAGCGATAAACTTATAAAGCTATGAACGAGACCTGGACAAAAGATGATTTGGAAAAAGAAATAGAACGGCAAAATTTTGTCAGGGCCGTTGAAATAGCGGCATCGCTCGGCTTATCGACAAATGAAGTAAGAGATCTGCAATTTGAAGCCCTGTGGCAAATGGCGGCGCTGAACCGAAACGCAGGAGGGACAAAAATATTGGCCCAAGCGTATGGGGTGCCGAAACAAGAGCTAATAAAGTTCCTCGAAGACAAAGCCGCACGGTTCAGAGAAAATGGAGACGCCAAGGTCATCTCAACGCACTTTGATCCCGCTACCGGAAAATACTTTACCTTTGAGGGATGGGTGGCGTTTCACATTGAGAAGTGGAAGGACAATAAATAAATCCCTTGTTATCAAAATCCCAAAAGATCGACCTCCTTTGAATCATCGATGATTGCGTAACGCCCCACGTTGCGCAATCCATCAAGGAGGACCCGCATGGCGATGCAGTCGTCTTCGTTGTAGTCTAGAATTCGTTGGCGAAGCAGAACGTCGCCGGTTGCAACCCACCGATGATACCATTCTATGGAAGCAGCCCCCGAAGGTTCCGTGTCCCGCCATTTAAATCCCAAATAGGTCGCCAGGGTCTTTATGGAATAATCATTGATGGGCCATTCGGTTTTCTTTTTGACGAATTCAGTATACAGATCCACAGCAGCGCCCGGAGAAAAAAGCGTTTCGATATCGGCTTCCGAAGCAACCTCGGGAAACCGCCTTTGCAGTTTTCGCACTGTCGTCTTCTCGTAAGGAGAGTAATAATATACGACACAAGGTTGACGGCGTCTCAGGTAATCCATCGCCTGTTTAAACGCCCTTCGCTCCTGTTCCTCTAACGGCTTATCGGCAAAGAAAGCATGGTATTTTTCACAACCCCTGGCGGACTGATCACGCTCCAGGAACCCGTGAAGGTAGCAGCAATCCCTGAAAGGATCTGTTTCAACGTCGAAAAATATCTCGATATCAGCATCCGGCAAAACAATGGATTCCGTGATGTATGGTTGGGCATTGGGGGTGGATAAAAGCCCGGCACGGGCCTGAAAGCGTCTGAGCGTCGCAGCGCTGATACCGGGAAAGATCGTTTTCTTCCCTTGAATCACGGCAGCTAAGTCGGATTGCGCCAAGTCGCGGACGGTTTTAAAACGGCGCGACATGGTATCCCTTTTTGCCCTTCCCAGTTCCGGTATGAGCGTCAAGTCATTGTGGCGGTTTAATTGGGAACGGCAATACGAACGCCAGTGGCATAGCTTACACGCGGAGCATAAAGCCGGAAGTGTCTGTTCCTCTCGTCTTTGGATACGTAATACGCTTTTTAAACAGTCTTTATAATAATTCCAGCAACTGCGTCCATCCCGTTTACCTACCAACGACTCCAAGTCATAAGCAATTTCCTGGCCGTGAACATCCCAAATAAAAGGGAGACGGTCGGGGGACAAAAATCTGAGTTTATCGAGGATATCGGTATAGAGCGCAAGCTGGACAGCATAATGTTTCTTGAGCTTACCATCGGTTTTATCGTTTATACCTTCCCTCCCTGCCCCGCTCTTTATATCGCCGGCAACGTAGCCGTTCCCCCTGCGAACCAAAAGGTCCGGTTCCCCAAGAAGCGTCTCGGTTCGTACCCTGCCGCCATAGATGATTCCTTCGCCGTTCTGGATTAATTGCAGTGTCCGACGCTCTTTTTCTTCCGAATCAAGAAGATGAAGATCTGCGAAGAGAACAGCCAGCTTTCCCATAGTCTCATGCTCAAAGGAATTGCCTCTTTCCCACAATAGCTCGACAAAGGGACTAACACGGTCTTTTTCCGAAGGATCACCGTAAAAATCAAGGTAAACCCTCTGGGGGCATTGAACATAGTTATATAAAATTGAGGCGGTGATGGGGGTGTTCATTTTTCAGGAAGTCGTGAATGAACAATCGGGGCACCCTGTGATCTATATTTATTTGACTTTACAATCAGTTTTAGAAAATATAGCATGAATTCCGGTCAAGCACTAGAGGTTGGTTTTGAGATTTAGACACCTACACGTTCCCAAGCGTTTTGAGAAAGCATAACGGTTGCAAAGAAATGGCGCACGGGGGGACTTGTAACTTTTTATCCGGCTTAACGACTATAATAATGGAAAATCGCAGCAACCATCCTGTCTTATGCCTTTTAGGGGTGACATCATGAAAACCAATATCGAAGGGAGGGACGACATTCGTTAGACGATGGAACGTACTGAAAACAAAGGTAAGAATAGAATAAAGAAAATCATCTGGATTCTTGGGGTCATTATCACGGTCTTCATTCTCGCAGTGATTGCCTTCCATAGATCGAACGGTATCGCTTCCCTTCAGTTTAAGACCGCTGAAGTAAAAGATGGTGACCTCACCGTCACCGTGTCCGCTACCGGACAATTAAAGCCGGTAAACCAGGTTGAAGTCGGCACCGAGGTCTCAGGAACAATCGAAACCGTCTTCGTTGACTATAATGATCGCGTGAAAGCGAATCAGGTCATGGCAAAGCTGGACACCGCCAAACTTGAGGCGGAAGTCCTGCAATCTCAGGCTGCACTCGAATCGGCCCGGGCACAGCTTCACCAGGCGGAAGCGGATCTCTTTGAAGCCCGCAATCAGTTGAAGCGCTTAGAACACGTGCTCGAACTCAGCGGCGGCAAAGTACCGTCACAGCAAGATTTGGATGCAGCGGAAGCGGCGTTCAAACGTGCTCAAGCGAAACAGGCTGTCGCCACAGCCGACATTGCCAGAGCCGAGGCTAACCTCAACTTCAACAAAACAAACCTGGATAAAGCCATTATTTACTCCCCCATCGATGGCATTGTCCTCGAGCGTGCCGTGGAGCCCGGCCAGACAGTGGCCGCCTCGCTTCAGACCCCGGTACTTTTCTCGCTCGCCGAGGATCTTACCCAGATGGAACTCCATGTTGATGTCGATGAGGCCGATGTGGGTCGCGTCAGGGAGGGGCAGGAAGCGAGCTTTACCGTTGATGCTTACCCGGATAGGACTTTCCCGGCACAAGTCCTCCAAGTTCGCTACGGGCCCCAGACCATCGATGGCGTGGTAACCTATACGACCGTGTTAGCTGTCGATAACTCGGATTTACTGCTACGTCCCGGCATGACCGCCACTGCCGACATCATCGTCAGGAAGGTCGAAAACGTTACCCTGGTACCGAATGCGGCGTTACGCTTTACTCCACCCGAGGAAAATGCCAAACAGAATGAGAACGTGCCCCCGGAACGAGGCAATATTTTGAGTAAAATCATGCCACGTCCGCCCCGCCATGTGAAGCGTTCGTCAAATCAGCGCCCTGAAGGATCAGCTGACTCGGGGCAACGCGTCTGGACACTGGAAAACGGAAAACTCGTTCCCATTCCGGTGAAAACCGGTGCGACCGACGGTGTCGTAACCGAACTAATCATTTGTCCTCTCAAACCAGGAACGGCCATCGTCGTTGGCGCAGTGAGTATCAACCAATGAGTAGACCAACCGGCCACCCCCTCATCAAACTGGCTGAAGTCACCAAGGTATACGGTGAAGGCAGTATAGCCATGCACGCCCTGCGGGGAATTGATATGGTCATTGAGAAGAATGACTTTGTAGCCGTCATGGGCCCCAGCGGATCGGGCAAGTCCACCTTTATGAATATCCTGGGGTGTCTAGATATGCCCACCTCCGGCACATACCGGTTTAACGGCGTTGATGTCTCGAATCTGTCACGTAATCAACGAGCGCTGCTTCGCCGACACCATATTGGCTTCGTTTTTCAAGGATATAACCTGTTGAAACGCACCTCGGCATTAGAAAACGTTGAATTGCCGCTGATCTATCGTGGAATTCCCCGTCGTGAGCGGCACGCAAAGGCGCACGCAGCCCTCGAGGCTGTGGGATTGAGAGGATGGGAAACTCATACACCCAGCGAACTTTCCGGCGGACAACAACAGCGCGTCGCCATTGCACGGGCTGCGGTGGTCAAGCCCACAGTGCTCATGGCGGACGAACCCACCGGCAATCTTGATTCCACCTGCAGTTGCGAGATCATGGAGCTGCTCTCCAACCTCAACCTCGAATATGGTATCACCATCGTCATGGTAACCCATGAACCCGATATGGCTCTTTATTCCAGACGCACCATTCGTTTTCTTGACGGGCTTATTGATGCCGAGGAACATAACGGAGGCACCTTATCATGATATGGGAAACCATCTTACTGGCCCTCAGGGATATCCGTCGCAACGCGCTTCGCTCATCGCTCACTATCCTCGGCATCGTCATGGGGGTGGCGGCCGTCATTACCATGGTCACCCTCGGAAATGGGGCCACTGTTCAGGTAGCCGCCGATATTTCAAGGCTCGGCAGTAATCTCCTCCAAGTACGGCCAGGACAAGGTATTCGGGGACCCGGCGGAATACGGTCAACTGCCGAGCTATTCGACGTGCATGATGCCGAGGCGATCAGCCGCGAAATCTCGGGTCTTGAGGCCGTAGCACCGGTAACGTCACGCACCACCCAAGCCATCTATGGCAACAAGAACTGGTCCACTGCGATCGTCGGCAGCACCAATGCCTATTTCCAAGTGCGGGACTGGGACTTGCAGACCGGACGCATATTCACCGAGAGTGAATTGAGGTCCGGAAAGGCGGTGTGTCTGCTCGGGTCCACCGTCCGGAAAGAACTGTTCGATGATCAAGACCCCGAGGGAGAAACGATCCGTCTGGAAAAGCTCTCCTGCAAAGTGATCGGGGTTCTTGCTTCCAAGGGCCAGTCGGGATTCGGCTCTGACCAGGACGATTTTGTCCTGGTCCCGCTGCGGCTGGTACAGCGCCGTGTCGCTGGCAATACTGATGTAACCGCCATTTACGTTTCGGCCCTCAACGGCGTTTCCACAACTACCCTCCAGGAAGAACTTGAACGATTGATGCGCCAGCGGCGTCGCATTGCATCGGGGGAGGACGACAATTTTCACGTTCGCGACATGCAGGAGATCGTTAGTACTCTTACCGGCACCACCCGCTTACTAACCGCCCTGCTCAGTGCGGTTGCGGCGGTGAGTCTCTTGGTAGGGGGAATCGGCATCATGAACATCATGCTGGTCTCCGTCACCGAACGAACACGCGAAATCGGCATCCGCATGGCCATTGGCGCCTTGGAACGAGAAGTGCTGACCCAGTTTCTGGTCGAGGCGGTCATTCTTTCCTCCTTTGGTGGGGTATTCGGCATTGTTCTGGGGCTTCTGGCGTCAGTTTTTAGTGCCGACAAGCTCGGCGTACCCTTTATCGTAAAACCGGGAATTATCGCCATTGCCTTTGGGTTTTCAGCCGCCGTCGGCGTGCTTTTCGGGTTCTTTCCCGCCCGCCAAGCTGCACGGATGGACCCTATTGACGCCCTGCGCCACGAATAATGTGCCACCTTTGGGTCGGAATTTTAAGGAGATAGGCAAATTCACATGCACAATCATGCTTCAAAACTCTTTACCTTCCTGGTGATAGCAATATCATTTGCAGGATGTATCACCGTCGGGCCACAGTACGTACCTCCCGACACCACAGCACCTGATCAGTGGATGACCGATGCGCAAAAGAGCGAGAATTACGAGCCGATAAATGCTCAGGCGCTTTCCTCCTGGTGGGAAACCTTCAATGATCCGATCCTCACCGGTCTGGTCAAGGAAGCCGTGAAGGGCAACCTTGACCTCAAAGAAGCTCGAGCTCGAATCCGGGAGGCCCGAGCGCGGAGAGCCCGTGCACGCGCAGACCGCTTTCCCGTGATCGACGCCACCGGTACCGCCACCTCGCATCGTTCCAGTGAGGATACAGGAAGCGGTGAACGAAACGAGCTCTTTACCGTGGGCTTCGATGCGGGGTGGGAGCTGGATGTCTTCGGCAAAGTTCGGCGTTCCGTCGAAGCGGCACAGGCTGATCTGGAAGCAAGTAGAGAAGATTTTCGCGACGTGCTGATAACGCTGGTCGCCGAGGTCGCCCTCAACTACGTGGAAGCACGCACGTTTCAAACCCGGCTTACCGTGGCGGAGGCAAATCTAAGCACTCAGACCGAGACTTACAGCCTCGCAACGTTTCGTTATGATGCAGGTCTGACAACCCGGCTCGATGTGGAACAGGCCACCTACACTATGAACGCTACCCGTTCACAGACTCCCCCCTTGCGAAGCAGCTTCACGGAGGCGTCAAACCGCTTGGCGGTGTTGCTGGGAACCTACCCCGGCGCGGTGGAAGAAAAGCTTTCGGATCCCAAACCGGTCCCGTTGGCCCCGTTTGAAATCGTCGTGGGAGTACCGGCAGAGGTCCTACGACGCCGTCCTGATGTGCGCCGTGCCGAACGGGAAGTAGCCGCCCAGACTGCGCGGGTGGGCGTAGCCACGGCAGAGGGCTACCCCTCGTTTACCTTGCCCGGGTCAATCGGTCTCGAAGCGTTTCCGTTTGGAGATCTGTTTTCCCTTGCAAGCAGGACGTTCAGCATCGGCCCCAGGTTTTCCTGGAACATTTTCGATGCCGGTGCCGTCCGCCACAACATCGCTGTTCAGGATGCCCTCCAGGAACAAGCCCTGATACGATATGATGCCGCCATTCTCACCGCGCTTGAGGACGTGGAAAATGCGCTCACCGCTTATGCACAAGAGCAGCTTCGTCGCACATCATTAACAGAGGCGGCCCAAGCTGCCCAACGAGCCGTTGATTTGGCGCGCGATCAGTATTCAGCGGGATTGATCGACTTTCAGAATGTGCTGGAAGCCCAACGATCGTTGCTCTCCTTCCAGGACCAATTGGCAACCAGTGAAGGATCCGTTACTTCCAACCTGATTCGACTGTATAAGGCTCTCGGCGGTGGGTGGAGTCCCGAAGAATCGCCCGCCACAGTGTCATCGGATGAGGGGCAAGGATGAAAACCGGGGTCATGTGGGTTGCCCCCATGTATCTGTCCGTGTTCGCGCAAACAAAGGCCGTCCAACGCACCCTTCCCCTGATTCCTCCGATCCTAAGCTTCTCGCCTTCCATTGTTGGGAAGCGCAATTGAACACCGACTCCCCTTCCACCACTTGGAATCGTCCCCAAAGCCGAGGCAAATTAAGACGCCCATCACAACTAATTTTTCATAAATACAGTTGTGCCCGTATTCCGAACACCCACACGTCATCGTTGCCATTGTCGCCATTGGGATCCTTCACCCACTGAATGTCGGGTGAGATATTCAGGTTGTCGTTGACTTTCATATTATAGTAGAGTTCCACGTGATGCTCGTCACCCGAGGTGATTCCGTTCGCCCGGTCAACATCTTTCCAATCATCCCCAATGATTGCCATCCCGTAACCCAAACCAAAGGTGTCATCCTCCCGGCCGTAGAATTTCCCGAAACATTGAAGACCAGCACTCCAGGCGTGCTCAACCTGGGAGACACTGCCGCGTTGCCATCCATACCTGGTGAACAGAGTCATAATCTCGGTGATTTCCTGGTCGAATGACAAGCCGAAACCATAATTTCCCCTCCTGGTCTCGGCCGGGTCTTGCAGTTCCTCATGATCCTTATCATTGAACCATCCGTAGAGCCGATATGTACCCCGGCGCTTCCCGATTTCCGGCTTAAAATCTAGCTCCACCATTGAGAACAGATCCTCGAATACGCGATCACCACCTCCCTCAGCATCTGCAATCCCAATACCAAGACTCCACCAATCATTGGGTGAAGCCCATAGCATCGCCCCGAAGCCGTTTTCATCTGGAAATTCCAGGGCCAGATTGTTTACGAATCCGCTGGAAAGAAACTGATCTATCTCGCTGTTGGCAACCGCGCTAGCATCGAAATCCGTCGTGAGATCAACCTTGCCGCCACGAAACCGCAAACGCTCACCGAACCAGATATGTTCATACCATATCTCGGTGAGTCTGATATTTTGATCGTCATCCGCATCGTCGTTGAAGCCTGAAAGGGTTGGTATGTCGCCATCGATACCATCTCCTGCTCCGGCCTCAAAATGCGAGTAAAATTTACCATACTGTACAACCGGTACAGTCAATTCCAAATCGAATGACAGGGAACCATCGGTTACATCTCCCTCAGTACTCAATCGTTCTTTCGCTCCCGAGGAACTTTGGAGGATGCCGGTTGCTCCAACCACGATATCGATCTTTTCGCACCATTGTATTTCGTCTTCTTTTTCTGAAGTAGGCTCAGCCTTTTGCACAACGGTTTTCTCGAGACGTTCAAGTTTGCTCTTCATGGCGTCAAGCTCTTCCCGTGAAACGATGGATTCCTCCCCGAACGTTGCGCCAGCTACAAGCAAAATCAGCAGTCCTCCCATCAATGACATTCCGAGTTTATTCATTGCTTCATTCTCCTTTCAGTCGTTGTGAACAAACAAAAAGGGCGTAACGACTTCGGCATCTCCAGCCGGTCTCATCACACCCTCACTTCCCAGCGCCTAGCGCCGGGCCGTAGGACCTATTTTCTTTCAAGGCTAAGCGGTTTCCGCCAAGACCTCGATCAACTTTTTCCTCAGCGCCTCAAGTTGCTTGGACTTGAATGCTTTCCTTGACTCCTCTAGTACCTGGATGGTTTCCAACACTGTTTCTCTTAGCTTCTGCTTGTATGGGCACGCTGAATCGCATTGGGGCAGAACCGGCACACCACCTCCTTCCCTCAAGCAATTCAGAAGATACCCGTGGTTTTCAAGTATTCCCTGGATGTCTTCAATATTCTTGGCAAGCAATTCGTAAGCTGTCATATTTCAGCACCCTGCCCTTGATCAATTTTCGTGAAATCCTTGCAGGCGCAACTGTGGCAGTTGCCGCTGCATCCGCACCCGTCATTCTTCCCAGTCATGGTTCGGTAAAACGATCTTCCCCCCATGACAGCGACGATGACAACGATTGCAAATACAATAACGGTCTCCAGCATGACAACCTCCTATTCAAATCCCGACGCCAAGCAAACTGCCCGTTTGAAAAACGAGAACGGTCACTACGTATGCCAGAAGCGTGAGCCCTCCAAGCTGAAACAATGCCCACCGCCATGAGTTGCTCTCTCGCTTTGTTACGGCTATGGTTGCCATGCACGGAGCGCTGATAAGACAAAAGAGCATGATGCAAAAGCCGGCCAATGGGGTATAGGTGTTCTTGAGTTTGCCCCTGAGCGTTTCGGATTCCTCGTCCGCTTCACCCACGGAGTAGACGATTCCCATCTGGGCTACAAAGACCTCCTTGGCGGCGAATGCGCCGATGAGGGCGGTGCCGATTTTCCAATCAAACCCCATCGGCTTCAGAAGCGGCTCTATGCCATGCCCGATGCGGCCGGCGATGCTGTTGCGAAGCGCCGCTTCCGCTTCTTCATTGTCAATGGAGGCAAGTTGCTCGGCCGTTTCTTCTTCCCCTAGACTTCCTGTCTGGATTTCTTGCCGTGCCATCTCAAATTTTGCTGCTTTGTCAGCGGGCAAACCGGGGAAAGTTGTCATCGCCCACAACAGAATCGATATGCCGAGAATGATTGTCCCGGCTTTCTTTACATACAGCCACCCGCGCTCCCACATATGGATCAGTACACCCCTCAGTGTGGGCATCCGATACGGAGGCAATTCCATAACAAACGGAACCGACTCACCCTTTAATATCGTACCGCGAAGAAGCTTCGCACTTAGGACTGCCAGGGCGATGCCAATCATGTAGATAATCCACAACATAGGCGCGTACCAGACCTGCGGGAAAAAAGCTGGGATAATAAGCGCGTAAATCGGCAGCCGGGCGCCGCAGCTCATAAGCGGGGTCACGAGCATTGTCGTCAGTCTGTCCCGCCGGTTTTCCAGTGTCCGGGTTGCCATGATCGCGGGAACGGAGCAGCCGAACCCGATAAGCATCGGGATGAAACTCTTGCCGTGCAAACCGATTTTGTGCATCAGGCGATCCATGATAAAGGCCGCCCTGGCCATATAGCCGGAATCCTCGAGGATTGCGATGGCCAAGAACAGCAGCAGAATATTCGGCAGGAACACTATTACGCCGCCGACACCGCCGATGATGCCATACACCAGGAGAGATTTCAGCAAGCTTTCCGAGCCTTCCGGCCACCAGCCTTCGACAGCCCCGCCCAACCAACCGAAGAACCCCTCAATCCACCCCATGGGAGGATCTCCCAGGGTGAAGGTTAAGTGGAAAACGAGGTACATCAATCCAAGGAACACCGGGATGCCAAGAATTCGATTTGTGACTACGGAGTCTATCCTGTCCGAGATCGTATGGCGGATCTCTATGGTGGAACGTACCGCTTCCTGGCAAGCGCCGGAAATGAATCCATACCTGCGTCCGGCGAGGGCGGTCTCCGGGTTCTCCCCGAGTATCTTCTCGATGTTCGAAGCACTTCTCTCGATCTGATCATTGACTTCGGGAGATACGACCGCGGCCCGTAACTCCTTGTCGTTCTCAAGAAGCTTCACAGCCAGCCATCGCGCATCGTCTTTCTCCGTGATCGAACTATTTGTTCTGATTAGGGACTCTATTTTGGCGACCTCTTCCTCGATCTCCCGCCCGTAGTTGATCACCGGGACTTGTTGGCGAGGTCCTCGAAGACTGGTTCTGGAGGAAAGATTGCCTGGCGATGTTCTTTCCCCGCTTTGGTTTGCCTTCTGCGCACCTTCTTTTACCGTTAAGATAATGGCGGCGAGAAGCCCCTTCATCCCCGCACCCTTGTGCCCGACAGTCGGCACAATACGGACCCCGAAAAACCTTGAGAGCTTCTCGATATCGAACTCGTACCCGCGCGCTCTGGCCATATCGCTCATGTTGAAGGCCAGCACGAGAGGTACGCCGAGTTCCATAAGTTGAACCGCGAGATACAGGTTCCTCTCGAGGTTCGAGGTGTCGAGGATATCGACAACAACATCAGGTTTTTCGTCGATGATGAAGTTTCGGGCCACCAATTCCTCCGCCGAGTAGGCGGTCAGGCTGTAGGTTCCGGGCAGGTCGACGATCTGCAGTTCGGTATCGCCGTGCCGGCAGAACCCTACCTTGCGCTCCACCGTCACACCCGGGTAATTCCCGACATGCTGGCGAGCGCCTGTTAATTCATTGAATATGGTGGTCTTCCCGGAGTTCGGGTTGCCCGCAAGGGCGACTACTATCTTGGGCTTCATGGACTTTATTTGTCCTCCTGTTCTATCTTTAATAGGTTCCTACGGCTCCTTTTGGAGAGCCGCATGTTTTTAGGCCCGCCGAAAACGCACTGCAAAAAAAATTACTCGACCACGATCTTCCGGGCCATTCCGCGGCCCAGCATGATCCGACTGCCCTTTACCGCAATGAGAAACGGTCCATGCGGGGAATTCCGGAGCACTTCAATCTCTACGCCCGGGACCAACCCCATGGAAACCAATCTACCTTGGAGTCCATGTCCGGCGTCCACGGCGACGAACCGTACCCGCCTGCCGGCTTGCACAATTGTTAATGGCATTGCTAATACCTCTCAATCCGATTTGACTACCATCCGTATAGAACAACCAATTTTACCGGTGCGATGGAGCGAAATTGTCGTCCGGTGGGACGACACGTTAGATCTGTTTCTATTTCTTCTTATTCGTCAACTTTTTCGCGATAAATCTGAAAAACAGTCTCCAATCCTGAATGCAAAGAGAAAGGAACGCTCCAACTGTTCCTGCTGATGCCAACCCAACGGGGCATCCCTGCTGACCACAGAAGGGACAAACAGCGAATGTCGCATAAAGAGTGCTAAATCCAAACCACCATCCTATCAATCTGAACAAATAGCCAAATGGTGATAGTATCCGCTCATGGTGTTCTCCATGATCTAACTGGGATTTGACTTTATTGTCTCTATATTATTATTCATTACGCTAACGTTTCGATCTCGATCCCATCGGCCTCCTCTTTCCGCAAAGAAAGATGATAGCCTTTCACCTTGATATCAATAGGGTCGCCCAGCGGGGCCACGCGCTCCACTTCAATGACCGCCCCAGGGGTGACTCCCATCTCGACAATCCGCTTGTTTGTTTCTCCTCGGGCATTGATTTTCAGCACTTTGCCCTTTTGGCCTGGTTTTAAATCCTTCAACTTTGCTGTTGCCATCGCTTTCCGACCTCCTTGCTGCCTTCGTTGTCTTACTTCTTCAAGGGCGACCGAGATACATTTTTCACAGTTGTCCTGTGTATCGCCCCGATCACAGTGGTAACCAAATCCCGCGATCCACTTCGACCCCCCACGGGGGCATACCTCGACGAATTCGGCAAACTGTACAAACCGCTCCAAGATGACTTTGGGGATTGAATGCTCCATTTTGCAAGCCGCCTTGTCGGCATCCGTTTCTTCCACCGCGAGAACCTTAATAAAAAAATCGCGGAGGACCTCATGGCGCCGGACCACATCCCTAGCGGCGTTCTTCCCGGTCGGGGTCAAGGAAATCAAATCATAAGGCGCATAGTTGATAAGTCCTTTATCGGCGAGGGAACGAAGAGCGCCCGTTACCGATGAGTTACTGACCTTCAAACGTTTAGCGATATCCTTGGGCCTTGCCGCCCGTTTTTCCACGATGATGTGAAAAATAGCCTCCAAATAGTCCTCTAAACTGGCTGTCAATGTATCAGTCAATATCATTTCTCACCTCTCAGGCCGTTAGTTTCGTCATGCCTAAAACTATACGGCATGACGAAAGTCATGTCAAGCTTTTTTTAAAAAATGCCTCCAAAAGTGCGTACACCCTCCTCTTAGTCACGACGCGGTCCGCCGTGGTCTCATCGACACGACATTCCAGAAGAATTTTCTCAAGAGACTGCAGGCCCGTGCTCGTGCTGCTTTAGGGTAATGCACCCTACCCATCGGCGAGATGGTAATAATGTGGTTTTGCGCGCAACTCCAGAATGCGTCTCATCATTTCATCTGCCTAAGCAACAGCCCAACATCAGCTTGTGAAGAAATTTCCGCTTTCGCAATTGCTGCCACGCTCGAAAAATTACACAATGGGAGTATTGATGACTCGCGAGAACAGAAACGACAAAGAAATACCGATTCTCAAATCAATCCTAAGCGGGTTAAACACACCGTAAAAATTACTCAATAAGCGGCTATGCCGATCAGCGACGGAAGCCGGAGCAGAACCAGATCAACACCACGTTAATGAGAAGAAAGACACCCAAACCGTCCAGAATTCTGTTGACACCTAATATCTCCGCCGCCGGTCCCGTCACTAGGATAACCAGTCCTCCCACTCCCCAGGCAAATCCTCCCAGCAGCGATGAAACAAGTGCACGGTGTTGGGGGGCATGTTGCTGCCCGAAATCAATAATGATAGAATACGGAAACATGAGGGCGACGCCGAGAAAGAAAAAAACCGCTCCCTTCACCTCCACCTGCTGCACATGAACAAAGCATGGTAACAGTATGAGTGAGAGGACGGTCGCGAGCAAAATCACCTTTTTCTCTCCGATTATCTCGGCCAACCGTGCTCCCATGACCGGACCCGCAGCACACCCAAGCGTGAATACCGATAAGAGCGTCCCGATAACTACGACTGAATACCCTTGTGTGCTCCATACAATCGGTGTGAAGCAGAATAGGTTCATGGTGATGATGGTTATGCACGTTGCGAACATAAAAAGGGCCCTGATCGACTGTATGGTTTGCACCATCCCGGAAACAGTATAATCTGAGTGTCCTGTTATGGTTTCTCTCTTGGCCGCGAGGCTCCGCAACAAGGCTAACGTAATGGCGGCCCCCGGCAGCAGGAGAAACCAGGATTTGCCGATACCCGCAAAATCTGTAAAAAGAGAAACAGCAAGGGGTCCGGCGACAAATCCGAGTGAACCCCACAAAAGAAGGAGCGAAATAGCGTGGCTGTTATTCCGTGACGGTAGACTTCCTATGTAGCCGAAGACCGCTGGATGAAAAGCCGAGATCCCCAGACCCGCAACTGACAAGCATAGCGCCAACAGGCCGTAACTGTCGCAGAAACCAAGCATGCCAATGGATGCTCCGACCCAGAGAGGCGACCATTCTATAAAAACCTTGTAACCGATCCTGTCTGCTATCCACCCGAACACGGGCTGCAGCAAAGACGTGAAGAGGGAAAAGACGGAAACCAGGGATCCGGTCAACGCCAGGGAAAGATCAAGATTTTTCATAAAGAGAGGAAGAAGAGGCGGGAGAAGACCGGTATATAAGCTGATAAGAAACCGGGCACAATAAATCGCAGCATTTTGCATTCTATTCAATCACAATGATGGGGTTTGCGCATCAGTGGAGCATCCACGTCGCTGTCAAATTTTGAAACGTATTAAAATCATTCTTCTATCTACAATACCATGTGATGGAATCAAAAAAAAGCACGGAGTTACTGGTCCCCGTGCTTTCGTAGGAGGAGAAGAGATACGTTACGAAATACCGGCAAATTTCATCGTGACAGTTCAGCATGGAACGGTGCTGATTTTGTCGGTTTTAGTATGATTCAGCGCACGTATTTCATGAGGTCACACGTACCATAATTACAGACATCCGTTTTTAAACACCGCTCCCGCTCGTACGGATCAACGGTGGCATCTATTCCCATTTTTGTTACCGGATCCTCCTTGGATTTCCTGCTGGGATCCATGACAAACCCCCAGATTCTTTCGACCACCAAAAGGTCTTCTGCAAGATCAGCCCGTGTGGAAATGGCCCAGTTCACCTCATTGGGGTCATCTATGTCGACATCCTTGTTGACGACGACTGCGTACTTTATCCACGGTTCTGATAATGCGGAAAGAAGTAAATTCTTCCCAAGGCCCCTCTGTACCGGAGGGTAGTCATCCACCTGGATGACACAATTCATAAAGTTGGGCAGTAAATTAATGTTTACCACCCTGGAGGAAACGTTTCGCAACATTTGCAGAACCCGGGCTTCCATTGGGACGGCTAGGAGCGATTGCTCCTCTACGGTGCCGGGAAGTATATTTTGGTAGATCGGATCTTTTCGATGAGTGACACAACTGATGGTGATGACGGGCAGTTCACCTTGGGGGCCGTATATTCGCTGATTTTCTCCCATCGGCCCCTCAAGACCTGTCTCCTGCCACGATACCGCGCCTTCAAGGATGAATTCCGCGTTTGCCGGCACATAATGATCCACCGTCTTGCAATGGACAACCTCTATTGGTTCCCCTTTCATCGTGCCCGCGTATTCGAACTCATTTTCTTCATATGGTATGCCCGACTCCGAGGCAAACATCATATACGGGTCCGCACCGATAATGATGGCAACCGGCATATCCTGCTTGAGAACTTTGTACTTATTGAATATCATCCAGTTGTGCTGCATCGGTGCGAAAAAAATATTCAAGTGCCGCCCTTCCCGATACATCATCCGGCAAATTGAGGAATTTACCTTTCCCGTGTCGGGATCTTTCGTTACCACAATCCCTGCGGTGATATAGTAGTTCGCGTCTTTCTCATAGTTCCAGGGAATCGACATAATTTCCCGGAGATCTGAGAGTTTTTCGTGCACGACTTCCTGACACGGTGCGGCGTCAACAGCCTTGACCGGCAGTCTTTGGGCATTTTTAAATGAAGTCACCTTTTTGACCAACTCCTGGGGCTTAACATCGAACATGTACGCAATCATCTTTCGAGAAATATAAATATTCCCCAACATCTTCCGCCCTTGGCCATCCACGTCCGTAAAAAGGACGGCTTTGTCCATCTCCTTGAGTATCTTCATTTGAACCGTCGCAGCTTCATGCTTACTGCTTACCGCTTTCTCAACCGTAACAAGCTCACCCTTCTGATCAAGGAAGTCTATAAACCCACGGAGATCGTCGAACGCACGTGCTTGCTGACTTCCCAAAAAGCTAATCACGAAAAACGAGGCCAGCACCAGAAAACAATATTGCTGTTTGCCCCAAAAACCAACCATTTCTACCTCCTTTAGTAATTGATTACCCTTACAGTAGGGACTTCTACCCGCCTTCTTCGACTTTCAATCCGGTTTGCCCTTATCTTTCACCCGCCGGACTGCAACAATCGCTGGTTATCGTGAATCCCATTCTCCAGTCTTAACCATCTCTCTTTTGGTCATAGGCACCATGCGTATGGCCGGATGGCGTCTATGACCATCATCTCGCATTCTTTGGCTTATTGCTTTACCGCTTATTTCCCAAGCGATAACAACTTTTGGAGGCTGTAACTCTTCGGGTCTGAGCCCCGATCATAGGTAATTGTATCCGCAAAAAATCGAGAAGAGTGTCCCGTCTGCAAATCGTGCATCGCAAATCCATACCATTGCGCGTAGTTTGAACCATCAACTTGGAAATATCCTCCCCGGTGCGCAATGTAAGCCTTATAGATTTTTCCTTGCCGATCGTAAATATCCCCTACCTGAACCTGAAGGATCGGAGACCAGCACTCCGGAGCCGGCACATAAAGGACTCTCTTGCTATAAACATGTTTTTCTTTGGGGGTCCCTTCCAAAATATAAACCGGGGTTACCGCCCACCATACCCGTAAGAATTTCTTGCCCACATCGTACTGCACTCTGGATGGATCCGGATATCCGTCTTCACCCGATAGCGGCGAGGGATCATCTTCGGGGAAGGGAACTTTGGTGGCGGGCGTCAGAATATACTTCTTCCCCAGCAGCTTAAAATCCCAGTAGGCGAAAGGGTCGTTTGCAAGACCGGGGTCGCAACTGAGGATATCTGATCCGCCAATGTTATCCTGATATGTAGTAGCGCTAACCCGCAAGGTTCTCTTGAAGGCCGGCAAATAGGCAAACCCCGTATCAATATTCTTCGTGTCATCATAGTAACGGATACTGAACTGACCAAGCCCCTTCATGTTGAGCGGCTCGAGAAATACCGCTACTCTCCGATAATTCTCATTATCGAGACCAGGATACGAACCAAGGGGTTCGTTTTTCAATCTACCATTGCAGCGCACGTAGCTTGCACGGTATTTGTAAGTCTTATAATTTTCTCCCTCGCTGTTATTGAAAATGAGCCATTGATTCGGGAAATAATATTCATCTGCAGCCCATCCGAATTTCAAATTGGCGAGGACATCACTCGCAGTTTTCGGATCGGTAGAAGGCAATCCCCCCGGCCAGGGCGAACCATCCTGGAGATAAACGGTACCATTTTCATCGATTACCGCTTTACCTTTATTCTTTTCGGTAGCATCCAGGAAATGTTTGGGTGCGAGTTTGTCTGTGGGAAGATGCTCACCCATAATCAACTTCATTCCCTTCTGGACGCACTCACACACGCCTGCCGAGAGATAATCTTTTACAAGATCGACATTGCTACTATCTATGACGTCACCAAGTTTTACCTTCCCACCGGTGAGCTCTTCAATGGTCGGAACTTTTTCGTCGCCAAATGCGGTTTCGACCCCGGAGACCAGAACAAGATTCATGCCGGAAAAAACCAAAAAACCTATCAAAAATGCGATTGTTTTAGAATATGATCTCATTATGCTTCCTCCTATGCATTAAATTCCTCCTGCCCTTCCATGTGTCTTGCAACCATTAAAACTGAAACGTCACCCTCCCGTATAGGGTATCGGCCCAATACATACTGCCGAATCTGGCCGCTCTTCTCTCGCTCCCGGCGAGAAATACGGCGTAGATGTCGAAATACCAATCATCACCATATTGATATCTGAATTGAGGTTTGATCAACCAAGCATCATCGGTATCATAAATGAACTGGCAGGCGACATAGTAATCGTTGTGCCAGAAGGGCTGTTTGAATTGAAAAGTAAGGTTCTCTACCGTCTTATCGATCTTACTGTTTCCTCCCCCTAAAATCCTATTCTCATCACCTTCAACCACTGTCTGAGTAAACTGGAACTGAAGATTACACATGCTCGAGTGGAGGAACTGCTTTGGCACAATTTGTGTTAATCGATCAACCCTAATCGCATACTTCCACGTCCCTTGGTCCTTAATTTCAGGCCTGCTGGCGCCTGTTGCCGCATCTCCGTATGGTTGATTCGGAATCCATGCGCCTTCAAATGTGACGACGGCGTTTAAAGGGTCTCCCAAGTCGTAGTTCATTGACAATCCGTAGAGGTCAATAGGCTCGTATTCTCCGGTTACAATCATGGCGTAACGGGTAAAATCCCCGGCACCTGCTCTCAAGGGGACCCCGCGGATCGGATCAGGCGTAAGCCGCTGGTACCTAAAGTTTGATCCCTGATTGTGCAAATGCATATAATTGAGAGTCGCATAGAACCCGCCAACCATCCCTCCCACTCGCATTCCATACTCCATCTTCCCTCGGTTGTCTCTTGGCACGACCCGCAGGAATCCGGGTAACGCACGAAGATTAAATGGTGATCCTGACTCCGGGTCGATAGTCGGAACAACATCCCCAGGGTTCAAATAACCCTCTACGGTCAAGTCATTCAACCACGAGACAAGATTTCTCTTGATATTGTAACTAGCGCGTATCGACCACACGGGAATTCGAATATTTTCAAACTCCTCGGGCTCAAAGAGAAAATTCCAGCTTCGATCAAGATTGTTGGCGGCATCAAGGATTCGTCCTCCGATCATTTCACCCCACACAATCTGTTGCTTTCCAAGTCGAAGCCATAAATCTTTTATAGTGAAATCAGCGTACAATTCCCATATTTCAAAACGATAATCGTCTTTGCTGGCCTTGAGCATCGTCCAGTCATCGTCAGGCACATCCACCGGAAAGGCGTTGTATTTCGCGATCTCGTCATCCCACCGGTATGTCTGATCTCCGGTTATCCGCATGTTCGAATAGATCTTAAAAGAGTCACACGGCTTGTAAGTCCATTCCATCTGAAAAAAGGACCTGGCCAAATTGAGGTCATTGTTATCGCGGCCAAACTGGGCATTATTAGGATTTTTTTGGGCAATGTGCAGGCCCAGTTCATAGCGGAGGAATCCCGCAACGGAAAGACTATCGGTGAGTTGGATCTCACACCTGGTCGGCTGAAATGTTCCCGCCGCTAAAACCAGCACTATCATGCAAATTACCGATGCGAATATTTTTCTCTTCATGACCCTCCTCCTATTGTTATTCATCTTCCAAACTTTTTTGAGGGGAGCCCCATGCCCCAAACCTCACTCACAAAGATCCTTCCTGCAGCCGTCTCACCTCCATTCTCCAGTCTATTTTGTTGTTTGGTAATGTACCACTCTCATGATTAGGCTCTTCCAAGAAATTTTGGTTTAAAAACATATACCAGCGCAGGGATTAGTAATAGTGCCCCGATCATATTGATGAACATGATAATCCCCAGGAGTAATCCCATTTCGGCCTGGAATCTCATACTCGAGAGAAAATACCAGAATATTACTCCCGCGATCATGGCTGCGGTTGTGAAAAAAATGGCTTTCCCCGTACTCCTCACGGCTTTCGCGGCTGTATCATAGCTATATCCGCCCATAGCTTTATATTCCTCGCATAGACGGCTGAGGAGGTAAACCCCATAGTCAATACCAACACCGACACCCACGGAGATTATCGGGAGAGTGTTAATATTAAGTCCGATACCCATAAATTTCATTATGCTCAGCGTTACCAGATTAGCAAGGTTAAGGGGGATCATCAGAATCAAGGCGGCAACGATGGACCGATAGGTAAGCGAGCAAAGTAAGAAGATAGCTGTAGTAACGAGGAGTATATTGAGAAACTGGGACTCCTTCACCGTTTCATTTATCGCCGCCAACATTCCTATCGTGCCTGAGGCCAACTCCATGGTGACATTGTTTTCTCCCAGCAGATCTTTAGATTCTTCCCCGAATCTCTTTGCCCACGACAACGCGTCCCTGATGGTATCACCCATATGGTCCTTGAACCACACAATGACATTCGCGCTGCTCCTTTCTCTGCTAAAGTAAAGATCGTAATCTTCCGGGGCGGACTTGGCCACAAGAAGATAAAAAAGCTGCGTGACCCCCCGCTGCTCCACGGGGAACACCTGCCACTTAAAGTAGCCTCCGTAGATACTTCTCTGAATACGGGGTAAAAAGTCCTGTACGGAGAGCGTAGTTGCCACTCTCGGATTTTGCTCCATATGGCGCTGAAACGATTCCAGCACATTGAGAAAATTGGTATCTTCGATCGAGTTTTTATCTTGCCCTTCAAAAATTACATACAGCTCTTCCGTCCCGGGAAAGTTCTTATTGATCTGATCAATGGCCACATTGTATTCTGAATCCGGCCAGAGAATCGGAGTGCCGGGATTCACATCGCCGATTTGGATCTTGGTGGTAATCCAGCCGCCTATGACAAAGAGAATAATTGCCGTAATAAAAACACCCCAGCCGGCTTTGCCGAAGCCCAATCGTGCCAGGGGTGCCAACGCGTGATGTATTAACCCTTTCTTGGGATTTACAATGTCTTCCACATTCCCTGGCGCCTTAAAGAATGAAAGCATAAGTGGCGTGAAGATGATTCCATTAAAAACAATGGTGATGGCCCAAAAAGAACAGACGTAGGCAAGCTTCTCCATGATAGGTATTGGCGCGACTGAAATGAGCAGAATCCCCAGCGCATCGGTAGTAATTCCTAAAATCCCCGGTGCTAGCATTGAACTCGAACAATCGACTGCGGCTTTCCTTACATCCCTTGATTCAACGTAGCATTCGAAGTATCGCTCGGTAATCTGGACGGAATGACAGAGAGCTCTGGCAGCGATTAAGAGCGGAATCACCAAGGTGAGAGGCTCTAAATTGTACCCCAGGAAACCTGCGAAACCCAGCCCCCAAATTGCTCCGATCATCATCGCCAATGTCGGTACGATCATTCCAACAAGGTTCCTGAAATAGAGATAGAGTAAAACTATCAGGGTGAAAAAGGTGATTCCGAAGATCCAAAAGGTCTCACTCTGATAGCTGAAAATCCATCCCGACAGCATTGGCTCGCCAGCTACAAAAAGTTCATGATTTGAATCCGTAACTTCATCTTTCAAGTCCTGAATATTCTTAAAAAGCACCTTCGGATCAACCAAGCGGGGGATGAAACTGGCGGAGAATAAAAGGGAGGTTTCATCGCGGGATACCCAGACCCGATAAACCGAGCCGGTTCTTCGAACCGTCTTCTTGAACTCCTCCATCTCCTCTGCGGTCGAAGGAACGACATCCATAAAGTTTTCAGTTATGATGCCGTCAGCGGTTACCCTTGTTTTTTTAATTTTCCGTGAAGCTATCGAATAAATCTGGTTGTGATTGACACCCGGAATCAGATCGAGATCATCGGTTATTTTTTGAGCCTTTTTCAAAGTCTCTTGATTGTAAATGTCCCCCCCTTTGACCTTCAGCATCAATAAAACCTTGTACGGAGCTCCCAGTTGCTCTTCGTATTTCTTATGCGTCTTTACATAGGGATGATTCTCAGGCAACAAGTCTTCAAACTGTGTTTCTACTCGCAGATGAACCATCTCCCAGGCAAACAAGGCAGTCACCACAAGCATGGCAACGATCATCATCACGCGATGGTCAATCAACCAAATACTAAGCTTTTTCACCATAAGACTTCCCCTGCTACTGCTCAAGGTTAACAGATAGCGACATCTTCCTTATCAAGCCACTTCCACCCACCACCAGTTCGGTAGGACAGCTATTAGCCGTTACCGCGATATCACCGAACCATGGATAGGGTGGCGGTATATTCAGTTCTACTGAGGTCCATGACCTTCCGCTGTTGCAGGTTTGAAGAATTGTGGCTTGATCGCCGACTATAAATCCCTCTTGTCCGCATAGAAAGATCCTATGGAGACTTGCTTTTGTAGGAACGTCTATCTGACCCCAATTTTCTCCTCCGTCATTGGTATAGAGGAGCAAACCATTTTGCCCGGCTGCCCAACCTTCATTTGCACCAACAAAAAAGACAGTGAAAAGCGGTGCCAACTGACCGGCTCGTAAGAGATTCCAGCTTGTTCCGCCATCCGATGTGGCTAATACTATGCCGTAATCACCGACCATCCATCCCTTGAGATCGTTGATAAAAAAGAGATCATAGAGGTTAGGCGCAATCACCCCCATTTCAATCAGGCACTCCGGCAACACTGAAAACCAGTCTATTTCGACGGGTACCCAAGAATTCCCTCCATCATCCGTTTTTAAAATTGTTCCCGTCTCACCGATGGTAATCCCCTTAGCTTCATTAAGAAAAATCACTTGCATGAGTGACGGTTCAATGCCACTCTGTTGCGGAGTCCATGTCCGGCCGCTGTCTTCAGAATGTAGAATCACGCCCCCCTGACCCACGATCCATCCCCTATTCCCCCTTAAAATCACATCATTAAACGAATGAAACGTATTCGAATCGATCTTGGTCCAGTCCTGTCCAGCATTAGTTGTCCGAAGAATGAGTCCCCTGTTGCCCACGGCAACCCCAGTGTTGCTATCGACGAAACTCAGGCCGAATACTAAATCCCGGCGGCTCATTTTGCA
>JAFGRE010000111.1 GCA_016935335.1 Deltaproteobacteria bacterium
CCGCGCAAATGATCGAAAAGAGGCTGGATACCAAAAGGGTCCAGGGACCCGAGTGCCCAAAGACACCACCCAAACCCTGCCAAACACAGGAAATAGAGGCTATGAAAAAACCAGCGGCTACTGTTCTGGAAGGTCACCACTGTGGTCATCGACTCCTGCCATAAGACGAGAAACGCCAGGAGCACGATCCCCGAAGCAATGGCAAAGAAGGCGCCATCGTAATGATCTGGAAGACGTTTTCCCACCCATCGGCGGAAGGATCTTCGAATCATGCAACTGTGTTGAAGAAAAAAAACCACGCAGAGAATCGCATCGAAGCTGAGCAACCCCACTTCACCGAGTTCCAGCCTAATCAGGTTCGGCGATCCTGCAAAGAGAAAAACAAAAAAAGCAACGACACTTCCCGGCCCGAAAAGTGTGGCGAGGCCGAACACCGTATACCCTCCAAGCTTAGATACCATAGCCTTTTTTGCGGCCATTCATCCCCCTTTCCTTGAGATCAAACTTCTCAAAACATGTAATAAGCACGATGCCACCGACAACGAAGCAAATCCCATCAACCACTAGATCTTTATCGGCTGGAAATAATTAAGTTAATGTAACAATCCCTTGGAAAAATGCAACAATTAATCCAGCTATCTTGCTGCTTTTGGGACGGTTTGATTCCCCCCTTTCTTAGCCTCTGAAGCTTCTGTTTGGATTTCCAGACCGAATGATGTACTCTGTACTTACAGCTGGCAACTAACCATGGAATCCCATCAGGCAGTCTCTGAGAACAGTTATATATGGCCGGTGGCTTAAACAAAAAGTACTCCTTACTTTCTCGTAACGTCACAGACATCATCCTCGAGAATATTTCCGATGGAGTTTTCACTATTAATCACACCTGGCACATAACATCGTTTAACCGAGCAGCCGAAACAATCACCGGAATTCCTCGAGATCAGGCAATCGGCAGGCATTGCTGGGAGGTTTTTCGTTCAAATATGTGCGAAAGAGACTGCGCATTGCGCCGGACGATGAAACAAGGCAAACCCTTTGTCGATACCTCTACGTATATTGTCAATAACAGAAAGCGTCGCGTCCCCGTTGTTGTGTGCACCTCTCTTTTGAAAGACAAAAGCGGCATCGTCGTCGGTGGTGTCGAGACTTTTCGGGATATGAGTACTGTCGAGCAACTCCGTAAAGAGCTGGAAGACCGCTTTCACTTGGGAGATATTGTGAGCCGTAGTGCGTCGATGAAAAAGGTATTTGCCGTGCTACCGCAGATAGCCGACAGTTATAGCACGGTATTGCTTCAAGGTGAAACTGGAACCGGTAAAGAACTGATGGCTCGGGCACTGCATGACTTAAGTCCCCGCCGGATAAGGCCTTTTATAGCAATGAACTGCGGCGCCCTTCCCGACACGCTGCTGGAATCGGAACTCTTCGGCTATAAAGCGGGCGCGTTTACTCACGCAACAAGGGACAAACCGGGCCGCTTTGCTCTTGCAGAGGGGGGAACCCTTTTTCTCGACGAAGTTGGTGACGTAAGCCCGGCATTTCAGGTGCGACTCTTGCGTGTCCTGCAGGAGCGAGAGTTCATGCCCCTCGGTGCAATAATTCCAGTAAAAGCGAATGTACGCGTTATTGCTTCCACCAACAAGGATCTTTCCGCGTTGGTGGCAGAGGGGACGTTTCGCCAGGATCTCTTTTACCGCATTAATGTGGTGCGAATCGATCTTCCTCCATTACGAGACCGCCGGGAAGATATCCCGCTCCTCGTGGAACGATTCATCACTCGTTTCAACAATCTGCGCAACCGAAACATTGCCGGGATAAGTCGCGATGCACTTGCAATCCTTATGGCTCATACCTATCCCGGAAATATACGAGAATTGGAAAATATCATTGAACATGCCCTGGTGCTTTGCCCCAAAGGACAAATTGAGCCACATCATTTACCGGGAACATTGATACCTACCATCCCCTCCCCCCCGAGAACCAAAACGATCGGCGCAGCAGTAAAATCAGCAGAGGAAAATGAAATAACGACTGCCCTCAAACGAAACGATTACAACCGATTAGCCGCAGCCCGTGAACTGGGCATTCATAAGAGTACGCTGTTTCGAAAAATCAATGCACTGGGCATCAGACTCCCCAAAATTGACGGTCGTACCCATCGTAGAAAAAAACCATAGAGTCTTACTAATGCGACTCTATTTTGATTATTCATTGCACTCTTGCTACTCTTTGTTAATCCCCCGCGCATTCTTGTGCTCGCCGTTTACTCTCTAATAGCTGAATAATAAATGGCTTAATCGGCAGTGACAATGCCTCCTATTGTTATGGCATATTTATTGCTTAATATTTTATCAGAGGTGCGTAATAGATGAAAGTGGCTCTCACCGTCTGGGAAAATCGGATTTCACCGGTGCTTGACTCTGCGTCAATGCTCGTGGTCATTGATATTAGAAAAGGAATGATCGTCAATAAGCACTATGTGCCCTTTTATGTAGAATTGCCTCATGCTCGTGCCGCGCTGCTGGCTGATCTCGGTGTACGTGTTCTCATTTGCGGCGCTATGTCGCAACTATATGAAAATCTTATTCAGGCGTATGGCATTCAGATTATTTCCTTTGTCACCGGTGACATCGAAAACGTGCTTGACGCCTATCTTAAAGGAACCTTGTCACGCCGCACTTTCCAAATGCCGGGAATCCAGCCCATGCGACGAAGACGCTTCCGAGGCGGTCGCGGTTGAGCACAAAATTATTCTAACCTTATAAAATGAAAGGAGACGGCCATGCCGAATCGGGATGGCTCCGGACCGCGGGGCCAGGATTCTTTCAGGGGTAAACGGCGGGGATCTGGCGAAGGTACAAGCAAGCAGCCTACCCCTGCTGAAAGACAAACGTTCATTCAGAACCTTGGCGTTCGCGTCAGCAACTTTTTGGGTTTAGGACAAGACAGTAGACAAGGGCAAAGTCGCGGCGGAGGGGGGAAGAGTCGTAAGGGGCGCGGCGGAAACAGGTAAGAACAATACATTCAACCGCAAGGAGGTAAAACTATGCCACGCGGAGATGGAACAGGGCCTGCGGGTTTCGGGCCCATGACAGGACGAGGGGCCGGCTATTGCGCCGGTTATGCTGTTCCGGGATTTGCAAACCCGCTTCCGGGGCGTGGATACGGCGCTTACGGCAGATACGGATTAGGTTTCGGCTTCCGGGGAGGGCGGAGAGGACGACGACGGGCCATGCCTTATGGATGGTATGGGGCTTTGGGAGTGCCCTATATTGGTCTCCCTTCCCCCTACCTTTCTCGGTGGTTTTGACCATCCGAGAGAAAGCTGGGCGGGGGAAAAAGAGCCGAGGACAGCGTCGCGGCGGAGGATTTGGAGTCTTCGGGGAGGTCGCGGCAAAAACAGGTAATAACAATATATTCAACAATAAAGGAGGTAAAACTATGCCACGCGGAGATGGAACAGGGCCTGCGGGTTTCGGGCCCATAACAGGACGAGGGGCCGGTTATTGTGCCGGCTATGCTATTCCGGGTTTTGCAAACCCAATTCCGGGTCGTGGATACGGCGGCTACGGTGGATACGGATTTGGTTTTGGCTTCCGGGGAGGACGCGGAGCGGGGCGCGGAGGACGGTGGTCGTCCATGCCTTACGGCTGGTACGGGGCCTCCGGGATGCCCTATGGGGCTGTCCCCACCGCCGCTACCGTACCGTTCACGCCGGGACCGACCAAACAACAGGAAATGGACGCCTTGAAAAATCAGGCGGACTATCTTGCCGAAACCCTGGAAGGCATCAAGAAACGAATGACCGAGCTGGAAGCGGAACTAGCGAAAGAATAGGACAACTGGGATCCGTGAACTGAATTCGTTCAATCAGGATAGACCTCCGCAATGCCCGGAGGTCTATCCGCAGCAAGGAGCATTGTTATGGCGGGATCGTATCGCTATCTATTTGGTCCCGTGCCGTCTCGCCGGTTCGGTCGATCCCTCGGCGTTGATCTGACGCCTTATAAAACGTGCAGTCTGGATTGCGTTTTCTGCCAGTTGGGGCGAACGCAGCAAAAAACCGTCGCTCGAAAAGAATACGTGCCCACTGACGCAGTGGTTGAAGAACTCGGCCACTGGTTGCGAAGAGGGGGTCGGGCAGATTATATCACCCTTGCAGGGTCCGGAGAGCCGTCGCTTCATTCCCGCTTTGGCGAGGTGCTGGCGTATATACGTGCTCACAGCAGCATTCCCGCCGTGCTTTTAACCAACGGGACCATGTTGCACCTTTCGGAGGTGCGTGATACCGCCGCTCAGGCCAATGTGGTGAAAGTTTCTCTCAGTGCCTGGGATCAATCATCCTTCGGTTCGGTGAATCGCCCCCATGACAGCCTGCGCCTTGATACGGTAATCAGGGGACAAATGGCGTTTCGCGCTGAATTCAAAGGCGCATTATGGCTCGAAGTTTTCCTGGTGCCGGGGATAAACTCGCTTCGCTCCGACCTCAGAAAAATTGCCGCCTTAGCACAGCAAATCAGGCCGGATCGGATACACCTCAATACGGCTGTTCGTCCCCCGGCGGAGGACTTTGTCGCACCATTATCCAGAGAAGACCTCGAATCGAGAGCCGCGCTGTTTTCTCCGAAGGCGGAAATCATTGCTGACTTCATTGCCGATCCGTCACATGGTAGGCGCGCAAACGAGGATACCATAGTGGCAATGTTGGAACGCCGCCCCTGCACTGCACAAGAGATCGCCCAGGTATACGGCATGCATCGTAACGAAGTCGCCAAATACCTCGGAATACTCCTGCGAACAGGCCGGATTAGCGCTCAAAGCACAAACAAATCCATATACTATGTGGTTAAGGGCGGCAAAACCAATTCCACTCCGGGCTCATAGACCGCTTCCTGTTCCATCCTCAAGGATGCGATCCGTCTGTCGATAAATCCAATCGAGAAAGCGAGCCTGGGAAACTGATGATTGATGAGGGAGCAACATACATGCTAAGCCCACATGAAGAAAGGTGGCGCAATGAACGGTTGGCGAGGGTCATGAAGTGGCAGGCAGCCATGCCCTATAAGTCCTTTATTGATGATCGTCAAATCCAGGCGCTTTTGGAAGATAATACCCAACCTGAAACCAAGGAAACCCTCGCGGTCATTGAGAAGGCGCGTGCCAATACTCCGAAGGGAATAATGCTTGCACCTCGAGATGTAGCTGTCCTCGCCAACACAAAGGATCCCGAGTTGTGGGAAGCACTTTTTGAGACCGCCGATTGGATTAAGCAAAAGGTATATGGAAATCGCATCGTGCTGTTCGCTCCGCTTTATGTTTCCAGTCCCTGCGTGAACAACTGTGCCTATTGTGGCTTTCGGCACGGCAACCGTTCCATACGGACCAGAACCCTATCAATGGATGAGATTGAACAAGAAATAAAAGCTCTGGTCGACGTCGGGCATAAGCGTCTGATCGTAGTTTATGGCGAACATCCTTCAAGTGATTACCGTTATATGTGCAAAAGCATTCAAAAAGTCTATGCTACCAGGAATGGCACCGGTGAAATCAGGCGCGTTAATATCAACGCCGCCCCCTTGTTCACGGATGAATACGAAGAGGTCCACTCCGTTGGTATCGGCACGTATCAAGTCTTCCAGGAGACCTATCATTATGATACCTACCGCAGGGTTCACCCCTCCAATACGTTGAAGGGCCAATACCTTTGGCGGTTATTCGGGCTTCACCGGGCACTGGAGGGCGGTATAGACGATGTAGCCATCGGGGTATTATTCGGCCTTTATGACTGGCGGTATGAGTTGCTGGGTCTTCTCTGTCATGCCATGTCTTTGGAAAAGGAATTTGGCATCGGCCCTCACACCATATCCTATCCGCGAATGGTCTCGGCTCTAAGCACTCCATTGACAACCACGTCCCCGTATCTGGTAAATAATAAAAACTTTGCCAAAATAGTGGCGATTGTACGTTTGATGTGTCCTTATACCGGCTCGATACTGACTGCCAGGGAAACACCCCCATTAAGAAGGGAGATTATTCGCAAAGGTGGAGTTTCCCAGATGGACGCCGGCACACGAATCGCCGTGGGAGGATATGCGGAAATGAAACGGGAACATATTCCCGAGAAGGAACAGTTTCAAATCACTGATACCCGAAGCCTTGACGATTTCATTTATGACTTATGCGAAAACGGCTACCTTCCTTCCTTTTGCACAGCCGGGTACCGCGAAGGACGAACCGGAGCAAATTTTATGCCCTTGGCAAAGCATGCGACGGTTAAAAATTTCTGTATCGCCAACGGAATCCTGACCTTCAAGGAATACCTTCTCGACTACGCTAGCCCCAAGACCCGCGAAATCGGCACTACCGTCATTATTCCGACATATCTGCGTTGGCTTAATGAGCACGTGCCGGTACTGGCGTCTCGGGTCCGGAAACACTTGAAAGACGAAGAAGAAAACCAGCGAGATCTTCACTTCTGAGAGCATTTTTAAAAATGATAGCAAAAACAACAAAACAACGTCTGGGTGAACTCGCCAGGCAGATTTGCATTGAAAACAATTTATCCCAGGTATATTTTGTGCAAGTTCTTGGAAGTCGCCGTCACTATTTAATCGGATTCGGCAAGACGCTTTTCTCCAAACCGGAGCACATGGCCGTCGGCAAACACCTAGCCCTTTTCTGGCACGGATCGTTGAGTAAATCAAAGCGTGAACAGATCCGAAATATAGTGGAACCCTTTCTGGATGCACTTGAGCAGGAATTACAACATAAATCACGTCTCTGAAGCCCTAAGACAAAAAAATCAGCAGTCAAGGAGTTTTTTCAGTTCCTCCTGATAACAATCATCTTTTCCGTCACAGGAGATTATATGAAGAAGGCAGATGGCATCGAGAAGTATATCGGATGCCGGTGGACCGGCGTAAGCATTCATAGTGATTCACTGCCCCCCGGTGGACGTATTAAAGGGAAAATGTCGCTGTGCCAAGCGGTGGCTGAATCCTTCAATAAGCGTACTGTTCTGTCAATTGAAAATATCGACTGTGCCGGTGCACGCCGGTCGTTAGGATTGACCGATAATGACGAAATTCTCGCCCGGAATATATCCGAAAAAACGGGAGTCTCCTTTCCGGCAGCTCGTAAAGCTTTGAGGTCGGTACCGCGTTTTGACCGTCCCATCACCGGTCTCACCTTGGGAAAACAGCCAAAGCCAGACATGATTCTCTGTTTTGTACCCCCTGAAAAGGCAATGGCCCTCCTACGCCGCTGGCAGGAAGTCCATGGGGAAGGCCCAACGCTTGAGCTTTCCACTTTCCTTTCACTGTGCGGAGGTATTATTGCGGCTACCGTTCAAAAAGGTCAAATCTGTTTATCTTTCGGCTGCCCTGTCTCCCGGAAAGAAGGCATCCTTCCGAGTGATACGGTAATTATCGGTCTCCCCTTTGGATTTCTCAGTATTTTTACGTAATGATCAACTCTCTTTCCTCCGTGATCCCCTGCTCTCTGCTCGCTTTGACAGTTCATGATCATTTCACATCTTATGGACGAAAAAACTATCAAAGCTCATAGGAAATACTTCGGCGCCAAGTTTTTGGAATTCAGCAGTTTTTCAGCAACCGCTGAAATCTCCGTCGCTCAGACAAAGGTGAAATCACCGGGGTA
>JAFGRE010000112.1 GCA_016935335.1 Deltaproteobacteria bacterium
AGTTAAATCTTTTTTGCAATGTGAAAAGAAATAGACTATGATCGACTAAAAATTTCCCGGGAGGCTTCACGATGGAAAAATCACTGTTGGATGGGAAAAGGGTTCTCATTGTAGACGATGAACCTGACATCCTCGAGACTCTGGAAGAACTTCTTTCCGATTGTAAACTTCAAAAAGCCTCCAGTTTCGAGCAAGCAAAGGCATTTCTGGAGAAAGAGCAATTTGACATAGCGATTCTGGACATAATGGGCGTTGACGGCTATAAGCTCCTGGAAATAGCCAAAGAAAAAAAGGTTATCCCCGTCATGCTGACGGCCCATGCGCTTAGCCCCGAGCATACGATGCAGTCTTACAACCGAGGGGCTGCGTTGTACGTTCCAAAGGATAAAATCGCTAATATATCCGATTACTTAGAAGATGTTCTTCAAGCTACCAAGACACAAAAAAATACGTGGTGGCGATGGTTGGACCGGTTTGAGTCCTACTACGACAAGAAATTCCAATCCGACTGGAAATCCAAAGACAAGGACTTCTGGAAAAGCTTCCCCTATACCTGATTTACAGAGGACGGATGTCCCCGGAAAGGCCCCTCTTTTTTCGCCGGATCCGCTTAACCACAACCGATGTCGTAAGGCCCAGGCCCACCAGGATCAGCACGGGAATCCCGTAAATCACCCAGGTAACCGCCGCACCCCGGGAAAGCAAATTAACCGGGTTCATGCTTTCATTTTTTACAATGCGGCCCAGCGGTTTGCGATATTTTTCCGGGATATCCGGCAAGCCGTCATTCGTGCGGTCTTCAAAACTGCGGATGTACTCGAGCACCCCTACCCATTCCTTAAGCTCCTGGATGCCTTCGCCGGTCTTGTCTGCGTCGACCCTGTAAGCTGCCAGATCGTCGATCGGCTCTCCATTCCGGTTCTTGGGTACAATCTTGAGGAGGTTGTAAGTAAATCCTCCTATGACCTTTAGGAATGTGGTATCGTAAATGTTAGCCGCCACACGGTATAAGGTTTTATTGGATGAAGAATAGTCCAGAGGCTCATATCCATCTTCTTCCGACCCTATCCAGACATCGGTCACCCTGTCAAAGATAGCACGATAGGGGTTGTAGGCAAACTTAATCCCGGACACCTGCAGAAAGTAAGCATTCCCCTTGCGAGGATAAACACTGGTAACGATCTCCATGGCTTTCTTTATTTCCGAAGCGTAAACATAACAGGTCACCAGTGGGTAGCCCATGGTATCGTCCATGCCGATCCCCAGTGGGATCGTTCGGAAAACGTCAGCTACGGTGAGCTTTCCCGTTTTCCCGGCCAAGAGGTCGTCTCGGATCACGCCGTTGGCCTCAATGGCAACTCTTACCTTTGTCACTGGATCCGAAGTGTTGTAATCGTGCTTGTTCACGTACCAGCGAATGGAATCGGCGATTAAGTTACCCAGTGTGGACTCCTTCTCTGCAATGGTCAGGTCAAAATCGGTTCTCCCGATTACCTGCCGGTACCCTAGTCCGCGTTCCCTCAGCACTCGCTCATCAATCATGCGAACAAACAAATCTATCTTCGCTTGAGTCGAGCGATCCGCGGGTATTGAATCGTCTACACGCACAAGCCGGTAATCCCTCTTATGCAGTTTTTTTCCATCCCATGAGAGATCCATGACCCCCACCGCTTTCCCATACTCCCCGGCCTGAACGATGAGGGTGTTTTCAACCACCAGCGGTTCATCCAGATAAGTGTGGCTGTGCCCGCTTATGATGACGTCGATCCCCGAAACCTTTCGTGCAAGATCTTCATCCTCTGATGTCTCACCGATATAAAGCCCGCTGTGAGACAAGCAAACGACCACATCGACCTTTTCTTTCTCACGTAGGATCTGAACCATCTCTCGGGCTGTTTCCACAGGATCCCGAAACCTTACCGGTGAGGCAAAAGGAGCGTCTTCCGCGGCAATCCGGCCCATCAGTCCGAAAAGGCCAATCCGCAAACCTCCCGCTTCGTGAACTGTGTAGGGCTTGACAAGACCTCCGCTGAAAACTAGCTCCAGCGCGTCATCCTTGCTGCTTTCTTCGCTGAAAAGAGCACCGGTAAAAACAATCTCGGGCATTTTGCCCTTCCTGTGGGCGGTGTTGATGACAGCCGCAAGTCCCCTGGGAAAAAGATCGAACTCGTGGTTGCCCAAGGTGATAACGTCGTAGCCGATTTCACTCATGAGTTCCAACTCGAAGGCTTCCTCTCGGCTCAACATGTGAAAAAGCGATCCCATGGTGAAATCGCCGGCATCCAAGACGAATACCGGGTGGGTGGTCCGTCCGGCTCGTTCTTTTTTGATCAGCGTGGCGATCCTGGCCCAACCGCCAAGCGTTTGATCCGCGTTGATCTCGGCCGGTACATAATCCCGCTCCGGCGCAAAAGGCATGATGTGGGAGTGAAGGTCATTGGTGTGAATCAAGGTAATGAGCTTTTCCCGAGCATGAGTTGAAAACGCCCCCAGTAATAGCATTAATGTGAAAACTATCGTTCGATAGTACATTTTTTTTATTCAACGGGTTTACAAGTACTAAAAAGGCACACGAACGCCGCCGACCTTGCGGCCCTGTGCCGGTTCCCACGCGACCACTCACTCTTGAGGTTCCACGATTCTGATGTAATCCACTTTCATACGCTGCAAATGTTCTTCCGTCGAAGGCTCCTCCAGCATCAACAACTGTTGGATAAAATTAATATATTGAAGATAGAGTGGTTTTGGAATATCTATCGAAGCTGCTTCAAATAATTCATAAATTCCCAAATCAATCGGAACTCCCAAAGGAAATACCGCGTATGCCGTCGTATCGTTAAAATACATGAACTGTCCTTCCTGAGAAAACTGGAAATGACGTCCCTGATTAAAATGGAGCTCCAGAGCCTGCAAATTCGTCGTCATTCCTTCAGGGGCCGGAGGAACGGCATTGATCCATAATTCATCGATCTTGAACTGAAGGCGGCTCTTCGCTGAAATATACAGCCCATCAGAACTCTGTCCATCCTTGAACAAGACATAGGATTCATTGACCCGGGGAGTTGAGTAGCCGGCCCATCGGATATTCTCTTTAATCAAGCTTCCAATGCCATTATACGTTTCCCCATTTTCGAGCTGAGTGTAGGCATAGGTATGATACCATTCATAATTACCGGCCAGGGTCCCATCCCAAGGTTCATCGAATTTGGATAAAGTGAAGGCTTTGCCTACCACCGCCCCGAAAGAGGCCACGTTTCCCTCTGCATCGGTCGCCTGTATTTCATTTCCAAGATCCCCCTTGAAAACAAGCATACATTTTATTGAGCCGAAACGATCTATCGGTACACTCTGATCATTCTCAAAAATAAATTGATGCTCTGTTTCACCGCCGTGCAACAGCTCAAGAACCTGGTAATCCTCTACACGCAAAGACACCTCTTCTCCCGATTCCGCTACATAGCCGCACGATACCGAAAAAATGCCGTTTCTCATGGCCTCACCACTTGGAGTGACATTTTTTATCCGCAACCTCACACCGGTCACGGCATGGTAATCCTCACTGTAAATCGGATACTCCTGGACGCTCAACTCCCCCCTGAAGAAATACTTCAGAAAAGTCGCAGAATATCCGACAGCACGAGGAATAAGATGAGAAGCATATTCCTCATAACACAGGGAATCCAAACCGAGGGGAAGAAAAAGATAGTCCTCGGGAAAATATTTCATTCGATAGAAATACAGCCAACCGACAGATGCCAGGTGGTCAACCTGCTGGCCGCTTCCTCGGCTCGCCAAATATTTCCGGCCGTTTCGGCCGTCCACCCTTACAATGCATTCATCAGCCAGCGGGTATGGAAACTGCGTTGTAAACATTGTGTCAGGACTAAGAAAATTGGCGTTCGTATATTCGGAAAGGCCGATAGCATTATCCTTGGTGACTGAAGGATCCGGCAGATCTGATATTTCAGGCCATCCATATCGGCCCGTATCGAATAAATTTGCCACAGGAACCGGTGCCGTGGACGGAAACGGGCTTGGATTTTTTAGCTCCGCAAAGTGGAAAAAAAGAGGTTCAATAGTTACGCCGCTTACGGAAAGGATACCGTCCTCAGGATCAACCCGCACATTACTCGTATCTGCGACCCATTGCTCATAATGGGTGGCAAGGTGGGCCGCTCCTAGATAGTGTCCGTCATCTCTCACGTGCTCAGGTACCGACATGTCCTGGATCAGGTGCATAAGTTGTCCGAGACCCCGGAAGGTCTCGGCAAACTTTCTCTCCTTGGTGATTTGATCCGATGCTGTGAGCGCCTCGTAGAAATAACCCCTGACATCATTCCAGGAGTAAAAGCCGTCCGGACTTTGCGTTTCCGGAGGTTTCTGGGACCAGGTGATGGCAGATTCGCCAGAGATAATGCCGGCTCCGGCTATGCCGCTGAACCCCTGGTCGTTCAACGGATTGTGATAGTGGTGTCTTGAACGAGTATCAGTATAATACCAGGGGCTGTCTTCTAAGATTCCTCCCTCTCTAAACCATTCCCAGATTTTGTAGTTCGGCCACTTCCCGTTCAACGGTGCTAGCAACTCCGTTTCAATGCCCTCAGTTATATCTAGCTGAGCTTTGAGGTGTCTATCCAAAGAAAAGTCAGTGGGAGCCATCCGAACAACATAATGATTTATGCTAGCATGTGTGTCTGTGCCGAGTGCATAGACTTGCGAAGCGAGAAGTAATGCAAGAAGCTGGCTCAAAAGAACATCTATAATTCGATAGTCTCTGCGGCTCATTCCTCTACCTCCCGAGTCTCTTTACCCCAAGTCGATCGTGCTCTTCTTTTATCACCTTATAAAGTAAAGGCAGGTCTTCCTCATAAAGGCCGCTGGGCCGCCCAGGTATTGCCCTTAGCCTTTCTTCTCTTGTCTCTAATTTTGGCAGTTCAACTATCCCGTAAGTCACAGGGATCACCCTCGATTGACTC
>JAFGRE010000013.1 GCA_016935335.1 Deltaproteobacteria bacterium
AAGGCCTTAAGAAATCCCCTAAGGCCTTGATTCTATTAGGTAGCGGGGTCAGGATTTGAACCTGAGACCTTTGGGTTATGAGCCCAACGAGCTACCAGACTGCTCCACCCCGCAATAGAAAGTGTATTATTGTTTAGTTAAGGTTCTTTGTCAATAGTTTTCTTATAACGGCGTGCTCGCCTTAAAGGCCGAGAGATGAAGAGCATGCCGCTTTATTTCACCTCGCCAAAAATAAAAAAATCCATCAGCTTATGCCCATCGCGGAGGAACAACTCTGTCTGAGCAGCCGATGCTTCATTGAATCCGGCGGCCTTGATTTCGGTGCGGTTACCAACAGGAGGATAAATAACGAACGGGACCGGGTCCGCCGTGTGAGTCATTAAGCTAATGGGCGTTGCGTGATCCGGCAGAACCAATATCCGAAAGGAAGGATACTGCTTGATCCCTTCAAGAGCTGTGGCCACGACCTTGCCGTCGAAATCCTCGATGGCGGCAATCTTGTCTTTGAGGCTGCCGTTGTGGGCGGCTTCATCCGGGGCTTCCACATGGACGAATACAAAATCCTTGGTATCAAGAGCGGAAAGGGCATATTCGGCTTTGCCTCGGTAGTTGGTGTCGAGAAAGCCGGTTGCACCGGGAACGTCGATTGTCTCCATGCCCGCGGAAAGGCCGATGCCTTTTATCAGGTCAACAGCGGAGATGACCGCGCCCGAGCGGTGATATCGTTCTTGAAACGACGGTATGCTGAGGGCTTTACCCTGACCCCAGAGCCAAATAGAAGTAACGGGATTACGGCCTTCTTTTCTTCGGTGTTCATTGACGGGATGGTGGATCAATACCTCTCGGGAGCGCTCCATAAGAGAGGTTATGAATCGGGCATTTTCCCCCTGGGGAAGATAGGGGCTGACGGGTTTCCCGGAGATGTCATGAGGCGGCGTGGTTTGGAGACGATCATTGCCATCCTTCCACACCATAACGTGTCGGTAACTGACCCCGGCATGGAAGGAAATCTCGTCATTGCCTAAGGCGTCGGCGATGGCGGCAATTACCTGCCGGGCCTCGTCGGTCGGTATGTGGCCGGCGCTGAAGTCCTCCATGATGAGATCGCCATCTTTCTCAACCAAGGTCACAAGGTTGCACCGAAAGGCGACATCGCGGGGATTGAGGGGAATCCGGAGGCTCGCCGCTTCGAGGGGGGCGCGGCCGGTATAGTAAACACCGGGATCATACCCCATAATTGACAAATTGGCCACGTCGCTTCCCGGCGGGAATCCCTCGGGTACGGTCTGGACACGTCCAAGGGTACCGTTGGCAGCGAGAAAATCCATGGCCGGGGTACGGGCCACCATGAGAGGAGTCTTCCCATTCAATTCCTCCATGGGATAATCAGCCATACCGTCTCCGAGCAAGACAAGATATTTCATAGAGTACTCTCTTTTTGGCTGTGCGTCAGGAGGTTCATATCAACGCGTCGAATTCGTCTTCGATCCTGAGCACCATGGTTTTTGCCGACGTTACCGGAAGAGCATCGATTTCCTTGAGGGCGCCTTTCATGTTCTCCTCAACCGCTTCGTGGGTAAGCATGAAAATGGGAACGGCACCGAACACTTCACGCCCTTTCTGAATAACCGAAGCGATGCTGATGCTGTATTTTCCTAGGATGCCGGAAATCTGGGAGAGCACGCCGGGTCGATCTTGAGCAGAGAATCGAAGGTAGTATTTCGTCTTGACTAGATTTGTGCTCTTAAGCCGGAGCTGCCGGTCGTTCCGGGTGACGATGGGCACGACCTGGTCATGCGACCCCTTGAGGATATTGCGGCAAATGTGGATGATGTCGCTGACCACCGCGCTGCCCGTGGGCATCATTCCCGCTCCCCGGCCGTAGAACATGGTGGGTCCGACGGCGTCTCCGCAGATGAAGGCCGCATTGTAGACTCCCTTGACATGGGCGAGGAGTGAATCTTGGGGAATGAGGGTAGGATGGACACGGGCTTCGATGGCACCTTGGTCGTCCTTAAATAGTGCCAGTAACTTGATGCGATACCCCAATTCCTGAGCAAATTCTATATCGAGAGGAGTGATAGTGGTTATTCCCTCGGTATGAATCTCGCTCGCGGTAAACTGTTTTCCGTAAATCAAGGATAACAAAATAGACAGTTTATGGGCGGAATCGGTTCCGTTCACGTCAAGTGCGGGATCGGCTTCCGCATACCCTAATTCTTGCGCCTCCTGTAATACTTCCTGAAAGGTTCGGCCTTCATCGGTCATCTTGGTGAGGATATAGTTGGCGGTTCCGTTGAGAATTCCGAAGAGCAAGGTTATTCGGTTCGCTGAAAATCCGTCCTTAATGGCCTGAATCACAGGAATGCCGCCGCAGACGCTCCCCTCGAAGCCGATATCGACCTTCCGATCGAATGATGCCTGGAATATCTCCGCCCCTCGTGCCGAAAGCAAGGCTTTGTTGGCAGTCACCACGTGCTTTCCCTTGGCGATTGCCTCCAAGAGGTACGTGGCGGCAGGCTCCTCCCCCCCGATCAATTCGACCACCACGGAAATCCGCGGATCGTTGACAATATCCATGGCGTTGGTGGTAAGGATTGACGGGTCGAGAGAAATCCCGCGATCGGTGGTTGTGTCTAAATCGGCAATCTTGCTGACCATGATTTTAGTACCTACACGGCCTTCTATTATCTCCCGGTTGTCCCGGAGGATTTTGACTACCCCGGTTCCGATGGTGCCGAGACCGATAACGCCGATTTCAATTGTTTTCATGTGACCTCATTTTTTAAGAGCGGAACGAATGCCGCGAACCGCTTGTTTAATCCGGTGTTCATTTTCGACCAGCGCAAATCGAACAAACCCTTCCCCGTGTTCCCCAAAGCCGATTCCGGGAGCAACCGCCACCTTGGCTTCCGAAAGAAGAAATTTGGAGAACTCCAATGATCCCATGTGGCGATGACTGTCGGGAATCCTTGCCCAGACGAACATTGTGCCTTTTGGCTTCGGTATACTCCACCCGGCTCGTGCCAGCCCGGTGATGAGCGCGTCCCGCCGCTTCTGGTGAATGGATACGATGTCATGAACGCACTGTTGGTTTTCGTTCAAGGCGATAATGGCGGCGATCTGGATTGGCTGGAATATTCCGTAATCGCAGTAGCTTTTCAGTCTGGTGAGGGCGCTGATAATGTCTCGGTTACCGACGGCGAAGCCGACGCGCCATCCCGCCATGCTGTAACTCTTGGAGAGGGTGAAAATCTCAACCCCTATCTCGCGGGCACCGTCGACTTGCAGGAAGCTGGGCGCTTTGTATCCGTCGAATACGAAATCCGCATAGGCAAAATCGTGAACTACCTTAAATCCATGTTCCCGGGCCAAGGCCACTATCCTTGTGAAGAAGTCGATATCCACAACCGCGGTGGTGGGATTGTGAGGAAAGGATATAATCAACATCTTCGGATGAGGCCAGGTTCGCTTTGTGGCCGTTACGAGTTCGTCGAAAAAGCTTTCACAGCTCCTCATGGGAATGCTCATCAGGTCTCCTCCGGCAATACTAACCGAGTAGGAGTGGATCGGATAGGTTGGATCCGGCACGAATACCATATCTCCCCGGGTGATTGTCGCCAAAACCAGATGAGAGAGGCCTTCCTTGCTCCCGATAGTGACCACCGCCTCGGTCTCAGGGTCGAGGTCTACGTCAAATCGGCGTTTGTACCAGTCGCAAATGGCGGTTCTCAGCTTGTAGATGCCGCGTGAGGCGGAGTAGCGGTGATTGCGAGGGTTCTTGGCCGCCTCGATCAATTTGTCTACAATCGGCTTCGGGGTGGGAATATCAGGGTTCCCCATGCCCAGATCAATTATATCTTCTCCCTCTCTTCGGGCTTGATGCTTCAGATCGTTGACCAATCCCAAGACGTAAGGAGGCAAACGCTTTATTCGATCAAAATCTTCCATCTCTTTTTTTGTTTCAACTCTTTTCTGAAAAGGTGACTCGCCCATTCCATTTGCTCAGGTGTATCAAACCACGCTCAGTGCCTCGGTTGTTCCTGAGGCTGTGAGGGAGGTGGAGAATGTTACGGAAAGGGTCTAATTTTCTTCGTGATCACCGTCTGGTGCCAGGGTCACTCCCACAGAGGGCGGATTAAAAACAGTTCCAGAATTCCTTCTGGATTGCTTTAACACGCTGAATAACGGAATCGATTTCATAGGAGCTTTTTTGAATCTGGTGTCGGGTCATGTCAAAAGGACCGGCGCGGCCTTCCGATAATTCCAGAAGCACCGCCTTAACCGATTGGCGAAGCGCTTCCAGGGAGTAGCCGCCCTCCAAAGTGAGAACCAGCCGTCCTTGACAAAGCTCGTCTGCACTATCCAACAGCATTCGGGTCAAGCCGGCGTACCCTTGCGGCGTCACCCTCATGCTCCCCAAGGGATCACTGAAGTGGGTATCGAACCCGGCCGATACCAAAATAAAATCCGGTTTAAATTCCCGGGCAAGAGGCTGAAGAATTTCCTTAAAGATCATCACATAGTCGTAATCACCGGCACCCGGATACAGGGGAACATTGACCGTATATCCCTTTCCCCTGCCGGTGCCGGTTTCCTCGAAACTTCCGGTGCCCGGGTAATACGGCGATTGATGGGTTGAAAAGTATAAGACCTGGTGATTACCGTAAAAGGAATGTTGGGTGCCGTTTCCGTGGTGTAAATCCCAGTCGACGATCAGAACACGGTCGAGGCCGTAATGTGAAATCAGCCGGCTGGCGGCAATGGCGAGATTGTTGAAAATGCAAAACCCCATGGCAAAGCCCGCCTCGGCATGATGGCCTGGTGGCCGGACCAAGGCAAAGCCGTTGGGAAGACGGTTTTCCTGGACTGCTTCTACCAGTTCCAGGAGCCCTCCGGCTGCTAAGAGGGCGGCTTCAAAGGTGTCCCGGCAGGCCGAGGTATCGGGATCAAGGGGGGTGAGATAATCAGAGGCGGCTGTGCCCGCAACGAGGCGATAGTATTCAGGAGTATGGATCGAGGTTATTTCCTCTTCCGAGGCCTCCCGAGAGGCAATGGGGACAAGTCGTTCTCGAATATCATCATCGTCAAGCATGGAATAGATTACTTCGAGGCGTCGGGGGCTTTCGGGGTGAAAGGCGCCCATATCGTGTCTCTTATAAAATTCATCCCTGACGATTCCGGTTTTATCCATGACCGAGCAGTCTTGACAATTTTTGCTGTGGTGTTTTTTCTGCTTGACAATTAGCCGACAAAATTAGTAGGTAATTTACCTTGACTTCCTTGTTTCGTCAAGTAAATATAGATTAAGAGTCCGGCAGACGGCAAGGGAAGTTTGCCGAAAAATCAGGATTCTTTTGCGGTTACTGTTTGGGGGATCGTCTAGCGGCAGGACATCAGACTCTGGATCTGAGTACCCAGGTTCAAATCCTGGTCCCCCAGTAAGATTAACAAGCATTGTCGACCATGAAAAAAGAGAAGGCGGCTGATCTATTGACCAAGGGAGTACTCTTGGTCACATTTTTTTTGCTCCTCGGTTCGGTTCAGACAGAGACGACGTTCGGAGACTCTCCCGTCAAGGTAGCTGTTTTGCCCTTTACCATGGTCGGCGAAGCGGGTGATGCGTATCTTAAGGAAGGCATCCGCGCTGTTCTTTCCGCGCGGGTTGCCTCCGGTGGGGAGGCCTGCCTGGTCGGGCAGAGCGAGATAGCGGCGGCACTTAAGGTTGCGGATGGCGCGCTGACCGAGGAGAAACTTCGATCGGTTGCACGTCAGCTGGATACGGATTTCATCGTTACCGGCGTTGTGAAGAAGCGGGGAACCGGCACGGATATTGATGTTGATCTCATTTCGTTCCTTGATCGTGAGGTGCGGGTACCTTTTTCCATACAGGGACTAGAGACGAACGACGTTATAAGCCGGGTCTCCCGTCTTGCCGAGGATCTCCGAATCAAAATGCTTGCATTAAGCCGTGACGATGGCGCTCCTTCTGAAGGGGTTGGGAGGGGAGAGGCCCTGCGGGAAGAGAGGATCTTATCGGGCGAACCAGCGAGAAAAGGTTCCGCTGGCCGGGTTGGTTTTGTTGAGGCTCCGGTCTTGCCCTCCACAGGTTCGGCTCATCCTGACGCTGAAAGGGTGATCGAAGAACCGGGGATGGTAAGTTCGGTTTTTTGGAAGAGCGAAAAAATTCCTGAAGAGATCAGGGGATTGGCGGTTGGTGATGTTGATGGTGATAATCGGCAGGAGGTCGCGGTTATCACTGACGATACGGTGGTAATCTATGTGAAAAATGATGGGGATCTGACAAGGCTTTATGAATACCAGGGGGAGAGAGCTTCCGGTTTTCTGAGGGTGGAGGTTGCGGACGTAAATCAGAACGGGAAAGACGAGATTTTCGTTAGCGCCGTAAGAGGCAATTCGGTTTCCAGCATTGTCCTGGAACAGAACGGTGAAGGTTTGGAAAAGATCGCCGGCAATCTCCAATGGTTTTTTTGGGTAGGGAGAGTTCCCGGCGAGGGACTGGTTTTATTGGGGCAAGTCTATGGAAGTAACGGACCTTTCCAGGGTGACGTTCACCGGTTGGTCTGGGATTCCGGAGCCTATAGCGTATCAGAGGGGTGGGAACTTCCCGCGGGACTCAATGTTTTCGGTCTCGGGATTATGGGCTCGGAAACATCCGATGAGAGACTATTTGTTACCATGGAAAACAGTGGCCGTTTGGTGCGTTACGATAACCAGGGAGCCGCTTTGTGGGCAAGCGAAGACAGGTATAAGGGAACGGAAGTCGAATTGACAATTCGGGCGGGACATTCTGACGATGAAACGGCAGTCATACCCCTCCGGTTGGTGACAAAAGACTTGAACGCTGATGGGAAGATGGATATTATCGTAGCGGAAAACTTCTCCGAGGGCTGGTCGGTGCTCGGCAGAGGCCGGTGTGACGGGAGCGGTGTGATAGATGATCTTCAATGGGACGGCGAGGAAATGGGCGTGCGCTGGAAGACGCAGACCATTGATGGATGCATAGCGGACTATGGCATCGCGGATGCCGATAACGACGGAGAAGATGAATTAGTGGTTGGAATAAACGCTCGACAAACTTATTTGACTTTTCGGCCGAAGAGCTATATTTTAATATACGAATTAAGTGGGGCGGTGTAGCTCAGATGGTTAGAGCATACGGCTCATATCCGTAGTGTCCGGGGTTCAATTCCCTGCACCGCCATTACTGAATATTTAAGCACCAATCCTTTTCGAACCCTTTCCCCGCAGGAAAGGGTTTATTTATTGGTATATGGTTGAACGATTCTTAAGCAATATTCAAAGGACCATTGAACGGTACCGCATGGTGCAACCGGAAGACAAGGTTTTGATAGCGGTTTCCGGCGGTCCTGACTCCATGGCCCTTCTGACGGCGCTGAAACAGCTTCAGAATTGCCTGAAGATTTCTCTGAGCGCTGCTTATTATAATCACCGGCTCCGGGGGGAGGAGTCGGAAACGGAAGCAGAATTTGTGCGAGCGGAGGTTGAAAAAAGCGGCGTTCCTCTGATTGCCGAGGATGATGACGGCGGCTTGCTCGCGCATCAGAGCAACGTTGAGGAAGCAGCCCGAAAAAAGAGGCATGCCTTTTTTCGGAGAGCGGCTTTGGAAACCGGAGCACAAAAGATTGCCCTGGGACATACGGCCGACGATCAGGCGGAAACGTTTTTTTTGTGGTTATTTCGAGGGGCTGGCATGAGAGGCCTGGCAGGGATTCCTCCCGTGCGCGACGATCTGTTCATCCGTCCGCTCATTGAGACTTGGCGTGCGGAGATTCTAAAATTCCTCGGTTCGGAAAATATCCCCTGGATAGAGGACTCCTCAAATCTGATGACGCGATATTTACGGAATCGAATTCGACATTCTTTGCTTCCGAAGCTGTCTCGGGAGCTTGGCGACCGGTTTTCCGAAAACATTCTCAAGATGACGCACATCCTGCGGGATGATGATACGTTTTTGGAGGAGGTGAGCTATAAGCACTACCAACAATTGCGGAACGTCGACAGGGGCGAAGGGGTTGTTTTAAGTGTATCCGGTGTTAGCGAGTTGCCGACGGCTCTTCAAAGGAGAGTCATACGGCATGCCATACGAGAAGTAAATGGTTCTCTGAAAAGGATAAACTTCGCTCATGCCGCGGCGATTATGGCAATGATAAAGAGTGATGCTCCCAACCAGCGAGTGTCGTTACCCGATGGCTTGGTTGCTGCGAAAGAATATGATCGGCTGTTGATTGGGACACTATACATCCGGAAGGTTAATTTCCGTTATGAGTATATGTCCTTGCCGAAGGAGATGATCCTGACGGAAATAGATCGGAAAATTGCGGTGGAATTGCTGGACCGGGGAAAGGATGGCCTTCCGGCGGGTGAGAGCAGCGCGGCACTAATAGACTTTGATGCGTTGCGGTTTCCCGTGATTGTGCGAAATTGGATGGAGGGCGATCGTTTCCAGCCCCTGGGAATGAAGGGGATGAAAAAGGTCAAGGATTTTTTCATCGACAGGAAGCTTCCTCTCCGGGAGAGAGGGCGTGTGCCGATTGTTCTTTTTGGTGATCGGATTGTATGGATTGGCGGACAGAGAATCGATGATCGTGTAAAGGTAACGGAAGGGACCAGGATGGTGATACGCCTGCGTCTCGTATAATGCAAGATTTTTTATTTTATTGTTAGAACGGGTTATTTATGATAAACTATTAAGTTAAAAATTCATTTTATTTTAAGAGTGTTACCTCGATTGGGAAAAAATAGGGAGCGAAGGACAACGGAACGATGAGCCCTTTTTACAAAAACTTGGTTTTGTGGCTGGTTATAATTCTTTTTTTTGTCCTCTTTTTTAACCTGTTCAGTCAGCCCCAGAAGACCGCCAACGAATTAAACTATAGTGAATTTCTGACGCTTTTGGAACAGGATAAGGTGGTTGAGGTCACCATCAAAGGGAATGATGTATTGGGGATGACCACTGATGGGGAAAAGTTCAAGACCTATGCGCCCGACGACCCGGAATTAATCAAGGGGGTTCGCCAAAAGGGAATCAGGATCACCGCGAAGCCCGTGGAAGACACTCCGTGGTATATGACTGTCTTGGTATCCTGGTTTCCCATGTTCCTCCTCATTGCGGTGTGGATATTTTTCATGCGGCAAGTTCAGACCGGGGGGAAAGCCATGTCATTCGGGAAAAGCAAGGCGCGGCTTTTGTCTGAAGGCCAACAACAGACTATAACGTTTAAAGATGTTGCCGGCGTGGAAGAAGCGAAGGCGGAGCTTGAAGAGATTATCGAATTTCTTAAAAATCCAAAAAAATTCACCTCCTTAGGTGGAAGGATTCCGAGAGGAGTTCTCCTTATCGGGGCTCCGGGGACCGGGAAGACCTTGCTGGCACGAGCGATAGCCGGAGAGGCAGGGGTGCCGTTTTTCAGCATCAGCGGTTCTGATTTTGTGGAGATGTTTGTCGGCGTCGGAGCTTCTCGAGTTCGAGACTTATTCATACAGGGGAAAAAGAATGCGCCGTGCATAATTTTTATTGACGAGATCGATGCCGTAGGTCGGCATCGGGGGGCCGGTTTGGGTGGGGGGCATGACGAAAGGGAGCAAACACTCAACCAGCTTTTAGTCGAGATGGATGGGTTTGAATCGAATGAAGGGGTTATCATAATATCGGCTACCAATCGACCCGATGTGTTGGATCCGGCTCTTGTCAGACCGGGGCGATTCGATCGGCAGGTGGTTGTTCCCGTCCCTGATATACGAGGGCGGGAGCAGATACTGAGAGTACATTCAAAAAAAGTACCCCTTGACGGTGACGTTGATTTGGGGATTCTCGCTCGGGGCACTCCGGGATTAAGCGGTGCTGATTTAGCCAATCTGGTCAATGAGGCAGCCTTGTTGGCTGCCCGAAGAGAGCGAAGAAGAGTGGGCATGGATGATTTTGAGCAGGCGAAAGACAAGATCCTTATGGGGATTGAGCGCAAGAGCATGGTTATCAGTCCTGACGAGAAACGGGTAACAGCTTATCATGAGGCAGGGCACGCATTAGTAGCGAAGCTGCTGCCCGGCACCGATCCGATTCATAAAGTGACCATTATCCCTCGCGGGCAGGCTTTGGGATTAACACAACAATTGCCGATTGATGAGAAACACACCCATCCGAAGAGCGATCTTTTGACCCGCATAACTGTTTTGCTCGGCGGACGCGCGGCTGAGGAGTTGGTACTCAAGGAATTAACCACGGGATCAGGAAATGATTTAGAGCGGGCCACCGAACTGGCCCGAAAGATGGTTTGCGAGTGGGGTATGAGCGATGACTTGGGGCCCCTGACCTTTGGGAAAAAGGAAGAGCAGATATTCCTGGGACGGGAGTTTGCTCAGCACCGAGATTATAGTGAAATGACTGCGGTAAAGATAGATGAGGCGATACGGAAAATCGTTGAGGAGAGCCATAACCGGGCCGCCGAGTTGCTTGAGAAAAATGTGCAAATTCTCCACAGATTAGCCGAGTCTCTCTTGGAGAAGGAATCTTTGGATGGCGAAGAAGTGGACCGCATTGTTAAAGAAGAGGACATTTCCGAACCGATTCCGTCCGACCAAAGACCCTTTTCTGCCTTTCCCGCGAAATAAGCACTTCATACAGCCGTGTGACCCTCATGTCCAATCCACTGAGTGCTATTGAAGTAAAGGGGAAGGTATTTGAGTTTTATTCGAAAACTTATATAATGGGGGTCCTCAATGTCACCCCCGATTCGTTTTCCGATGGGGGAAAATTCCTTGATCACCAGCGGGCGGTTGATCGTGGGAAGGCGATGTTGGAAGAGGGGGCGGATATTATTGATGTGGGCGGTGAATCATCTCGACCGGGAGCGAAACCAGTGCCCGCGGCGGAAGAATTGCGCCGAGTGATTCCCGTCATAAAAGCCCTCTCGGAAGAGTCGCAGGCTATTCTCTCGATCGACACCACCAAAGCGCTTGTTGCTCATGAGGCCTTATCGGCCGGGGCTTCCCTGATTAATGACATCAGCGCCTTGAGATTTGATCCGGACATGGCATCGGTCGTAGCGGATATGGGTGTGCCGCTGGTGCTCATGCACATGAGAGGCACTCCGCAAACCATGCAACATGATACGGTGTATGCCGACCTCATAGATGAGGTTATCGGATTCTTGAGGGAACGAATTTCCTTTGCGGAACAAGCCGGTGTCGACGGAAGAAAAATAATAATCGATCCTGGACTCGGTTTTGGGAAATCATTGGAGCAGGGGAACTTCCGTATCTTGAAAGAGTTGCGGAAATTGCAGTCGTTGGAGAAGCCGATCTTGATCGGCCCGTCTCGGAAGGCTTTTTTAGGCCATCTTTTGCAGTTGCCGGAGGACGATCGCGAAGAAGCAACCGCGGCGGCAGTTGCGGTGGCGGTAATGAATGGGGCTGATATTGTGCGTGTTCATGACGTGAAGAAGATGAAGCGAGTCGTCGAGGTGGTTGATGCCGTCAAGCGATCGTAGGTGGGAGATGGGAACGGCGGGTTGGAAGGCCCTGCCGATTTGCCGTCACCATTGGCCGCAACCGCGGCAATGACGGTGAAAAACGAGAGCACCTGGTCTCTGAAGGGAATTGATAATGGCAAAATTAGCTGTTAATATAGATCACGTAGCCACGCTTAGGCAGGCGAGAAGGGGGGATGAACCCGATCCGGTAACCGCAGCGGCCCTAGCGGAGTTGGGAGGGTGCGATGGGATTATCGTGCACCTTCGCGAGGATCGGCGCCATATCCAGGATCGTGACCTGGAAATACTGCGGAAGACGATAACGACTAGCTTGAACCTCGAGATGGCTCCGGCTGCCGAAATCGTTGCGATAGCGTTACGGATCAAACCTGATGTGTGCACGCTGGTTCCCGAAAAGCGCGAGGAACTTACCACCGAGGGCGGGTTGGATGTTGTAGGCCATTATCGTCTTGTGGAAGATGTCGTAGCGAAGCTTCACGGCGGCGGCATCAGTGTGAGCCTGTTTGTCGATCCGACAGCGGAGCAGATTGACGCCGCCCAGGCAGTAAAAGCCGACTGCGTTGAGATTCACACCGGAATATACTCTCGCGCACGTGTAAAGGCTGATATTGATCGGGAAACAGCGTCGATTGAGCGCTGTGCTCACCATGCCTCCGGCGTGGGACTGGAGGTCAGAGTTGGTCATGGATTGAACTACCACAATATCGGACGCCTGACAAGCATCAGTGAGATAGCGGAGTACAGTATCGGCCATAGCATCATGGCGCGGGCGGTGTTTGTGGGAATGGAGCGGGCGGTGCGCGAAATGGTCTCGCTGGTGAAGAATATTCGGTAAACAGCGAATTCGATGAAATTCTTGATGGACGGTGGAGAATTGGATATCAGCACCGACAGTTCCGAAGAGACTGAAGTCCTGGGAGAGATCATCGGTTCTCACCTTGTTTGCGGAGATGTGGTGGCATTAATCGGTGACTTAGGCACCGGAAAAACATGTCTTACGCGAGGGATTGCGCGGGGACTAAGGATCGATGGGTCGACAACGGTTGTGAGCCCTACGTTTACCATCATTAATGAGCATCAGGGACCAATTCCGCTCTACCATTTCGATCTGTATCGAGTTGACAGTCCCTCCCAGATGGATGACTTGGGGTATGAAGAGTATTTTTTCGGGGATGGCGTCAGTGTCATTGAATGGGCAGAAAAAGCCCGGGAGGTCCTGCCCGAGAATTATCTGGAAGTGAGTCTCTTCTTTGCTGATAGAGAAGATGCCCGAAGGATTGGGATTGCCGGGCGAGGAGAACGGATTGCCGCAAAAATGGCATTAATAAAGGCGGCGGTGCGGAATAGGTGTAACTAGCGATTACTAACTGCTTTACGAGGAAGACAATGGATATTGTAGTACAAAAATTCGGAGGAACATCGGTAGGAAGTATCGAGAAAATCAGGAATGTGGCACAAAGGCTGATGCGCACCCAAGCCCAGGGCAAAGCAGTGGTTGCCGTGGTTTCCGCTATGGCGGGGAAGACAGACCAACTGATCCAGTTGGCCCATGAGGTTACTGAAACGCCTGATCGACGTGAATATGATGCATTGGTTTCGACCGGAGAACAGGCGGCGGTGGCCCTTGTTTCCATGGCGATCAATTCCCTTGGTGGTAAGGCGCGGTCGTTTCTAGCCTATCAAATTAAAATTCTGACGGACGAAGCTTACAGCAAAGCCCGCATAGTAAGTATTGAGGCGGGAAAGCTGATGGATGAGTTGGAGAAGGGAAGTATTGCGGTTGTGGCGGGATTCCAGGGCGTTGACGAGGCGGGTAATATTACCACGCTGGGAAGGGGCGGCTCCGACACATCGGCAGTAGCGCTGGCGGCGGCTCTGGGGGCGGAGGTCTGTGAAATTTTCACGGATGTTGATGGTGTCTATACCGCTGATCCCAATATCTGCCCTGCTGCTCATAAACTGGAAAAAATCTCTTATGATGAAATGCTGGAGATGGCCAGCCTGGGTGCCAAGGTGCTTCATACTCGTTCGGTGGAGATAGCAAAAAAGTATCGGGTGCCAGTTCATGTTCGAACATCATTCTCTGAGGAGGAAGGAACTATGGTTAAGTTAGAAGATGAAGAAATGGAAAAATATATCGTTACCGCAGTGAATTATAACCGGAACGAGGCGAAACTGACCATAGCGGGCGTTCCGGATGTGCCCGGCGTTGCGGCCAAGATTTTTGAACCGATTGCCGAGGCGAATATTAATGTGGATATGATTATCCAAAATGCCAGCAGTGACGGTATGGCTGATTTGTCGTTCACGGTTGCACAAACCGATGCCAAACAAGCTCTAAAAATTTTGCAGGAGATAGCGACGACTTTGAATGCAGCGTCGGTTAGTGTGGACAATGACATTGCGAAGGTATCGATTGTCGGTGTGGGGATGAGGAGCCATTACGGAGTTGCGGCGAAGTTCTTTTCGACCCTGGCTCAAGAAGGCATCAACATCATGATGATCAGCACTTCGGAGATAAAGATTTCCTGCGTTATCCAAGAAAAGTACACGGAATTGGCGGTTCGTGTTCTTCACGAAGCGTTTAATTTGTCTTCGGAATAGCTGGCTACGGGAAATATGCCAATTTTGAAGGGTGCCGTGGCGAGGGGAGGTGCTGCCGGCAAGGGCGATCGCCTCGTCATGGGAACTGTGCGGGGGAACGCAACCCGGTGTAAAAGAGGAAATTAATCGAGGGGCGGTAATGGATATCAAACTATATGATACAACCTTGAGAGACGGGACTCAGGCTGAAGAGATCTCGTTCACGGTTGAGGATAAAATTCGCATCTCCAAAGAGCTGGATGATCTGGGAATTCATTACATCGAGGGAGGATGGCCTGGCTCGAATCCGCGGGACATCCAATTTTTTAAAGAAATTAAAAACTATTCTTTGTCACAGGCCAAGATTGTGGCGTTCTCGAGTACCGCTCGTCCGAAGACCCCCCCTGAAAAAGACACCAGCATCAAGGAATTACTCAAGGCTAAAACCGAGGCGGTTACGATCGTCGGGAAGAGTTGGGATATCCATGTGCGGGAAGCATTGGGTGTCTCTTTGAAAGAGAACCTCAAGATGATTTCAGAGACGATTGCGTTTCTGAAGCAGAAAGCGCCGGAAGTAATTTTTGACGCGGAGCACTTTTTTGACGGGTACAGGAACAACCCCGAGTATGCACGGCAGGTAATCAAAACAGTGTCCGCACTTTCCTGTGATTGCATTGTTCTTTGCGACACCAACGGGGGTGGAATGCCCTTCGAGATTCAAGAGATCATTCGCGCCATCAAACCTGATATTTCAGTTCCTCTGGGGATCCACTGCCATAACGATTCGGAAATGGCGGTTGCAAACAGCATAATGGCGGTGAAGGAGGGAGTTGCCCAGGTCCAGGGGACGATGAATGGGTTTGGGGAACGGTGCGGCAATGCCAACCTCTGTTCAATCATTCCCAATCTGCATCTTAAATTAGGAATCCGCTGTGTGTCCGACGGGCAACTCCGGAATCTGGTTCGGGTTTCTCGTTTTGTTTATGAATTGGCAAACCTCAGCCCCCTTAAACACCAGCCTTTTGTGGGTGACAGTGCGTTTGCGCACAAGGGGGGGATCCATGTCCATGCGGTTCAGAAGAATCCTCAAACGTATGAACACATTCGTCCGGAACTGGTTGGGAATCGCCAGCGAGTCCTGATTTCTGATTTGTCCGGTAAAAGTAATATTATTTATAAGGCCAACGAACTGGGTATTAAAGTCAACAGCCGTGATCCCGTGGTTATTTCTACGCTGGAAAAAATAAAGGAAATGGAAAACCGGGGGTATCAATTTGAAGGAGCAGAAGCTTCCTTTGAACTGTTGCTTAAGAGTAGCATGGGATTGCAGCGAAAATATTTCGACCTGGTTGGTTTTCGAGTCATAAGCGAAAAGCGCAGGGAAACCGAAGCTCCGTTGGCTGAAGCAACCATCATGATACGGGTGGGGGGGAAAGTCGAACACACGGCGGCAATGGGAAACGGTCCTGTAAACGCACTTGATAATGCTATCCGGAAGGCACTCGAAAAATTCTACCCGCAGCTTAAGGAGATGGAACTGATGGACTATAAGGTACGGGTTATTTCCACGGGTGCGGGAACGGGGGCCCAGGTGCGCGTCTTGATAGAATCGGGAGACAAGAAGGACCGATGGGGTACGGTCGGCCTTTCTGAGAACATTATTGAAGCAAGCTGGCAGGCTCTGGTCGATAGTATTACCTACAAGCTGCTCAAGGATGAGGAAAAGGCTCAATAGTGAGACGACCGCGGGATTCCGTCCTCAACAGACGGCACTGGTGGTCATCGTTTGTCTGCTGATAGTCGTGTATGTATATCGCCACTATTATCCATTGTGGAGATTTTCGGAGCGACGGGCGAAGGGCGTGTCCACAATTCTTATTGACGAAACGGGCCGTATTTCGGAAAGAACGGGCGACAGCGAAAGGATTATTTGTTTTGCTGACGAGCCTGATGAGAAGATCTTATTTGGTGTCCCGTTAGACGTTAATAGTGTATCAGCGACAGATCTGGAAAAGGTTCCCGGTATCGGTCCGCAAATATCCAGGGCAGTTATTGCGTATCGGATGAAACACGGCCCTTTTGCCGACCTTGAGGAGTTGTTGCGTGTAAAAGGCATAGGAGCAAAGAAGTTCCAAAGGATAAAGAAGTATCTAACAGTGAAGGTGGTAAAATCGCAGGAAACAAAGGTCAATTTTTAGGAGAGGGGATGTAACGTGGCAGAAAAAGAAGGTCTTCCAAAAGAAGCGATTAGCGGTGTGGGTGCAGGCAGTTCGTTGTTTTCATCACCTGTTTTCTCTTCGATCTACCGTTATCGCATCCCGTTTATTGTTGGCGTTATTCTGCTTACCGTGTTTGTGGCGGGAATTCTTGTCTTGAGGCATCTTGCGGCCAAGAAGGAGGGAGAGGCAACGACGCGGTTTGCGGAAGCATATAAAGTATATTCAGAAGCTGTTACCAATGATAAATCCTTAGAGGAAGCACTGGCTCTTTATGAATCGGTTGTCAGCGACTACCAGGGCACGACTGGGGCAACAATGAGCTTGTTTTATGCAGGGAACTGTCAGTATTCGATGGAAAGATATGATGATGCCATCACGTCCTATAACAGTTTTTTAGAACAGGTGGCCAATGAGTATCATTTGGAGCTTCTTGCCTACGACAGCCTCGGCTACTGTTATGAGGCGAAAAAAGATTTTACCAATGCCGTGGAATCGTTCAAGAAGACCGTTAGTCCAGCCCCGGGACTGGGAGAAAGCGGGTATTTGAATATAGCTCGCTGCTATGAACTCCTCGGTGATACGGAGAACAGTGCGGCGTTTTATAAGAAAATCGTATTGGAATATCCTAATGGCCGGAGTATCGATTTTGTAAAAGAAAAGATTCGGGTCCTGGAGTCAAATGGCCGCGAGGAAAGATGAAGACGATGACAAGATAGAACGGCCGATATTCAACATCAGCTCTTAATGTGGGTGCTCATGGGTCAATGAAGGAGAAGACTGATTATGAAAAAATAAGGGTGGTTATTTTTGATTGCGATGGGGTGATGTTTGACTCTCGAAAGGCCAATGCCGCTTATTACAACACCATATTGAAACATTTTGGAAAAGACTTATTGTGTGACCGCGATCTGGAAATTGTGCATATGTCCACCGCGGGAGAAGCCGTTGACTACCTGTTCCGTGATGATCCTCGGTTAGCGGCAGCCCAGGACTATAGAAGCCGGGTTGATTATACCACCTTTATCCCACTGATGACCATGGAACCGTACCTTGCGGAGGTGTTAGGGGTATTACGGGAAGAAGGTTACGGACTCGCAGTGGCAACCAATAGAACAACCACTATCCATCCACTACTTAAGATTTTCAAGCTTCATCACTACTTTGATTTGGTTGTTTCCTCTCTTGACGTGATCCAGCCCAAACCGCATCCGGAAACAGTTTTTAAAATTTTGAAGCACTTTCAGATAAAACCTCATGAGGCCCTTTATGTAGGAGACTCCGTGGTGGATTATGAAGTGACCCGGAAGGCTGATATTCCTTTCATTGCCTATAAGGGGCCGCATCTTTGTTCCGATTGTCATATTGATGATTTGAGAGAGTTGCTTCGCTTGCTTGCCTGTGGAAGGGAGCGGCAGAGAGATGTCGCCGGAGATGGCGCTCGGGGTAAACACGGGGTTTAGCAACCCCACCAGATCGCCCTTTGGCGTGCAGTTATCGTTTGGAAGTCGGAGACGAATGAGAACCGGCCGGCGTGAAGGTTTGGCGGAATTAGTAGTCCGGTGAGGGGAATGACCAAGTACTGTTGTGCAATGCGCGGAGTGATCAAGTCCAAGAGGTGGTGATTGTGGGGTTGCGATTAACGCTTGTGGGGATGTCAGGAGCGGGTAAAACGTATTGGTCCCGCAAGCTTGCCCAGCGCGGTTTCAAAAGGTTTGGCTGCGATGACCGTATCGCACGCAAATTACGACCGGAATTTTCGAGCAGTGATGGAATGGAACGGGGAATGGGGGACTGGATGGGGTTTCCTTACGAGGAGGGGTATAGAGAACGCGCTTCCAAATATCTGAAACAGGAGATTGAAACCCTCAAGGAAATAATCGCCTACCTCGAAACCGGGAGTGATCGCAATCAAGAGGATATCGTTGTCGATACTACCGGAAGCGTTGTTTATACCGGCGAAGACATAATTTTGAAACTGAAGCAGCATACGACCGTTATTTATCTGCCGGCACCGGTGGAGGCGCAAAACCATATGTTTACTGCCTATCTGTCCAAGAAGGGCCCCATGATTTGGAATAACCTGTTTGACAAAAGGCTGGATGAAACGAACGAAGAGGCATTGGCACGGTGTTATCGTGAGCTGATTTCGTTTCGGGAAGAACGCTACCAACGGTATGCGGACGTGACGATAGATTATTATAAACGCGTATCAAAAGGCTTCGAAGTGCCCGAATTTCTCCGTGAGGTTGTGAAGGCGAATAAGGAGCAATGGATCAATGTCGATCACTGTGACAGGAATCCGGTCTCTTGATCCATGGTGAGTATAGTCTGCCGGTGGGCGGTGCGAACTCTGGTTTGCGGCAGGTGCCTGTGGTCGAGATTTTTATATTGAACGATAGAGGAGAAACCAGAGATCACCGGGCGGTACCGGCAGTGACGACATCTGCGCTGAAGAAGAGAGACTGCGAGGGAGATTGTATAAACCGGCATCGAGAAAGGAGTCCCCTATGTACCGTTATAGACATCTCATGGTTGCGCTTTCCCTGGGGGAGCAGGATGAGTCTTCGATCCGCTATGCAGCTTTGGTAAGCACGTTGGCAAAATGCGAACGGGTCACGTTTCTCCATACGACGAGCACTTTGGATATTCCCGAGGAAATTCGAGCCGAATATCCTGACTTAGCGCACCCCGGCGATGAGTTTGCGAGGAACGCCATGCAAGAGCTTGTGTCCAAATATTACGACGGACCGCCGGAGGTTGAGCTTTTGTTCGAGGTTGCTGAAGGCTCGCCGCTGGTTGAGTTGCTGCGAAGAGCCAGGGACCATGAGATCGATATGATCATTATGGGGAAACGGCGCGAACCTACTGCCGACGGGACCTTGCCCGAAAAACTTGCTCGAAAAGCTCCGTGTTCGGTTCTCCTGGTGCCTGAAGGAGGAAATGCGTCGTTCGCTAGTGTTCTTGTTCCTACCGACTTTTCCGAAAACAGCATCGATGCCATGGATGTCGCTGTTGCGTTTGCGTCAGCGGCAGGGATTGACGAGATTCATTGTCTCCATGCTTATAGCGTGCCGCTCGGCTATTACAAGACCGGAAAAAGCTATGAGGAGTTCGCCGAGATTATGCGGGGTCATGCGGAGAAAAAATATCAGGAGTACCTTCGCTACAACGTTTGCCAGGGTGATACCGTTTGTGAGCTGCGGGACCTCAAGGGCATTACGATAACTCCGATATTTAAGCTCGCTGCGAAAGCCGCCCATGCCATTGAAGCAGTCGTTAAAGAGCATGAAATAGATCTGCTTATAATCGGCGCGAGGGGAAGGAGGGCTGCCGCAGGGGTGCTTTTGGGTAGTGTAACCGAACATCAAATCAGGACAACCACAATTCCTATCCTGGCCGTAAAAAAGAAGGGTACCGGCATGAGTATAATCGATGCCTTGCTGAATTTATAAGGGAGTGGCATGTGAGCGATCGGGGGCGTTTGTCCCGAGGACGAAAGGCATCTTGAACTGTTAGTGCCCGAAGACCGTAAAGCAGTACAGCAGACTGAATCCAATCAGATAAACAATCCCCAGGCGGCTGAGTATCGCAAGCCCGTGCGAGGGACGAGCATGCGCCGGCATATGATCGCTGGTGACAATCTTATAATTGATAACAGCAATGATCGGTGCGGCTAAAAAGCTGATAACCGTTGCGGTATCAATCAAGGTTTTCAGTCCGTGAGTAAGGAATCCGATTATAAAAAGTGCGGCACCGGAAACAAAGAGAGTCCACAGGATGCCGAGCTGTTTGCCGTAAGGTTCCAAGCCGGGGGATAAAATTATCAAGGCATTGTTGAGTGTCCGTGGATAGGCGTCGATTGCGGTGAGTGTGGTGCTGAACATGGCCAAGAGAGCGGCAGATGAAATTACCACCAGGCTCCATTCCCCCAGACTCCCTGTGTAAAGAGCGGTCAGCTGAGCGGAGAATTCAGTCGGCGAATTGGAAAAGGTACTGCCGGTGCCGTACATTACCAAGGCGCCCAAGCTTAAAAATAGAAGGGCCATGACAGTTGTGCCGATGTAGCCGATATTGAAGTCGCAGAGAGCTTCTTTCACTGTCGGATGATGTCCTGTCTGTTTCGAACGTTCCAGCGACCATAATGAAGACCATACGGAGACCTCGATAGGTGCGGGCATCCAACCCATGAGGGCTATGAGGAAGCTAATCCCCGCGCATGACCAGATAACCTCGGGCGTATAACCGGGGGCTGCCTGCGGTCATTTGTGAAGGGCGGCCGTAAATGCGATGGTGGTTGATATACTGAGTAGCACTACCATAATCTTCATGATCCTATCCAGCCAACCATAATGGCCGTACAGAAGTATCATAAGGATGATGAGTAAGAGGCCGGCGCTTATGATGAAAGGGTGGAGAGTTATATTAAAGAAAAAACCGGCAAGCCCTGCCGTGACCAACAATACTCCGGCGGAGTTGATTCCGGAGGTGATGAAGGAAACGAGGAAAAAAACGACCAGTGCCCATCTGCCTAAACGACGGTAGCCCTTTAAGACGCTTTCGCCGGTGGCGGCGGTATAGCGATAAGCAAATTGGAAGAAGGGGTATTTGAATACGTTGACGAGTAGAATGATAAGCAGAAGCTTGAACCCGTAAAGCGCCCCGGCTCGTGTTGACTGGACGAGGTGCGAGCCCCCTATTGCCGATCCTGCGAACAAAATCCCCGGCCCGATCACGTTTAAGAGAGTGCGCCACCGCATCTCGTTGTGTTCTTGCACTTTCATCCTCTAAGGAATTCCATGGGTTCGGGAATGCTTGGTTCCGAATGATAAGCGACGAAGGGAGACGGTGCTTTCCTAGAAGGGAATCTCCGACTTGGTTACGGCTTCGGATTTTACGCGGTTAAGAAGTTCAGACAAAACCGGTTTTACATTTTCCCGGATATCGCCGGCAACGACTATGAACAGGAGGTCTTCCCCCGGATTCAACCTCCCGGTTCTGAATTCTACCAACACTTTATAAATACCCGGTTTCTTGGAGTACTCTCTCTGTAAGTCATCGATTTTTTGCTTATCCACCGAGACATCGACATATTTAACCTGTTCTCTGCCTTTGCGGGACCATCCCCGAACAACACCATTGTGGACTAAAATCATTCCCACATTATCTGAGAACCCAGGCTCTTTTTTCATTTGAGCAATAACAGCAGTGATATCCATTGCGCCTCCTTAAATTGGAACAAGGGGATAGTATCCTATCGCACGGAAGATGTCAAAACTCTTTCCCTCGGATTCGATAAATCGTGGTCTCAACCGGTTTTTTAAATAGTGTTGATTTTAGAAGGAGGGTGGGAGAGGTGCAACAGACACCCCGATCTGAAGATTACGGCCGTGGCGTGAGGCAACCCGCCAAAGCGTGACTTGTTTCTCCGGAAGCAGGGAACGCGAGGCGATCAAAAAGGGGTTTTACTGCCCGACAGACTATTCAGTAACGATGGGCGAGGCTTCTTGATGGAACGGGTTGGTTCTAACGGCGAGAGAAAAAAGATAGGGATAATTAACTTTGAGATATTTCATATATTGAATCCATTGTTGAGAGAGAAGCACGTACACTCTTTGAACATCACCGGCCAGATGGTTGAGATCGGTTTCCGGAAGATGGCGGAAGGATTTTCTGTTGGACAGCTCCTCCTTGAGGTGAAAGACAGCCCGAAGCAGATCGGTAAAGGATTCATGCTCGACCAGGATAGGATTTTCCAGCAGCCGCAAGAGAAGGTCTCCCTTGCCATTGAGAAGATCGCGCAACTCCACCAGGTCGATCTTTTTCAAATCCACCTTGTATTGGTAGGTGGCAAGGAGCGCGGAGACCCGCTGGAAACTATTTTCCGACCAGTCGCTGGAGACAATAAGATCGTTTCGCATGCTTGCCATGTGAGGATCGCTGTCGGAGAACCAGGATAATAACCTCGACCCAACCTCGCTAAAGAAAAGCCCGATAACCATATTTAACTTTTGAAATCTTGCCGCTTCCTCTCTCTTGTTAAGCATGATGTCGGTGGCATTCGCTATTACTCCGAGGAAAGTGCCTACCCCCGTTACGATGAGAATAACGGCAAAAATCTTGCCAGCCGCCGTAGCCGGATAGATGTCTCCATATCCAACGGTGGCAATGGTAACGATGCTGAAATAGACGGCATCGGTCAGGGAGAGGTTCTCAGTAATCATAAACCCGATACTCCCCGCGAGCATGACGGCTGCTAATAAAAAGAGAAGTATTCTCAATCGAAATCGCAGTTTATTCATGGCCATTCGGGCGCTGGTTATGGCGTTCCTAACCCGTCACAGTAGCGGATACTCTTCAAATCCGGATTGCCGAAAATATTTATACCACGTGGTTTAATCTTTGTACAGAGGCGAGGGGTATTGGAGGAAATCGTCGCGGTGACGGCTTTCCCCCAAAGGCACCTGAGAAGGGATAAGCTCATTCCCGTCGAAAAATGGAAAACCAGGTGCCGCTGAGGTGAAAAACCGGAATAGAAAGTTCTGTTTTGCCGGTTATTGGAACTGCCAATTCTCATTTTCTGTTTTCTCGAAGGCTTTCAAGGGGTAACCCGGTCACATGGCAGATCGAAAACCAGGTGTGCCCTTGGTTGCTTCAGTACTGGCTGTTCTTATGGTTCGCAGCCGCAAAATGATAAGCGATTGAAATATCATTGATTTATGTCTCAGGCATATCTTTTGCATTAGTAAAGGTGTTAATGTAAAACTCCCAGTTTTGTTGAGTGGAGAAGTCAGAAGAAAGGAGGGCGAGGGCTCTATAGTAGAGAAGAGTAAGAATAGATGAACCGACATGATCTTGTTTGTTAAGTCAAGAAGCATACGCATGTGACAGGAAGGCGTCTCTTCCTCCTCCGGGAAAGAAGCGGGTAAAGGGAGAGCGGTAGGTAAGCGTGCCCGGACGCGAAGCATTTTATCTGTATACTACTTAGGAGGTAAAAAAATGGTAAGACAGTGGAAACAAGTCGGCATCCCGATGATACTTATCCTGATGCTGGTTATCTCCGGGTGCTGCCTGAAAAGGAAAGCGCCCGAAAGCGGTTTGCCTACAACGACGGTTGCGCAGGCACCGGAAGTGCAAGAAACATCATCGCCGGCAGAGCCGGTTGTTGCGGAAAATGTCTTGGAGGCCCAGGCAAAAAAAGCAGGTGCCCTTCAGTCGATTTATTTTGATTTTGATAAATACCAATTGAGGCCTAACGCGAAAGAGAAACTTGACCGTACTGCGAAATGGTTATCCGAAAACCGGACTGTGAAGATTCGGATCGCAGGTCACTGTGATGAACGAGGAACAGATGAATACAATATGGCGCTCGGGGACCGCCGCGCCAATAGCGCAAAGAACTATTTGGTCAATATGGGCATTCCTTCCGACAACCTGTCAACGATCAGTTACGGAGAAGAAACCCCGGCCGATCCCGGACACGATGAGGCGGCTTGGGCAAAAAACCGAAGGGATGAATTCAGGATCACGGAATGATTGCAGCATGGCATGGTGATATTTTAAGGGAGGTCCTTTGGCGGATTGATTTTTTCAAAGTCATGAAACCATGCATTTGAAGAAATTCGAAGTTGTGAAAGGAATCAAAAAAAATGAAAAGATATTTGATAGCGTTTATGCTCGGTTTGTCCTGTTTATGCCTGACTGTTTCGTCATGCAAAGAAAAGACGGAAGAACCAGCCCCGATAGTTCAAGAGGAGCCAATGCCGCCCGCTGAAGAGGAGACATCAGGGATAGCTGAAGAAGAAACAGCCGGAATAGCTGAAGAGGAGACGGCTCCGATGGCTGAGGAGGAGGAGGAGATGGAGCCTCCGGTTGAAGATTCGTCCCGAATTGGTGAGTAGAAGTAGCGGCAGCGCTGTTCAACAAGAAAACAAATTATGATTTGTGGAGGAGAGAGACGGGGAAGGTCTCTTCTCCCAGTTGTATATTCGGCTTTCCGGGTGCTGGATAACCGCGGAATTTTGCATGGCTGCGGGACGCCTGTATCCTTAAACGGAGTTGGTGAAAGGGACGAGCGTTTGGTATCCCCGAACCGAGTAGAAGGCGTTTCCACGCGGGAGGGGCGGATCGATCAGCCCGACGCCCATCCTGTCCGCAGGCAGGTATCGTATAAAATCAAAAAGGGGCAAGCGCGAGATGAAACCGCGTGCCCCTTTTTTGTGGAATGGATTGTTCGAAAATGTATCAGTTTGACAATAAGGTAAGTATTTAAGAATGTCATCGATTGCATAATTATGAAATCATACTTGTTGTTCCGAATCATTAAGAGTGTTTATAGTCGCCGATCTCGCGTTAGTGGATGGGCGATACTGGGCGGAGTGCTGATTGCGACGTCGTTTTGTACCGGAACCCTGGCGCAAGCGGCTTCCCCTTCCGAGGAGGTGCGGCCGTTGTTTACTTTTGAGAGCGTCCTTGGAAAGGCCAGAAAGCTCGCACAACAGCCATTCACCGAAACTAAAGATGTTTCCGAGTTTTTACGGGGGATCACCTATGATGAATGGCGCAACATTCATTTTAAGCCGGAATCTGCATTGTGGGAAGGAGAGAAGATTCCTTTTACCGTTCAGTTTTTTCACCCCGGAATGCTCTATAACAGAACAGTGAAGGTCAACATCGTCGGAACGGAACGAATTAGTGAGGTTGCATTTTTAAAAGATTTTTTCCACTACGGACAAAATGATTTGCAAGAGAAAATTCCCGACAACCTGGGATTTGCTGGCTTTCGTATCCATTATCCCATAAACACCAAAGACTACTATGACGAAGTCGCAGTCTTCCTCGGCGCCACCTACCTACGGGCGGTTGCCCGGAATCAGCAATATGGTCTGTCAGCACGCGGGTTGGCTGTTGACACGGCTTTAAGTCGTGGTGAAGAATTTCCTTATTTTAAAGAGTTCTGGATTGTCAAACCGGCGCCCGGCGCCAATGAGATAGTTGTTTATGCCCTCCTCGACAGCAAAAGTGTGACGGGGGCTTACCGATATGTGGTGAAACCCGGTAAAGAAACAGTGATGCGTGTCAAGAGCACATTATTTATGCGCGACACTGTTGTTAAACTCGGCATCGCCCCTTTGTCAAGCATGTTTTTTTACGGTGAGACTATCAATCAACGGCCGACTGATGATTTTCGTCCCGAAGTCCATGATTCCGACGGCCTCATGATTGCGTTTAGATCCGGCGAGTGGCTGTGGCGTCCCTTCACGAACTATCGAACCCTGCAGATCTACTCCTTCGAAGCTTCTAACCCGGTCGGCTTCGGCCTGGTTCAGCGTGATCAGGACTTTAATAATTACCAAGATCTGGAAGCGCGATACGATCTGCGGCCGAGTGTTTGGATTTCTCCCACGAATAGCTGGGGTGATGGCCGGGTTGAACTTATTCAGATTCCGACGGACAATGAGATGAACGACAATATCATTGCGCTATGGGCGCCCAAGGCTCCGCCGAAAGCGGGGCAGTCGTTGTCGCTTTCGTATACTCTCACGTGGCATTCCGCAGACGGTGCGCGTCCCCCCAACGGCCGTGTTGTTGCTACTCGGACGGAGAGGGGTAGGGTTGAGCGATCGAAAAAATTCATAATTGATTTTGCGGGGAAACAACTTGAGTCGTTTTCACCCGACAAACCGCTTACCGCCATCGTGACTGTGGACGAACGGACCCGGCTTTTAGAACAGCAGTTGTATAAGAACAGAATCACCAAGGGGTGGCGCCTGGTTTTCCAGATCTTGCCTGAAGAGGAAAACTCGCTTGACCGAGTGTTACCTCCCAGAAGGACGCCCATTGAATTGCGAGCGTTCCTTAAGGATGGCAATAACGCCGTCACTGAAACCTGGAGTCATGCTTTTTATCCTGACTAAAGCGATACGCCATGAACAAGATATGTACTTTACAACCGGTAACCCCCGGGGGATCACGCAGCCAAACTGAGGAGGTGCCTGCCGACAGGGAAAATGACGACGATTGGCAGGTTGCCCAACAGCGCATTTTACTCTATCTCCGTGCGCTTGGGATCCCGGCCTATCAATCCTTCGAGTTTGGTCTCGAAGCTTTCAGACGCGCCCACGAGAAAGCAAAACGGTCGACCGAGGGGCAGCCGGCCAGCCATGCCATGCAAGAGCTTTCCGTCGTGCTTGTCGAGAGGGGTTTTGCTCACCCGCCCGATAGTCCCGCGAGACCATCCGCGAAGGACAGGAAGTACCTGTCGACAGGGGTGAGGACTATGCCACAGCTGCACCGCGTATCAATGGTGGTGGAAAAGATCGATCGGAAGCCGTGGCTTTCTTTTCTTTTCCGCGGCATTCTGTCTGCATTCAAACTGCCTCATGATCGCGGTACCGGCTCTCTGCACCGGGTCGTTATGCTCGTTTGTTTCATAACCGTCCTCCTGATTGTGTTCTAGGCAGGAAGTCAACAACCAACGTATGGCTCAACGATTAATTTGTGGGAATTGGCAGGAAGCGGGAAGGGTGCGACGGTGGCTGCTCGTTTTGTGTATTCTTATCACGACGGGCATTGCGGTTCTGCATATGTACGCTATCTTGCCGCATCACGGTACCACGAACCTGGAGCGGGCGATCACGATCGTTTTCGGCGGGCTCTTCGCCTGGATCTCCATAGGGTTCTGGGAAGCGATGGCGGGATTGTTGTCTCTTGTTCGCAGGAGTGACCGGTTTGCAATAACGCGGGCTCTGAATAAAGAGGTGGCGCTACGGGAACGGGCGGTTCGCACCGCGATTTTGGTCCCCATCTGCAATGAGGATGTTGCCCGCGTTTTTGCAGGGCTGCGGGTTACCTATGAGTCTTTGGAAAAGACGGGACAACTCGAACAGTTTGACTTCTACGTGCTGAGCGACACGCAAAATCCTGATGCCTGGGTTGACGAAGAAATTGCGTGGGCGGAACTCTGTGAGTCGGTCGAAGGATTCAATCGAGTCTTTTATCGGCGCCGGCGGGTTAATCTTAAACGCAAAAGCGGGAACATAGCCGATTTCTGCAGACGGTGGGGAAGTTCCTATAAATACATGATCGTTTTTGATGCCGACAGCGTGATGGCTGGTTCGAGCCTGGTGGCATTGGTAACGATGATGGAACAACGTCCGAAAGTCGGGATCATTCAGACGTGCCCGATGGCAGTGAACCGTGAGACGCTGATCGGGCGGGTAGGACAGTTCGCCAACCATCTATACGGGCCGATATTCACTGCGGGGCTGCATTTTTTGCAGCTTGGTGACTCCCACTACTGGGGGCATAACGCCATCATCCGGGTTGCTCCCTTCATTAAACACTGTGCGCTTCCGAAGCTTTCCGGCAGGCCGCCCTTTGGAGGAGATATTCTCAGCCACGACTTTGTGGAGGCAGCCCTTATGCGGCGGGCAGGCTGGGAGATTTGGCTGGCATACGACCTCGATGGAAGTTATGAAGAGATGCCGCCAACCCTGCTCAACGAACTGAAGCGCGACCGACGGTGGTGCCAGGGCAATCTACAACACCTTCGGATGCTCTTTGGTAAAGGGATCTTTCCGGCGCATCGCGCCTTGTTTCTGCACGGAATCATGGCCTATGGTTCCGCATTATTGTGGGTGCTTTTCCTCGGTTTGAGCACTGCCCTGGCGATTACCGAATCGTTTCGCCTGCCGGATTACTTTCCTGCCGACCGTGTTCTTTTCCCGACATGGCCGGTCTGGCATCTGCAATGGGCGTTAACCCTGTTGATTACCACGGCGGTGATTCTTTTTTTGCCGAAGGTTTCGAGCGTGGCGATTGTCATTGCGAAGCAAAGGCGGGCCCGGGACTTTGGGGGCGTGATGCGGCTTTTGGCCAGCTTTGTCGCGGAAGTACTGTTCGCAACTCTCTTCTCCCCGATTCGAATGTTTTTTCACAGTAAGTTCGTCCTCATGACTCTCCTTGGCCGACAGACAAGCTGGGGAAGTCAACAGCGAGGTGATCGCGAGACCGGATGGTCGGAGGCTCTCCGGCTTCATGGGCCCGGCACTGTGGTTGCGTTGGTTTGGGCGGCAGTTCTTTTCGTTTACAATCGCTCATTTTTTTGGTGGAACATCCCGGTTTTCACGCCCCTCGGGCTATCGATTCCCTTGTCGGTATGGTCCAGTCGAGCAACTATCGGCAGAGCGCTTAGAAGACGAGGACTGTTTCTTATCCCGGAGGAGGTCGCGCCTGCACCAGAGCTGCTGGATTTGGGAAATATTCTGAGAAAAAACGAGGAGTCGACCGTTGGACTCCCGTCGGCATGGCAAAACGGTTTTAGCCGGGCTGTGGTTGATCCACGAATTAATGCGCTTCACCTTGATCTTCTCAGACACAAGCGAAAAGTATCAGAAGGCGTGGCACGTCGGCGTCAGGGATTGGGTGACAAGGCTCTGAGGGATGGGCCGGAGAGCCTGAGCGCCGCAGAGAAGAGAGAGCTGTTATACGACCCGGCGGTTATGCGCGATTTGCACAAAAAGGTCTGGGAAATCACAGACCCTCGCCTGGCAGGAATCTGGGGCCTTCCTTGATAAGGGGGAGAGTTCTTACAATAACGGGCTTAAACAAAAGAGGCGGCTGTTTCAGGCTGACTTTCAATTCCTGAGATCAAGATGATACGCTCGGATGCTTTCGGCTTGGGTATTCTCTCGGGTGGTAAATATCCATGAGGCTGAAAGCAACGGTTTGGACAGCGTCTGCCTATGGGAGGCAGAAACGTACCGCGCCGTAGAGGGTTGAAAACCGGATAACGAGGAGAACCTCATAGCATGCAATTCTTTTCGATGGAAGCACTATTCTCTTGACAAATTATCCCGGAGAGTTTATACGTACGTCTGTGTAGAGAAATGCCTCCGCATGGAGCGGTCGCGGATAATCGGAGAAGGAGAATCGACCATGGGTTTGGTTGTTGAAGATTCCAATAAGGGCAGAATATTGAATTCCCTTCTTCAATGTATTGTAGAAGAAGGCATCTGCAATGTCACCATGAGAAAAATTGCCGAGAAGGCAGACATCAACCTCGGCTCGCTGCATTACTACTTTAAAAGCAAAGAGAATATATTCATAGAATTTATCCAGAGACTGTTTGAGACCTTCATCGCTGATATCGAAAAACGGTGTCGGCCTTCTGATTCCCCTGAGAAAAAACTTGACGCTTTTTTCGAGACAGGCAAAAGGTTTGTAGCCCGGCAAAAGGACCTTTTTATCGTATTCGTTGATCTCTGGGGAGTGTCCATAAGAAATAGCGCGATGCAGCGAATTTTTATCGAATGGTACGAGAAACTTTCCTTGGAGATGGAAGAGATTATCCAGGAGGGTATCGAGAAAGGGGTTTTTAATAACGTGAGCAGGCATACGCTGTCCGTCTCTTTCATCGCTTTTGTAGAAGGGATAGGACTGCATTGGCACATGCGAAACGGATCTTTTGATCTCAACGAGCATTTTGAGATCATGACGGAAAATCTTAAGAAAATAATTCTAAAAAAATGATCTGATGTTTCCCGCAAAGGGGTGTCCCCGAAGGGAATGTTTTTTGAGCGGGGTTTTGGACATACGTACGAGTTGACAAGGTTTTTTTAAGACGCAGGACTTGTAGTTACCGGGACATCCCCGGAACGGGCTGATTGGCAAATGGGGAGGTTGTTCTGGGAGATACTTTGGGTCTGCGGGTAATTACGAGGGCCGGATTGAATCTCATATTTGATGGTATTGGAAAGGAGAGTGTAAAATGCCTAGTAAAAAAGCAACGACACCCAAAAACAAAAAAGCCGTTCCTCCGTACCTGGCAATCGGCCTCTCGACCACCTGCCGAGGAATAAGCAAACGTTCCGATATCAAACGAAACTTGCGGCATATCGAGAACATGGTTCACGCCGCCATGTTTGTGGTGAGTATTAACATGCCGATAAAGATTGTTGCCTTGGCCGAGGGTGCGATATCCGGTTTCACCGATGAGGCGTTTGACATGCCTCACGTGACCGCGGCTCGAGATCTGTATATCGATATACCCGGAGAGGAGACCGACCTGCTGGGCGAAATTGCGAAGCAGTATGAAACCTATATCATTGCTCAGTGTAAGGCGCGCTGGCCGGAGGTGATAAAGGATCGATTTTTTAATACCGCTTTCATAATTGATCCGAAGGGAAACGTCGTTCACAAGTATGCCAAGAATCATGTATTCGCCCGCGAGCGTTCCTGCATGCCTCACGATGTCTATGATCTCTGGGTGAAAAAGTTCGGGGATGACATTGACGCGTTCTACCCGGTTTTAAAAACCGACGATATCGGCAATATCGGCACCATGGTCTGCAACGACGGGATGTACCCGGAAGCGGGCCGGGCACTGGCGTTTAACGGTGCGGAGGTGATATACCGGCCGAGTATGGCTCAGCCGATCACGGGAAATGGTCAGTGGGAGCTGCAAAATCGGGCGCATGCTATGTTCAATAACTGCTATGTCATCGCCCCGAACATCGGTCCCTATTATCTTCATCCCGGTTTTGAGTTTCCCTTCGATGTGGCCGGGGGCAATGCGCATATTGTTGACTACCAGGGTAATATCATATCCTTCAGTTCGTCAGGCAGCGACACTGTTATTGCGGCGATTATTGACATCGAGCAGCTTCGCCATTTCCGGGAAATGTCATTGTTCGGTAACTGGATGAAAGATCTTCGGACGGAGATTTTTAAACGAATGTACGAGAAGCCGATTCATCCGAAGAATTTGTGGCTCACGAGTGATCCACTCCAGCACGAAGATCACGATGAAATCTTTAGGGGTAATATCAGACGCCTTCAGGACCGCGGAGTCTATACAGCGCCGGCAAAACATTATCGGGGTTCGAAGTTCATTCATCCGATGAAGGATCGGAAGATGAGAGCGTGGGAGAAAATGCGGGAGCTGCTCTGGGGAGAGAAGGGATTGGAATAATGGAACGCTCGCACGGTTTGGGCAAAAAGCTCTGAAAGTGGAGCCATGCGGTCTCGTTCCGTGGGCAGCATCAGTTTTTCAGTTGCGCTTGGGACTTACCCGGTCCTGAGTTTTCCATCTGAGCACAATGAGGAGGAATGAAAAATGAGAGGGTTAAAAGGCAAGGTCGCTATTGTAACGGGAGGAAGTTCGGGAATCGGGAGGGCAACGGCAGTCGCGTTCGGCAGGGAAGGGACGAAGGTGGTTATCCTCAGCAATCAGCCGAAAGAAGGTGAGGAAACCGCCGCCGAAATAGAGGCGGCAGGCGGTGAGGCACGGTTTATTAACGCCGATGTTTCGCGGTCTGCTGATGTCAGGTCTGCAATCGACAAGACTGTCGAGATCTTCGGAAAGCTCGATATCGCTTTCAATAATGCTGGTATCAACGGAGAACTTGCCGTCATTGATGAATATAGCGAAGAAGGCTGGGACACCATTATCGATATTAATCTTAAGGGAGTCTGGCTGTCCATGAAGTATGAAATTCCTCACATGCTGAAAACCGGCGGGGGAGTGATTATCAACACCGCATCAATCGGTGGTGTAGTTGGTTTGCCGTTGAATATCGCCGGGTATATAGCCAGTAAACATGGCGTGCTCGGCCTTACCAAGGTCGCCGCTTTGGAATATGCCACGAAAGGGATTCGGGTGAATGCTATCTGCCCTGGCGCGATACGGACCCCCTTAAATCAGGATTTGCCTGATGAGATCGTTGCCCCCATTCTCTCCCGGCATCCGATTGGGAGGATCGGCAGACCCGACGAAGTCTCGGAGCTGGTGTTGATGCTTTGCTCCGATGCGGCTAGTTTTGTCACCGGTGCTTCCATCATGATTGACGGCGGGTACACGGCCCAGTGATTTTGCCGGAGGAAGATGTGACGTTTGGCTCTGTCCCGGCTACAACGTCATGATCGGTTTTGTTCCTGCGTAGCCGATGATTGATAGAGAGGGCTTTGCGAAAGATGTTTGAATTTATGGCAGTGAATCCCACAATCCAAGGCGTTACGGTTGATCATGGGGAAGGGTGAGCACAAAGTTGGAACCCCAATCCTTGGCCTCATACCAAATATCACCGCCATGTTTTCCGATGATTTCTTTGGTTAGATAGAGCCCGAGGCCCATGCCGTCGGAAACGCGCTGATCTTTGCCGCCGATCCGGAAAAATCTTGTAAAGAGTCTATCGCGACACTGCTCCGGAATAGGCTCCCCACTATTATAAACGTTTAGTTTGTAGTATGAACCGTGGTCTTCGAAGCCGAATGCTATCGTACAGCCTTTGCCGCCATATTTGATGGCGTTGGAAAAGAGATTCCGGAAAACAATTTTCAGCCAGACCCTGTTTGCGTTGATGGGAATTTGGTTGGCCGGAATAGCACCGAGGCGGTTATCGATTACTATATCCTGCTGTTCCATCTCCTGCGAAAGCTCGGCCAGGACCGGATCGATGATATCTTCCCGCAAATCCAACATCTTCCTTTCAAAATCCACATCACCGGCAACGGCTGATGTCTTGCCCAGGCAGTCTTCGGCGACGCCAAACAACCGGTTAATTCTGCCATAGAGGTCGATTACCGTATTCTTTACGCTTTCATCCATGTGGCCGTAAATACCGCGTGCGAGCAGTTTAAGCGTTGCTTCGATGGAGATCAGGGGGTTCCGTATATCATGGGAGACAACCATCAACATGGTGAGAACCTCTTCGTTTAGCGCTTGAATACGCGCTCCAGATTTCCTCAGCTTTTTCTCCGCCTGCCTGCGCTCGGTGACATCCTCAATGGCGAGGAGGATCATTTCGGTCTCATGGTTTGCGCCCTTCAGCCGTCGAGCATTCAGCACCATTGTCTTGTGGCCGATGTTTTTGAAATCGTGCTCAACTTCGAATGCTTCAAATTTCGTATTCCTGGGGATGATTTCTTCCAAAAGCTCCCGCAGCCTCGGAATATCCCACTGGTTGTTGCCGACCTCATAGATTAATTTATGCACGGTCTCCTCCGGCAGCACGCGGAAGGTCGTAAAAAAGGACCGATTGGCCGAAATGACTCGCAAACGATCGTCGAGCACAACCAGCGGTTCCCTGACAGTCTCCACAAGGGTCTCGGCATAGCGGCGGGCATCGAGAGCGGTTTCCACCGCCTGTTTGCACGCTGCTTCGGCTGCCTGCAGTTCAGCGATCCGTTGCTCCAGTTCTTCATAGGATGGCTTATCGGCCATGATAAAATCCTTCCATTGTCCTTAACCCGAAAACCCTCGTCAGGTCATTTCTTCCTAACGAGGGTTCAATTGCGTCCTTTTACGGTGGTCCTGCTCCTCACTTTAGGGAGTACGAGGCCCGAAATATGCTACAAACGGCTTCTCTGATTTTGTATCAAAAGAAACAAGATGTTGTCAAGGTCTCTTCCTTTAAAATAAAAAGCACTTTTTGCCTGGACGGTTTTTGTCGCCTGGTTCTCAAAGCGTAGATTCCGGGTATCGTCTGACATTCCCACCGAAAGCCGTTACCCCCTCTGCCATTGTTCGCAGGGTCGAGGTTTACGTGATCGAGGATCTACGGACATCTTATATGAAGAGGCGTATCTTTCTCAAAGGTTTGGTTCCGAGATTTAGATCAAAAAAACGTCCGAAGAAAACCCGGAAGGCTATCTAAAGACCTGGATATACTTATCCCCATCGTTTGAATAAATCGTGCTTGATGTTTAGCAGATCGAGGACTTTTCCGACCGTGTGATCAATAATGTCCTGAAGGGAGGTGGGATGATGATAGAAAGCCGGAACCGGGGGCATGATGATTGCCCCTGCTTCCGAAGCTTGGGTCATCAGTCGAAGGTGACCCCCATGGAGAGGCGTTTCGCGTACGAGGAGAATGAGTTTTCTTTTCTCCTTCAAAACCACGTCTGCCGCTCGGATCACCAGATTGACGTTAAATGAATTGGCGATACCGGAAAGGGTTTTAATACTGCACGGGGCGATTATCATTCCATCAGTCCGGAAAGAGCCGCTTGATAGTGCGCTGGAGAGGTCTTGTGCTTCATAGACAACATCCGCCAATGCGCGCACCTCTTGAAGAGATTTATCACTCTCCATGGCTATGGTTTGTTCCGCGGTTTCGCTTATGACGAGATGAGTTTCTATATCGTCTTTTTCGTGCAGGACTTCAAGAAGTCTGATTCCGTAGTGAGGACCGCTTGCTCCGGTTATTCCGATAATAAGCTTCATGGCTGTCTCCAGAGAAATTTGCGCCAGTCTTTGTCGGCTCCTGTTTCCCTCTCGAAGGTGAGAGGATGGACCGGGAGCACCGGAATTTGCTATCTGGTGATGAAAGCACGTGTTCTTGCGGATTGCAAGAAGATTTTGTCATAGATGTTTGGCAAAAACATTTTTTTCCATCGAGCATGTTTGATATGTATTGACGTTAGTATCGTGTGGCGATAAGAGTTCTTATAAAGAGTATTGACATTTTCTAAGTTTGATTCTATATCTTGTGACAAATAGGTTTTATGGTTAATCCTCAGCGAGAGGGCTCTTAGTGAGGCTGAAAATAATGAGGGAGAGCAGCAAGAATAGAGACCGGATTTTCGCGTAATTGGAAATCTGGTTTTTTTTGGCTATTCCGGCTCCGAGGCAATTTGGGGATTTGGGGGGAAAAATTATCAGTAAGGCGTCCTGCAAAGTAGTTAATTCGAAGAAGGAACCTTTTCAAACCTACTTGAGGAATGGCGGTGTCTGATGGATAAGAAAAAAAGTCAACTGCGTGACGGGGCTCACTTTGGAGAACTGTTTTATTCCTCCAGAGACGCCATGAACATCTATGATGAAAACGGGCACATAGTCAATAGCAACCCACGGGCATCTGATATGCTGGGGTATTCTCACGACGAGCTCGTGCGGCTTTCCGGACCTGATATAATCCACCCTAAGTACCATGCCATCTTTGAACAATTCCTTCATGATGTGAGCAATAAAGGTGAATTCTGTGCGGAAGCTATTGATGTTAGGAAGGATGGCTCGGCGCTCAATATTGAGGTATGGGGAACAAGAATTTTGTATGACGGAAAGCCCCGAAGCTTGTCCGTAGTGCGGGACATAACAAAGATGAAAGCGTTGGAGAACCAACTGGCGGAGGAGCTCAAGGAAAAACAGCGATTGATCGAAAAGCTTATACAATCTCACGACTTAAATGCCCGCCAGATATCAAGAGAACTCCATGATACTATCGGGCAGACATTGACTTCAATAAAAATGGATGTTGAGAACATTCTGGCCAAGCTAGACCTCGCTGAATTTCCCTTGGAGAAAAACCTTATTTCCATCGGTAACAAAACCGTCAAAGCCATAAGAGACCTCAAGGATATCAATGTACTTTTGCATCCCTTAGAGTTTGATGATTTGGACTTGATCGGCTCGATTCGGGATTTCCTTTCGGCGATCCAGAAAAGCCATAAAATCCAGGTTCAATTTTTTACCCGTGGCATGACGCATCAGCTCGATCATGAGAAGACGTTCGCTCTGTATCGGATTGTCCAAGAGGCCTTCACAAACATTCTGAAACACGCTCATGCAACGAGGGTCTTTGTGCATCTTTACGAAAAGAAAGATTATGTGGCACTGACTATTGAAGACGACGGAGTCGGTTTCGAGATTAAAAAGCTGGAGGCGGATACTCTTCGAGATAAAAGGCTGGGAATACATATCATGAGGAACAGAGCTATTGAGCATAGTGGTTATTTTTCTATTGATTCAAGCAAGGGAAATGGTACTGTCGTTGTCGTTGAGATACCTTTTGTGTAGACCCATCCATGAATCTAATGGATGCAAGTAAAATTGTGATCAAAAATCATATGGACGAGGTGATGGGACGTGCCAGCCGAAGAGCATACTGTAGTAATCTCACGAGATGAAAACGGTGTGAGAAATAAAACAGATAAGGTCCTTGTTGCTGACGATCACCCGATTGTTCGTCAAGGGGTAAAAGATATTCTCCAGGACAATCTAAACATGCACGTTGTCGGCGAAGCTCGGACCGGGAGGGAGGCGATTGAACTGGCGCGAGCGCTGCGGCCGGACATTGTAATTATTGACATCTCCATGCCTGAGATAAACGGCATTGAGGCGGTATTGGAGATAAAGAAGCTATTGGATAAGGCTATCATTGTTGTCTACAGCATGTACTCTAACCGGGAGTATGTCGATCTTCTGCTTAATGCCGGAATAGCAGCGTATATTCTGAAAGAAGACTCCCTGACCGATCTTATTCACGCCATAGATCTTGTAAAAAAGGGAGGCGTTTATTTGAGCAAAGGCGTTTCGGATATTGTGCTAAAACCCCGTGAGAAGAGGGCAGAGAATGATTTCGATATTCTCAGTGGGCGAGAGCGTGAAGTTTTGCGGCTGATCGCCGAGGGGTACACGGCCCATGAAATTGCGGACCGGCTTTGCATAAGCACCAAGACTGTCGAGTCACACAAATACAACATGTTCGAAAAACTCAATGTTAAAACCATTGCGGGTCTGACTAAGATAGCCATCAAGAAGCGGCTCGTGAGTTTATAATAAGGGACACGACCACTGTCCACCTGCCCTCAGAAATATCTTACCCAAAAATCAGACTGTTCCGACTTACTTTCCGATCCATCTTATTGACTTTCTTGTCCAACCTAGCCTATACGAAAGATCAGGCAGGAAGCAGGTCATCATGTTCATGATACGCAGAGAGGAGCGTGCCAGGGTGAGTTCTTCCACTCATTGTATCTCCTGTTGCCGGAATCACCATTTTTCACCGAATTTTCTACCAAAGTTGTCAAGGCATAGATTCCTTGGTTCCCCGATTAGACCAATCGCTGTTTTCCCTCATGGAATTCTGCTTTTATCTAGTAATCACCGAAAACAGATCCTCGGGAGAAATCAAAAAAATGAGGAGGCATGCAATTGATAAAACAGACTGATACAAAACAAATTGTTGAATGTTATAGAAGATTGATGGCACTTTCATTAACTCTTCTTGTTGCTAACCTCTTGTGGGGGGGCGGGGCAG
>JAFGRE010000014.1 GCA_016935335.1 Deltaproteobacteria bacterium
CTGCGAAACGAGGATATCCATTAACCGAAAACCATGTCCGGGGACGTGGGCCGTCTAAAAAAACCGCTTCCAGCAATTAACGGACGGCCCCGGTGATGCGCTGTCAAGGGGGCGTTGGCTAAAACAGCGCCCTTAGACCCTGCCCGACCCCAAAAAGGAGCCCCTGAGTGGGTGAAAAGACTCTGATTGCGAACAATAACGGTATCGCTCTCGTCACGGTTATCCTTTTCGTGATGGTCCTGAGCTTGTGCTGGTTCACCTTTTCAGAACTTATCGGCCGTGAAGGGGATCTGATACAAAACGAAATGCAATCGAGCCGCGCCCTCTATTTGGCCGAAGCAGGGATCCAGCAGGCGCTGGGGGGTCTCTCCCAGGATTGGGACTGGAAAAGCTGGCCCGACAACCGGTTCCCAAACGGTTCCCTGGGGAGTAGCGGCACTGCGTACACCTGGACCGGAACCGTGGGTGAGAGCGGGCAAAACTACACCGTCAGCATCCGGGACGACGGGCTTGTTCAGAGCAGGATTGTTTCCACGGGAACAGTCGGCGCCATCCAACGAACCGTGGAAGTGGAACTCGGATCAGCCTTTGATTTCGGACTATATTCTCATGACCGGCTTGACTTTCAGAGCGGCTTTTCCGTCACCGGTTCCGACGGCAGCGGATATGTCTATGCAAAAGACGGGATTGGCGGCCTCGGAACGTTGACCGCCGACAAAACCAGCGGTAATTTTACCGGCGGTCCGGGAAATTTTTACTTTTTCCCCAAGGAAGTACCCCTGCCGGAAGCCTGGACCCCGGTTTTTAGTGCCTGGATCAGCGGGGTTCCTTCATCAACCACGGTCGGTTATACCAATGATGCCGGTGAAGAAAATCTGGAACCCGAGGCGCTGCTTCATAATAAGACCCGGGATAACGTGAGAACCATACGGAGTGTTGACGCCGGTACCAAAACGATAACAACCGATACCAGCACTGATAACTGGGCGGATGGTGATGAGATCGTGTTGAAGCGAATCAGTCGCTATGAAAATCAATGGAGCGCCTTCAATCAAGAGCTGGAGGGGTTTGATAACGCCCCGTCACCGCCGCCGTACGATGAAACCTTCAACAACTTCAAAGGACGGATCAGTGGTGCTCCCTCGTCAACCCTAGTCTATTATGCTAACGATACCGGTGAAGGAAACCTGAGAGCGGGTGCCCTTCTCCATAATACGATTCGGGGCAACTACAGAACCGTAACAATTGTTGACACTTTTTCCAACACGATAACCACGAATATCACTTACGACAATTGGCAAAACGGCGACATGATCGAAGCCGATCTTGTTTTTAAGTCAGCGACACCGCAGTTCCCTTCCGGGTTGAACGCCAGTGCCGACTTTATCGCCCCGGCGCCCGCAACCGTAAATTTTTTTGGTGATACTACCTTCTCGGGGACCGTCCGGGTTAATGGAAATGCGGTATTCGGAAGGCTGTACGATTCCTCTCATGGTAGCACCATAATCAACGGCGATATGGTGATACACGGCAATGCCTACTTCTTCAACCGGATTGAAATCAACGGCCATCTCTATGTAACCGGATCGGTACATGTCGAAGACCATGCGAATAATTATGTTTACTATAACACCGGTGATAATGTCTATGTGGTTGAAAGCGCTTCCCAGATAGACGGGATACTCGTGCAGGCTGACGGCGGTCTTTTTGTGCGCGACGGCACGCTGTACCTGAAAAAAAACGAAGCGCTCGGCGGTTTTCAGATCAATGATTACTGCTATGTTTACGGCGACATAACCATCGCTTCAAATTTGGAGCCTCCGCCTCTGGTTATAAATCTGCCCACCGATCCAGCCACCAATCGGGCAATCTATGCAAAAAACGGCTCCCTTACCGTCGGTTCGGCAGCCTACCCCCAGGATCTGTCGGGGTCGGGTAAAATAATCGTGGGTCATAACGCTACGATGAGCAGAGACCTCCGCGCCGATGACAGTGATAACCCTCTGATACTAATGGTCATGAATGATTTTGACATACGAGGGAAAATAGGGGCGTCGAGCCTGAACCCCTTCCATGGTTTAATTTATAGCGCGGGTACAGTCTCGCGGCCGGCAGCGGTCTCACCCGCAACCTATGTATGCGGCACCGTCATAGCAGCTTATTACAGCGACTTTTTTCACGGTGGCTCGGTCGATTATTCAGCGGACATGAAACAATCGATGCCGGATTTGAGTTTCCTCAACACCAAGGACTATGTTCGGCCCCTTATCTGGAGAGAAACAAACTGACAAGGATTGTCTTGTTGGCTCCATGGTTTTTGCTCACGACGGGTACCTTTACTGCTGCCGACGGTACGCCGGGCATTTCCCTGATGAAGGACTGAAAATTTCTTGAAATTTAGGAGATTATATAGTAGTTCTTAAAGAAAAATTAAACCCTTACATGCTCATTTGCCTACAATGCCGTTGCTTCGCTCCTCTAAAACCGTTCTCGGCCTTGACATTGGATCTCATAGTGTGAAGGCCGTTCACATAGCCAGGAAAGGTCATACCCTTATCAAACTTATCGAGGTAGGGATCGCGGAAATTCAGAAGTCCAGCGAAAACCCAACAAACGCCCGTATCTCCGCCATCCAGACTGTCTTGGATTCCTGTAATTTCACAAAAGGAAACGTTGTTACCTCAGTGGGCGGAAGTTCCGTGGTAATCAAACAGGTTACCTTCCCTACAATGTCTCCCAAGGAGATCGACTCATCACTAAAGTGGGAGGCCGGTCAATACATTCCCTTACCCGGAGATGAGGCGGAAATAAAGTTCCAGATCCGAACGGCCGACAAAGTGGAAAACCGGTCGGAGGTTCTTCTGGTGGCGGTCAAAAAAGAATCTCTCAAAGACCACCTCAACCTTATACGCCACTTTGATTTCCAACCACGCATTGTCGACGCCACTCCCCTTGCGCTTGCCAATGCATTTCTGAACTCAACCGCAAATCATGAAGACAAAAATATCGTGTTGGTGGAAATCGGTGCCGGTGCAACCGTTATTACTATTTTCCGGAAAGGCGGCTTCTTCTTAACCCGGGATATCTCGATCGGAGGGGACCGATTTACCGGCGAAGTCCAGGCCGTTTATAATCTCCCCTACAGCGAAGCTGAAAAAGCAAAAAAAGAAAAAGGCTTCGATCTTGATCTTGTTAAATCAGTTCTGGATCAACTCCTCCTGGAATTGCGGCAATCACTCTTATACTATGATACGAGAACGGGTAACAAAGGATACCATGAGATTGTGGTAACCGGGGGGGGATCTCGGCTTACCGGTTTGGATTCGTATTTGGAAGACAAGTTCAGAATCCCGGTTGTCGATTTTAATCCCTTCAGCGCGATCACCGGAGAAGACAACTCCCCGGAGAATCTGCAAGCCCTTGCCCCGCAATTAGGGGTCGCCATGGGTCTTGCCCTCAGAGGCTAACCTACTGTAAGAAGAGAGACGATGGAATTTGAGATCAACTTTCTCACCTACAAAAAATCAACCATCTTTCTGGAAAGCATTCTTGCCAAGGCGCGGCACCTGAATACGGCAAAGGTCCGGTTGATCTCCCTTCTCCTCCTGCTCGGTCTGGTGACAGTACTCCTCGGAAGTTTTTATTCGAAGAGTATCTCCAGAAAAACAACGCGGGTGGTGACCACGGGACAGAGTTTTTTGAAGGTTACCCTGGAAAAGGAAAAAATGGCGAACCTGGTAAACCTCTTGCTCGAAGTGCAGAAAAAGAGGATCGCCTGGTGGGAAAAACTTACCTCCATCAGTGAGCTTGTTCCTGATCAGGTGTTTTTAACCTCCATGGAATTACAGGAAGAAAGATCGGGGGGGGGGGCCAAACGCGAAGAAAATGAACAATTGGTTTTAAAAGGGGTCGTCGTCAATGCCGGGGGAAGTGACCCCTCTCAATACATAGACAAATTCATGAAAGACCTCAAAAGTAATCCGTCGTTTATGGCCGGGCTTGACGAACCTCTTTTGGTATCAGTCAGTAATAGTACGGGATCGCACGCGAATGTGGAGTTTGAAGTTCACCTCGCAAAAAGGGTATCGGAATAACGTGAGAAAAATTCTCATCATCGGTGTCGTCCTTATATTCAGTGTAATAGTCGTCTTTTTCTCTCTCAATACGCTCCGCCACCGACAAAGAACGATGCTGGAAAATTCCGCCCGGGATCGGAACGAGGCTGAATCGGCTCAACAGGCGCTGGAAACCGATAAAAAGTACCTCCGGTCCATGGCAGTGGCGTTGGGGGCAAACTACTTCTCCCGCCAGGCCGAAACAATCGGAGGTGACATCTCCCTGTTTATGTACAACCAAGTCAGCGCAGTGGCTAAAACGTGGGGGGTGCAGGTAATCGGTTTTTCTCCCGGTGGGAGGGAAGAAAAAGGGGCCTACGCGCAGATTTCCTTTGAGGGAGAGATAAGCGCTCCCTATCCCAACATGGTCAACTTCTTTCGAGAGTTGGAGGAAAAAGAGCGGCTGTCTATCGACATGCTCAAGGTAACCGCTTCCAGAGATCCGCTCCAACGCCGCGCCCGGTTTTCGTTGTGTTGCCGGGAGTTTCACGATCCCTTGTTTGAAAACCTATCCTCCGCGGAACAGGCTGCACTGGCCCCGTCTCCCCAGGACCACGCGCCCGTGGCAAAAATCGAACGCGACCCGTTCTTTAATCCTGTCGACGCATCTCTTTCCGCCTCTTCCCGCCCTGAGAAAATAAGACCGGGAGATTTTTTTGTCGGGCCGGAAGATTTGAAACTGACCGGCATCATCAGTTCACCCCCGCCCGGCGCGGCAGTCATTAATCATACCCTGGTACGACCGGGAGACCGTATTTATGACCGAGAGGTTTTGGAAATTAAAGAAGACCGCGTTGTAATAAAAGGTGCGGAACAGGTTTACGTGTTAGAACTCCAAGAAGCTGTCGTCCCGCACAGCGATGACATAAATGCCGTACGTGAAACCAATAATTAACGCAACCAAACATTATGGGATAAATACCATGAGTAGCATCCTTACCTCACCATGGCTGAAGTCTCTTCTTCCGCTCCTGGGTTTTGTCATGCTTCTTTTCTCCCCTCTCGGTGCGGAGAAAGCCTGCGGCGACAATGAACTCGCACCGCCCGAACCTCAGGCAATCCGGTCTGAACCATGTCCCGCGCCGTTGCATCTTCCTCAGGTGCGAACCTCCATGCGCTTCGTCGATGCCGAGGTCAAAGATGTCCTCCGGCTTCTGGCGAAAGAATACGGCCTCAATCTTATCATCAGCGAAAAAGTGGCCGGTGCCATCACCCTGGATTTCAATCAAGTCCTTCTCGAAGATATTTTCTTCTCCGTCTTAAAAACCGCCGGACTGGGCTATACGCTTAAAGGTGATGTAATTCTCATCGCCACAAAAAAAGAGATCCGGGACGAAGAGACGCAGCGTGTGCAAGAGCTGGAAAAACAAGGCGAAGCAAATAAAAAGATCCAGGAGGCGCAGCAGAAGATAATACCGTTCGTCAGTAAAATGATCAGAGTAAAGTATATCCTTAACGCCAAAGCCACCGAATCAATCGCCAAAGAGATCGACGTGGAGAAGAAGGAAATTAGAAATCTAACCCAACTGGCGGAGGCCTTGCGCAAGATGCTCAGCCAGCGTGAAGGAGCCGGCATCGAGGTGGTTGACGCCGCAAACGCCATCGTTGTAACCGATATTCCGGAAAAGGTCGACCAGATCGTCAATCTCATCAAGGAGTTGGATGTTCCGTCACCGCAAATTCTTATTGAAGCGAAGATCACCCTGGTCGACTCCGATTTCACCAGGGAACTGGGAATCCAATGGGGGGGACGAGCAGGAAGCGGCGACCTTACCATAACCGGTCAACGGGCTCGGACGTGGACGCAAACATCCCAAACGGCGACGGAAAACGGAACCACCACCGATACGTCGGATCTAAGCACGTCTGACACCGGTTCGACCTTCGCAGTCGACCTCCCGGCCGCGGTGAAAAGCGGGAGCGGGGGCGCAATCGGAATCCTCGCCGGGAACATTCAAAAAGACTTCCTCGATGTGCAGCTCTCCGCCCTCGAGGATAAGGGACAGGCGAAAGTGCTGGCCAGCCCCCGAGTGATCACGCAGGATAATCAAAAAGCCTACATCAAAATCGGAGATGAAATCCCCTTTGTGGAACGAACAGTAGCCTCCGGGGTGATTACGACGGAACTCAAGTTTAAGGATGCGGCCATAGAGCTGGAAGTAAGCCCCCATACCGTGGGAGACGAGGTCTTTATGGACATCGTGGTAGCCCGAAAAACCGCTGATTTCTCCCGGGCCATTGAAGGGAATCCACCGCTGAGAGCGCAGGCGCTGACAACCAAAGTATCGGTAAAAACCGGAGAAACATTTGCCGTGGGCGGATTGACCCTCAACGAAGAAACGACCGCAGTTAATGCGGTTCCCTTTTTCTCCAGGATCCCTCTTTTGGGTCTTCTCTTTAAGAAGGAAACCAAAATTAAGAACAAGCGGGAATTGATTATTTTTATCACCCCCTCTATCGTGGGAGGAGAAACGCCGGGAGAGACGAATGTCTAAGGAATACATGGGAGAGGTCAAACAACTGGGTGAATGCGCCTTGGAGGAAGGCTTGTTGACCGAAGTCCAGTTGGAACAGGCGTTGAAGAGACAGAAGGAGGTCGGCGGGTATTTAGGGGATATCCTCGTCGACATGTGGTTGCTTACTGAAGAAACCAAACTGCGCCTTCTGGGAAAACAGATGGGAGTGCCGTACATCTCGCCGAAAGACATGGAACATCTGGATGCAAACATCGCCCGTTTAGTTCCCCAATATTTGGCCAGGAAGTACCACGCCATTCCCATAAAAAGGGATCGAACCGGCTTGACGGTGGTCATGGCCAATCCCTTTGACGTGGTCGCCAAGGATGACCTACGCAAGTTCACCCGTTCAGAGATCCTTCCTGTCTTCGGCTCAAAAAAGGCTATCGAAGAGGCGCTGGAAATAATCTACCCCCAAAAGGAAGAAGGTATCGGAACCATTCACGAGGTGCTGGGAGACCTCAGCAATATACAGGTTGAACTCCGCCGAGAAATCGACGATTCAATTGTGGACATCCTCAAACTCGAGGAACAGGTTCGGGAAGCCCCTCTTATCAGGTTGGTGAATTACATTATCGCCAATGCCGTCGATAAGAGAGCCAGTGATATTCATATCGAGCCCGCTGAAGATCGTCTCAATATCCGCTACCGGATTGATGGCGTCCTTTACGACATCATGAATCCGCCGAAATACCTCCAAATGGCGATAACCTCGCGAATTAAAGTGATGGCCCAGTTGGACATAGCTGAGCGCCGTCTCCCCCAGGACGGTCGTTTCACCATCCGCCTGGAACACCGGGAGCTCGATCTGCGAGTTTCAACCCTCCCCACTCAGTTCGGAGAAAAGGTGGTTTTGCGGCTTTTGGATAAGGGTTCCTTTCTGCTCGGGCTGGAGCAAATGGGTTTGGATGACGAGGGGTTAAAGATCTTCAAGGAGGCAATAACCCGTACGTACGGGTTAATACTCGCCACCGGACCCACCGGCAGCGGCAAATCAACCACGCTCTATTCCGCGCTCGACTATATCAAATCACCGGAAAAAAATATTGTTACCATAGAAGATCCGGTGGAGTGCCAAATCACGGGAGTATACCAGGTTCAGGCTCATCCGAAGATAGGATTGGACTTCGCACGAGGATTCCGTTCAATCCTCAGGCAGGACCCCGATATCATTATGGTCGGAGAAATCAGAGATTTGGAGACCGCGGAAATCGCAATCAGATCATCCCTAACCGGGCACTTGGTTTTTTCCACGCTCCATACCAATGATGCGCTGGGGACTATAGTCCGGTTAATCAATATGGGCATAGAGCCGTTTTTGGTGGCTTCGGCGGTGAGGGTTGCTTTAGCCCAAAGGCTGATCCGCCGAATTTGTGAAGAATGCAGGGAGCCGTATACCCCTTCACCTGAGTTGATAGAGCGGTTAATGATTCATGATATGGTGGGGGACAATCCGGTCCTCTATCGCGGGAGAGGCTGTAAACACTGCAACAACACCGGATATTACGGAAGAATCGGTATCTACGAAGTTTTCGCCATAAACTCTGAGATCAGGGAGCTGATCCTGCAATACAAATCTCCGGGAGTGATAAAAAGCAAAGCCACTGAAATGGGAATGACCACTCTCTATCAAAGTGGCATGAAAAAAGTGGTTCAGGGAATCACCACCGTGGAGGAAATCCTGAGGATCTGTACCGAAGAAGATTAGTGAGGCTCAGTCTACCTGTAAAATTATTCATCACATATTTCTATGCCGCTATACACTTACACAGCCAAAGATCCGCAGGGAAAAAGAGTCACCGGCACTGCCGAGGCCTTCAACGAGGAGGCTCTGATTGCGAAGCTCCACCAGCAAAAACTGTTAATACTGTCTCTCGGTGAACGTACCGGCAAGGGCGAGAAAGGAACAGACCTCCGGGCGCTTCTTGCTTCTTCACTCCGTCCGAAGAGTGATAAAATCGGATTTACCGCCCTTCTTTCGTTTACCACCCAGCTCGCCGCCATGTTGACTTCCGGCCTGCCCCTGGCTCAAAGCCTGCGGGGACTCTCTGTTGATGTCCAGGATAAACGAATTCAGAGAATCCTCAGCCGTCTGGAAACCGAGGTACAGGGGGGAAATTCCCTTTCGCAGGCCATGGAGGTATTTCCCCAAGCGTTCAATAAGGTTTTCATCAGCCTGGTGAAGGCCGGCGAATCAAGTGGAAAACTGGGGGGGATCTTAACTCAGTTGACTCTCTATCTGGAGCAGCAGGCGACTATCAGGAGAAAAGTGAAAGCGGCGCTTACGTATCCGTGTGTTGTAGCGGCTTTCGCTGCGCTGGTAGTGACCTTCATGGTAGTAAAAATCATACCTAAATTTGAGAATATTTATCGAGGATTTGCTAAAGATCTTCCGGTTCCCACAAAAATGCTTCTTGTCATTTCCAAGAGTATGCAAAATCATTTCTTGCTGGGAGTGTTTTTGCTCTTTTGTATTATCGGCCTCATTGTTCTTCTCGGCCGAACTCAGCGAGGTCGCCTGCTTTTAGACCGCATAAAGCTGCGAGTCCCCGTCTTTGGTCCCCTCATAAAAAAATCAACCGTAACTCATTTTGCACGAACCTTGAGCATACTCGTAACCAGCGGTATACCCCTGGTGCCAGCCATGCGGTTGGCTATTCAAACCGTCAATAATGAGGTCGTTATTCAACAGCTCTCAATCATTACCGATGAAATTGAAAGAGGCAGCGGAGTGGGGGCCGGCTTCCGAAAAAGCCAATTTTTCCCGGAAATGATGGTACAGATGATCATCACCGGGGAAAAGACGGGGACAATCGATACGATGATTTTGAAAGCTGCCGAGTTCTATGAAAAACAGGTGGATGCGGCCATCACCACCTTAACGACTCTTCTGGAACCCTTCATCATCGCCATCATCGGTTTCTTGGTCGGCGGCATCATGCTGGCAATGTTTCTACCGGTCTTTAAGCTGGGAGGCGTAATGCATTAGATGACACCCGCCCATACGAAATATGAAGATAAATTAATTTCGACGATTTCCCACAAACTAAGAACGCCGCTTAATTCGATTCTGGGATTCTCAGAGCTTTTGCTTGACCAGGCATTCGGCCATCTCAATGAAAAGCAGAGGCACTATTTAAACAACATCAATAAGAGCGGCGAAGCTCTTTTGGCGCTGTTGAACGACCTTATTGATCTCATGAACGTCAAATGGGGAGATATTCAGGTGCAATACAGCGCCTTTCCCCTCAACAACGCGATTGGAAATGCCGTGCAATCTATTCAGCAATTTGCCGACCTAAAAAATATCTCTCTTGAAATTCAGAGCGATCCCCGCATAGAAACGATCAAGGCCGATGAACCCAAGATCGAGAAAATTCTCCACTATCTTCTTTCCAACGCCGTCAAATTTACTCCCTCCGGTGGGCAGGTGAAAATCACCACGAAATATCTGGATCGCCCGCCGTCCCGTCTTTCTTCTTCCGGTTTTCAAAACTTTGTCGAGGTCTCCGTAACTGATACCGGGATCGGCATCCAGCCGAACGACCAGGAAAAGATCTTTTCCGAATTCTACCAGGTCAACTCGACCCAGTCCCAGGAATTTGAGGGAACCGGTCTGGGGTTATCGGTAGCCCGGGACTTGATAACCATGCACCACGGTGACATATGGGTGGAAAGCGAAGAAGGAAAGGGAAGTAGGTTCATTTTTACCATCCCCCTTCCGGATTAAGGAGAACCTGATACCACCATGGCTGGAGAAACGATCCTTCTGGTAGATGATACCCGTCTTAACCGAGAGCTGGCTAAGGATGTTCTCGAACTCGCCGGGTATCACGTAATAGAGGCGGAAGACGGCAAAGAGGCTCTTGAATTCGCCCGCGCGGACACACCAGACATGATTCTATTGGATATTGAATTGCCCGATATGAGTGGTTTTGAAGTCATCGGACAACTTAAGGGAGATCCTCTGACCCGCGATATCGCCGTTGTTGCCTTGACTGCTCACAGCAAACCGGATGATGAAACACTCTTTTTCAACGCCGGTTTTGCCGGATATATTTCCAAGCCCATCAATATCAAAGGCTTTGCCCAGACAGTGGCTGAGTTCATGAAATAAATTATCGGATTCCCTGCTCCTGCGGCACACTGACTTCAGCATCGATCAAAACAGATACTCTTCGATTCCCCCTCGTTTCAAAACAAAAAAAGGCTGAAAGATACGGTTGGTCTCAGCCCTTGGGAGAGGCGGCAACTCTGTTCTCCTGAATAAAGCCGCGAATCGCATGCAGGCAGTTTTTCCGTTTCTAACTCCGCCTAGCCAATCCCGGGCAAGCATATCCGTTCACGCAGCCCTTGTTTCCGTTATTGGCTCTCGTCCTCATCCCAGATTCGCAAGGCCTCCATCAAAAGACCCTCTGTCTTTTCGAATATCTCCTGGGCGGGCAGTTCCGCATCAGGATCCAGGATAAAAAGACCATGCTCCCACCGTACGAGACGGTTGAACGCTTTCACTCCGTCGTCGTCGTTATATCGCGCACTCACAATCTGACCATCTTCGAAGTAGAGGATACCGCTTTCTTCCTCCTTAAAGAGCTTGAGTGCTCCTGTCTTCCTGCTGCCGGAAAGCATTTGGATGAGGTCGATGACCTTGATCTCGGTGAGATTTCCTGTCAGCCCTTTTTTGTGCAGCGCCCGCTCGGCTGATTCTTCTTCTTTCCTGGTCGCCAGTTTTATAGCGTTTTGAATTTTAGCGATCAATATATCCGGATTGTACGGCTTGGTAATAAAATCATCTGCGCCGGCGTCAAAACCGCTGCCGACCGTGACGGCATCATGGTGCTCCGACAAGAAAAGAAAATATACATCCGGGTGCTTGGCTTTCACGGAGCTGCAGAAGGAGAATCCGTCCATCGGGTGGATGGTAGTTTCAGAAATAACCAGGTTAACCGGTGCATTCTCCAAAAAATGTGCTGCTTCGTCGGTATCTTTCGAAAGATACGTCAGGATACCACTCCTTTTCAAAATCCTTGACAGGCGACCCAACTCACCAGGGTCGCTGTCAACGACAACAACGCGAGCAGAACGTTCGTCGACAAAATAATCGATAGCCACGTTTTCCAAAACATCAATCAGCGCAGGGTCAAAATATTTTTTTCCCAGCAGTTTGATTTCGGCGAAAGAACTTTTGTAGGGGTTATCCGCCCCCCTTTTTTCAAAGCTCACAAGGTGAACGAAAGCATCAACCACTGCAATCATACGGGCACCCAAAGGTATCTCCGTACCCTTGACACCGTCAGGATAGCCCTTCCCGTCGAATCTTTCAAAGGTATGCGCGAGGGTTGCATACACCTCTTCAGGGAGTCTCGCCTTCTCAAACAGCCGCGCCGCCGCTTTCGAATACTTTTGCAGCAACTCGCCGGTTTTTTCGGCGTTGTACTGTAACAGCGTCAGGTGCGCCGGTGCATTCATGCAACAATCATGAAGATAAGCAGCGACAACATTACAGTAGGTTTCATGGGGCCTTAAGCCGAGATCCACGGACATTTCCTTTGCCATCTTCGCCACCTGCGCCGAATGCCCCTTAAAATCTCCCCCTCGGTACATTTCCAAGACATTAACGACGATATTCAGCACCTCGATAAAGGTGTCATCACTCATCAGAGACCCTGCGGAGACCCGATCCGCCAACCGCTCTTTGCCCCCCCCTGATCCCATCAGCCGCTCAATGCGATCCGGCGGGATCTCCTGCGGTCTTTTCTTCAGAAGAGTCCTCTCATCAAGGGGAACTTCAGGAGAAGCAATATATCGATCATCCAGATTTTCCTGGCCCTTCGGAACAAAGCTTGCTACCGCATGCGGTTGGCCGGTGGTGGGGCCCGGCTCCCCTTTTTTCGTAGCCGTGCCGCCGGTTTTATAGTGTTTCGCAATAGAGGCCTTTATGGCAGACTCGAGCGCAAGGTACCTCTCTACCTCGTGATATCCGGACACCTTTCTGATAAGCTTCAGCAATTCCTGGTCCTGTGGATCAGACACGACCACCGACAATATCTTGCTCTTATCGTAACAAAAAAACGGCAAAACATGGTGCTTTTCAGCAAAATCAGCGGGGATGATATCGAGCATCCATTGGGGGATGGAAAGGTGTGATAGTTTCTCCGATGACGTGTACCGAATCTTAAAAAGTCCCGACAGGCACTTCAAGAGATCCAATTCATGCACGAACCCAAGCTCAACGAGAATCTCACCGATCTTCTTACCGTGATCATTGGTCTTCTGATGATTTAACGCCGCCCTGAGTTGTTCTTCGGTTATAAACCCAAGTTCTATGAGTATCTCGCCGATTTTCTTAATTTTAGCCATGAGAAAAAAACCTTATTCCTCCAAGACTCTCACCCGAATGCCTGTAACCATAAAAAAAATCCGATTGGTTGTCAAGCACATACAGATTTTTCTTCGGCACAATTCGCTCGCCCGCGCCGCAAGGCCTCTCGCCTCACGACACGCATCCTCCCTTTCTAAGGCCCGGTTCACGAATTCTTCCACCCTGAAATATCCGGGAAGGCCCTCACCGGCCGACAAACAAAGAAAGCCTACTGAAACAGTTCGGTGCTGATGTACCGCTCCCCGAAGCTCGGAATCATGACAACGATCTTTCTCCCTCGATTCTCCGGTCGCTTTGCCAGCAGCAATCCCGCCCACACCGCGGCGCCGGAAGAGATCCCGCAGAGAATACCCTCCTTTTTGGCCAGCGCGCGCGCGGTTTCAAAGGCATCATCATTGGTAACGGTAACGACCTCATCGATTATATCCGTATTCAGTACCCCGGGGATAAAGCCGGCTCCGATTCCCTGGATTTTATGCGGCCCGGGCTTTCCTCCCGAAAGAACCGGAGAATCAGCGGGTTCCACGGCTATCGCTTGAAACGACGGTTTCCGCGACTTCATCACCTCCGCCACCCCGGTTATGGTTCCCCCGGTCCCGACCCCGGATACGAAAAGATCTACCATGCCGTCAGTGTCCCGCCATATCTCCTCGGCGGTTGTTAGACGGTGAATCTCCGGATTTGCCGGATTGTCGAATTGGTTGGGCATGAACGCCTTTTCCGTACTCGCAAGGATTTCTTCCGCCCTCGCTATCGCTCCCTTCATTCCCTCGCTCCCCGGCGTCAAAATCAGTTCCGCGCCCAGGTGAATAAGCAGTTTTCGCCGCTCCCGGCTCATGGTATCCGGCATCGTAAGGCAGAGCCGATACCCCTTGGCGGCACAGACGAAGGCAAGAGCGATTCCGGTATTGCCGCTGGTGGGCTCGATAATCAGCGTATCCGCATCAATCTTTTTTTCCTTTTCGGCGGCCTCGATCATCGCGTTGCCGATCCGGTCTTTCACGCTCCCCAAGGGGTTAAAAAACTCCAATTTGGCAAGTACGGCGGCATCGATCCCCTTGGTCATAGCATTGAGTTTTACCAGGGGCGTTCCGCCGATGGTATGGATGATGTCCGGATATACTCTGGCCATTGCGCTGTCCTCCTGTCGAGTCATAGACGAACCTGCCCCCCTATTTATAGATCAACCGAGGTGCTTCCAGCATTACCCGGGTATCCGGCGGCACCGGCTCCGTTATCCAGACATTGCCGCCGATCACCGAACGGGCCCCGATCACGGCCTTTTCACCCAAAATAGTCGCTTCCGCATAAATGATCACATCGTCTTCAATGGTGGGATGCCGTTTTTTTCCTCGGAGTTGTGGTCCCGCATCCTTCGGAAGTGAGAGTGCCCCCAAAGTAACCCCCTGATAAAGACGAACATTTCTGCCGATCTCGGTGGTTTCGCCGATGACAACCCCGGTTCCGTGATCAATGAAAAATCGTTCGCCGATCCGGGCGCCGGGATGGATATCGATGCCGGTCGTACTATGAGCATATTCAGTCATGATCCGCGGCAGAAAGGGCACGTCCAGCATGTAGAGTTCATGGGCAATTCGATACACCATGATGGCAAAAACCCCCGGGTAGCTGAAAATGATTTCATCATAACTCTTTGCCGCCGGATCGCCATCATAGGCGGCGCGAACGTCCGTCGCCAGTATCTCTCGCAGCATCGGGACGGTTTTCAGGAAGCAAATCGCCCGCTCTAATCCGACGTCATTACAGCTGATACAGGGCTTATTATATCGATTACACTCGTAGCGGAGGCTGTTGGCAATCTGTTCCCCAAGCAGTTCGAAGAGTTCGGTTATTGACTGTCCCATTCGGTAGGGAAGGTTAACCGGGTCGATTCTTTCTCTGCTGAAATAGCCGGGAAAAAGGACATCCTGTATTCGGTGAACAAGGTCAATAACCGCGCTGCGCGAAGGGATCACCTCGGTGTTGATATGTTCGAAGCAGCGCTCGTCGCGACAACTGGCGACAACACTGTCGACAATATCCGGCAGCTTTTTCCGGTATTGGACATGGGATTCGAATTCTCTCTCACAGAGTTCCCTGATCAATTTCGGATCGTCTGATGGCCTCACGTCAACACCTCCCGAAACCATTTTAAAAAATTAACGGTGTCACCTGGTTTCCTAATGAGAATCGCCGAAACCTTTAATCCATAATATCCCGTGACGGTCTGAGTGTCAAAACAGTTCCCAGTCCCGGCATAAAATCTCGTGTCCGCGAAACACATCCCGGTGAACGTTATTTTTTGAGAAGTGTTCCGGGAATCAGTGAGTCTTCGCCGAACTTTTCCTCGATAATATCAAGGGCGCGATTAAGCTTTTTCCGCGGTTCCGGCGCGGCATCATTCTCAAACAGCGAGCGCTGCCGTTCTTCTTCCGGAGTCGCCAAACGGGAAAGAGATATGCCGAGAAGCCTGACCGGCCTCTTCCCCGCCTCGGTTTTCTCAAGAAGGCGGCAGCAATGCTCAAAGATGTACTTGCCGTCATCGGTTGCTGCCGGCAGCGTCATCGCCCGCGTAATCAGGACAAAGTCATAGTACTTGACCTTGAGGGTAAGGACCTTGCCGGTACAGCGGTTGCGCCGCAATCTCCCGGCAACCTTCATCGCCAGGGAAAGAAGCTCTTTGCGAATCTCCTCCACATCCATAATATCCTCTGAATACGTTTCCTCCCGGCCGATAGACTTGGTCTGGTGATCCGTCTCAACGTCCCGTTCGTCGATACCCAGAGAAAGCAAGTGCAGATGCATACCCTGCTTTCCGAACTTCGCCTCAAGAATTTCAGGCGGGATGCGGCTCAGGTCTCCGATGGTGTTAACCCCGAGAATGGAGAGTCTTTTCCGGCTCGCCGCTCCGACTCCCCACAGTCTCTCAATCGGAAGGGGCTCCAGAAATGTTTTTACCTGTTCCGGCGAGACAACGATGAGCCCATCCGGCTTATTGAGGTCGGAAGCGATCTTGGCCACAAACTTAAGGGGAGCAACCCCGGCTGATACGGTCAGGCCGATCTCTTCCCGCACCATTGTTTTTATTCTCTTGGCTATCGCTTCAGCATCGCCGAAGAGACGGGTCGAATCGGTCACGTCGAGAAACGCCTCGTCGATGGAGAGGGGTTCAACCACAGGGGTGAAACGGTAGAATATGTCGAAGACGCGGCAGGAAACCTCCTTGTATCGTGACATCCTGACCGGCAAAAAAATCCCGTTGGGGCAACGACGCATGGCCTCCGCCATGGGCTGGGCGGAATGGATGCCGAAGCGCCGGGCTTCATAGGACGAGGCGGAAACGACCCCCCGCTCCCTGTTTCCGCCGACAATGACCGGCTTCCCCTTCAGAGACGGATTATCGAGGGCCTCCACGCCCGCGTAAAATGCATCCATATCACAATGGATTATGGTCTTCCGCTTTATCCCGATTTTCATCAGATGGTCAGGTTTATCCTCTGCGATACCCCCCCGCGGCTGCAGCCAGAGAACCGCTCGTGTGAGCCTCTCTGCTTTCCATCTCTCCCCCCCGGTTGCTCTCTCCGGCCCACGGCCCTTCTCGTAGCGATGTGCTAAGCAGTATACCACAGTTTCCGCTCCTTCGGCACGGCTCCCTGTTATGTCCATCACTCGGCCGGAAGCATCCGTATCGAACGTTTCGCAAAAAAGCCTATTGACTATCCGTTACAGTTAGTGCATCCTTTTTATTGGCATACAACCTCAGCAGTGCACAAGAGAAATGTCATCTACGCTCTGACTCTATGCTCATACTCGTTCCCATTTTCGTTGATAACCGGCAAGTGAGCCGCTAACGAAAGGGCAAAGATGGATCCGGGCAAAAACTGTGATGAGATTCTCATTGAATTAAGACAACGCTATCCCGAAAAGTTTGCCTCGGAAGATACGATTTTCAGTCATATCCACCGGGGCGACAAGATATTTGTCGCCACCGCCTGCGCTGAACCGCAGTACCTCGTCAATGCCTTGATCCGGTTCGTTGAGAAACACCCCAAGGCTGTTGTTGATGCCGAGGTGTTTCATATTTGGACCCTCGGCGTCGCCCCCTATACGGACGAGAAATTCAAGCGGAATTTTCGCCACAATTCCTTTTTCATTGGGGGAAGCGCCCGAGAGGCGGTCAACCAGGGCGCGGCCGATTTTACCCCCATCTCCTTATCGGAAATTCCCGATTTGATCTATGGGGGGCTTGTTCCCCTTGATGTCGCCCTCATCCAAACCTCCCTTCCGGATGCCCATGGGTATATGAGCCTCGGCATCAGCGTTGATATTGTCAAGGCTGCAGTGGAAAAGTCACGAACGGTTATCGCTCAAGTGAATGCCGCCGTCCCCCGGGTCCATGGAGACGGTTTTATTCACGTTGAAGACGTCGATTTCTTGGTTCCCCACGATGAACCACTCTTGGAGTACGAGGACCATGCGGATGCCGAAATTGTGGAAGCCATAGGAAAGCATGTCGCGCAGCTCATACAGGATGGAGATACCCTCCAGGTCGGCTATGGAAGTCTACCGGATCTGATCATGCCGCGCTTGGGCAACAAACGGCATCTGGGAGTCCATTCCGAGCTTATCGGCAACGGGATTATCGCCCTCATGAAAAACGGTGTGGTCAATAATACCAAAAAGACGCTTAATCGAGGAAAAACAGTGGCCACCTTTTGCATGGGCACGCGGGAAACCTATGAATATTTGCATGACAACCCTTTATTCGAGTTTCGCACCGTCGACTTCACTAATAATCCGTTGATCATCGCCCGGCAGCAGAATATGACGGCAATTAACAGCGCCCTGCAAATCGATCTCACCGGCCAGGCGACGTCCGATTCTCTCGGAAAAAAGTTCTACAGCGGGGTGGGCGGCCTTGCCGGATTCATGCGCGGAGCGGCCTTGGCTCCTAACGGAAAGACGATCCTGCTTATTCCCTCGACCGCTCAAAACGGCGAAATTTCTCGTGTCGTCCCCACCCTTACCGAAGGAACCGGGGTTACGCTCATTCGAAGTGATATTCAATATGTCATCACCGAGCACGGAATCGTTTATCTGAAAGGCAAGAATATTCGGGAACGGGCGATGGCACTCATCTCCATCGCCCATCCGAAGTTCAGGCCCTGGCTCATTGAAGAGGCGAAAAAGCGAAATCTCATCTATCGGGACCAGGCATTCATCCCCGGCAAACGCGGCGAATACCCCGAGGCCCTGGAAATTTACCGAACCACCTACAAGGGGATTGAGATTTTTCTCAGGCCGGTAAAAATTAGTGACGAACCCCTGATGAAGGATTTTTTTTACGATCTTTCCGAAAGAAGTCTCCATTACCGGTTCATGTCCGAGCGGAAGGACATGCCACATGAGCGGCTACAGGACTTTGTCGTTGTTGATTATTCAAAAGAGACGACGATTCTGGCCTTTTTGAAACAGGACAAAAAGGAAGAACTGTTAGGGGTCGGACAGTATTACATTAACGAGTCAACCCATACTGCCGAGGTTGCCTTTGCCGTCAAGGACGAGCATCAAGGCAAAGGGGTGGGCCAGGAACTGCTTCATTATTTAACCTTTCTTGCCAAAAAACAGGGCCTGGTGGGATTTACGGCGGAAGTGATGGTGGATAACCAGAAAATGTTGCATGTGTTCCAAAAAATGGGGTTCGATATGAGCAGGAGAATTGGCTCCGGGGTCTATGAGCTCACGATGGGATTCAGGAACTAATTCAATGGAGAAGAAAGAATCCGACATAGAATCGCTCTTTGAACCGCAATCGATCGCGGTGGTGGGAGCATCTCAAGATCCCCGTAAACTCGGCTACAGGGTTTTAGAGAACATCGTTCACGGCGGCTATCAAAATCCTGTCTATCCCATAAACCCCCGCGGGGGCGCGATCCTGGGCGTTCCTGTCTTTCCGGAACTGGAAGCGGTCGACCGGTGTATCGACACCGCAGTAATCGTAATTCCCGCCGCGTTTGTCTTTGAATCAATCCGCAGCTGTGCGGCAAAGGGCGTAAAACATGCCGTCATTATCACCTCCGGATTTGCGGAGGTCGGTAACAGCGAGGAAGAAAAAAAGATTGCCTCCTATGCCCGGGATCATGGCGTTCGTATTCTCGGGCCTAACATATTCGGCATCTATTCCGCGGCGGCGTCGCTGAACGCAACCTTCAGCACGGGTGTCGTTACTCCCGGCACTATCGCCATCATCACTCAAAGCGGAGCCCTCGGCGCGTCAATGATCGGTAAAACCGCGGTGGAGAACATGGGGGTTTCAGCGATGGTCTCCGTAGGCAACAAAGCCGACATCGATGAATCAGATCTTCTCGAATACCTCCTGGGCCAGGAGCGGACAAAGGTCATCCTTATGTACATCGAGGGCGTGCGGAACGGCGAACGATTACTTGGCACCCTCACCACGGCAACCAGGGCAAAACCCGTCATTGTCATTAAGGCGGGGCGTTCCGCAAAAGGAGCAGTCGCGGCCGCGTCTCATACAGGCTCTCTCGCCGGGTCCGATGAAGTCTTCGATGATCTCATGAAGCAGTGCGGAGCCATACGTGCGGAGACCATAAACGAAGCTTTCAAATGGTGCCGGTTTCTTTCACACAATCCTCTTCCGAAGGGCGATCACACCGTGATCATCACCAATGGCGGCGGTATCGGGGTCATGTGTGCCGACGCGTGCGAGAAATACGGAGTTCCATTGTATGACGACCCAGCCGCATTGGGGGAAACCTATGCTGATGTCGTCCCTGAGTTTGGTTCCAAAAAAAACCCCATTGATCTCACCGGCCAGGCAACCACTGCCGCGTTTGACGATGCGCTTACCGCCGCCGGCAAAAGCGCCGACACGGACGCGGTTATCGCCTTAGCCTGCGAGGTGGCGGTTTTTGATCCTGAAAATCTGTCTCACCTCATTGAAAAGCACTGCCGGGAATACAAACGCAACGGAAAGGCGCTCGCCTTCTCATTCGTCGGCGGTGAAAGAATGGAGCACTGTATACGGACCTACAGCGCCCAGGGATATCCTGTTTTCGGAGACGTTTATGAAGCGGTATCCTGCGTCGGCGCACTCTATTCCTACCACCGCTATCTTTCCCGCCGACCTGATGAAGAGGTAACGGCGGATATTGATCTTGCCCGGATTGACGAGACCGTGCGCGGCGTTCTTGTCGATAAGAGGAACTTTGTCCTTTCAGATGAAGCGCGGGAGATCATGGACGCGGCCCGGATCCCCATGCCGACAGGACGTATCGCTCATTCGCTCGACGAAGCGATACAACATTCCGAAGAAATCGGATTCCCGGTGGTCATGAAGGTTGTATCCAA
>JAFGRE010000113.1 GCA_016935335.1 Deltaproteobacteria bacterium
CGACCAATAACCACCCTGTTTGTCTTCCTTGTTTCTCTGGGCATCTATCTCTCTACCCTCTGCCCCACCATGTACTGGAGAGATGCCCCTGAATTCCAGGTGGTGGGGTACCAACTGGGCATTGCCCATCCTGCCGGCTCTCCGCTGTATGCCCTCATAGTCAAACTATATACCTTTATACCTTTCGGCAGCATCGCCTTCAAAACAAACCTCGTCTCAGCATTTTTTGCCGCCCTTTTGGTATCGCTTACGTTTCTCCTCATGGTTGAATGTCTCGGACTCTTATTCCCCTCCGGGAATAAATCACTCTTCATCCTGTGTGGACTCCTTGCGGCTTCTTTTTGTGCTGTTTCCAATTTCCTTTGGCAGAGTTCCATTATGGCCGAAGTCTACACCCTTCAAAACTGCTTTATCGTTACGCTCGCCCTCCTCCTCGTTCAATCGATAAAAAAGAACAATCAGTCTTTTCTGTATGTGGCTGCGTTTATTTTTGGACTGAGTACCGGCGCTCATATTATCATGATTCTTTATATCCCCCCTCTCTGCCTTTTCCTGTTCCTTTTCTACAAAAAGTCCCTCTCGTTGTCACAGTTGGGGATCATCATTATGCTTGTCATCCTGGGAGCATCCATTTACTTTTACCTTCCGGCACGATCCTCTGCTAATCCATACTACGACTGGGGAAATCCCGAGACTATTGACAACTTCTTCACACATGTTACCGACAGAAAAGACGCCCGAAGGCATTTCTGGTTTTCTTCGGAAGAGTTTCTCGATAAACTCAAAGACTATGGTAGATACTATAGCGACGATTTTAGTCTTCTCGGCATTTTGCTCGGATTCGTGGGCATTTTCATCCTTTTTAAAAAAAATCATAGGCTGTTCATCGGCCTGGGGGCGTTCTTCTTCGGCCAGTGGTGGTTCTTTATCCGTTATTGGCTCTGGCCGTCCGCCTTCATTGGCACGTTCCTCTTTTTTGCTCTTGCCATGGCCGTGGGAATTTACTATATCGTAAGCAGGTTGCAGGCCGGAATAATCAAAACCTCCTTAAATATTCATCGATTCTATATTATTACGGGAGCCATTGTGACGGCATGCGTGATTCAGGTTCTGTTTCTCGGCACTCTTCACCTAAAAACAAACACCCGATCACAATACTGGTCCCCCTACGATTTCTTTCACTATGTATACAACCAGATTGATTTCGGTGGGGTGCTGGTAGACAGCAGTTATTATTTTGGGACCAGCTATTTACAACAATGTGAAAATTACCGTCTTGATATTACGAATCTTTTCCTCAGTGACGTACTGTGCCCGCGATTGTTTAACTCCGTGACTCCAGCACGCCATCCTCTCATCACGATACCCCCAAGCGAAGAAACACACCTCGGTGAGGCTATCATCAACGCCAATATAATGAAGCGACCTTTTTACTGGGGGCCGGCAAAAAAATTCAACCACCTGGTAGCAAATAACCTCCAGCCTTACGGTCTTCTCTTTCGCGTCACCCCCTCTCCCGGACCGGCCACAACTGGAGCGCTTGCCATCCACAACAAAAAACTACATGAATTTCTTAGCAGATTTTCTTCAAGCGTTTATCAAACCAACGACTCGGAAGAGAAGCGTCAATACGCCGCAGTTTTAAAAAATGTGTCGGCCTTCTTTTACAGAGGCAAGGAATTTTATTCAGCGATCGCACCTCTTAAGGTAGCGAGACTTCTCGCCCCTTCGGATATTAGTGTCCTTAACGGTCTCGGATCCAATTATGCAAGTTTAGGTGATTTTAGGGCCGCTGAATCGTATTTTAAGAAAGCATATGCTATTAAACCCACAAGCATCGTAACTCTGCAAAACCTGGGACAACTCCATCTGGACGCCAACCGATATCCTGAGGCCTTTTCGTGGTATCAGAGACTCCTCAGGATTGACCCCCAAAATCCCCAAGCTTCTTATGGTGTCGGGCTTTACTATGAAAAAAATGGAAATTTACATAAAGCGCGGGAAGCCTTTCAAAAGGTAATAACTCTGGACTCTGAAAATCAACTGGCTTCAAAGGCTCGGGAAAGGTTAAATAGTATTGAAAATTAGTCGGCGAGTATATCGCGTTGATTTTTTCACCCTATAACTTGGTTGTCTTTTTCTTGCATGGTTAACCGAACCTATGTCACAGGAATCGTTTTAATTCTTTGGGCGGCGTTCATTTCCTCCTGTTACTGGACCAATTTCTTTTTTCCAGGTGGACGGGAAAATGTGGTCCTTGATGAAATTTTGTTTGGACTCGCCCTCGTTCTTCTCTCGCTACTCTCAGGGAACCGGTTGCTCACAACCTTTCGCCCGGACAGCATCTCCATCCTCGATGAGATTCTTTTCTCCATTGGGATTGGGTTGGGCTGCCTTTCTCTCTCGGTCTTGTTATTGGGTTTATCAAAACTCCTGTACACATCGGCGCTGGTTTTTGTCCTCATCGGCTTTTGCACGATTGCCCCCACTAACTATCAATATGCGTTGAGATTGTGGACACGGGCCAAGCATTCTCATGTCACATTCTCACGGTCGGAGGTGCTCATAATCCTGCTTACCCTTCTCTTCGCGATAATTACATTAGCAAACGCATTAACTCCGCCTGTCGCCCGTGATGCTCTTATTCACCATCTCGCTATTCCGAAAATCTATATAACACACCACGCTATTGTGGAGGTTCCCTTTTCAGCCCCCTCTTACTATCCCCCACTTGTAGAAATGCTCTATGCCGCCGCTCTTCTTCTCTCATCGGATATATCGACGAAAGTGATTCACTTTTTATTTTATCTTGGTTCGTTATGCTTAACCTTCTCCTTGGGCAAACTCTGTCTGCCCCGTAGGATGAGCCTGCTCGCAGTCCTCCTGTTTGCATCTTTGCCGGTAGTATCCCAGGTAGCTTCCACTGCTTACGCTGACCTGACCCTCACGTTCTACTCACTTGGTGCCGTAGTGGCTACGCTTCGGTGGTTCCAATCGAATAACGCACGCTGGCTTTATCTCGCGGCATGTATGGTCGCCTTTGCAGTAGGGTCTAAATATAACGGTCTGCTTGTCCTGTTTTCTCTCTTGACGATCGTCACGGGGTTTCTCATACGAAAAAAGACCTCTTTTCTATCGCTTGCAAAAACGTTGACGTTCCTCGTGCTTTCGGTAATCCTCATCAACTCCGTATGGTTGGGCAGAAATTACGCCTTCACCGGCAACCCCCTTTTCCCGCTGGCAAGCGAAATCATCGGCAAATCATGGCTACCGGATATTCCTCAACCCTCTGCATTCCAGATACGGAACGCTATCTACGGAGAAACGCTGTGGGATCAGGTTATACTCCCCTGGAACCTTTCTGTAAAAACCAAAAGCACCGCCGGCTATGGCCTGGATGGCGTTGCCAATCCATTCTATTTAATTTTATTGCCCTTTTTCATCCTTTTTGTAAAAAAATCAACAGAGATAAAGGCAATAGCATATTTTTGCCTTCTCTATCTTCTGTTCTTTTGGGCTAGTTCATCTGTAAGAATTCGATACCTTATGCCTATCCTTCCGATGATTGGAATCATTACTGCCTATACCATTCTCCACCTTGAGATAAAATGGAAACCTCTCCTGCTGACCATCCTCTTGGCGGCGACTTTTCTCCTTAACCTTTACTGGGTCCTCAACTATACTTCCGCAATTGATCCTCTTTGCTTTCTTACAGGGAATGAGTCGCGGAGAGACTACTTATGCCGGCAGATTCCGCAATACCCTGTTTTTGAATATATAAACACATGCCTCTCAGAAAATGCACACATCATGTTTCTTTATGGCGGTAAACACGGCAATGATGCGTATTACCTAGACCGCGCTTATAGTTATGATAGCCGTGATTTGGGATACACTTGCAAAAAAATATTGAATGGGACGGACACTCCGGAAGAAGTCCATGAAGCATTCCTCCTTAGAAATATCGACTATTTTCTCATCAACTGGAAATTACTCGAGTTCGACTTTTCCGCCTCCTTGCCGAGGCAAAAACTTCTCCTCTTCCGGGAATTTCGCCGAAAATTTCTCAGGTTGGAGTTTAGTCATGCAAATTGTCATCTTTACCGGTTATTATAAATATGCTTTGCACCTTTTTAGCTTTCCTGGTAATAATATATAGGTTTCATATAGATACCAATTTTCCCGATGCGGTTCGCGTCGGCAGGCGTGCGAATCGCCGTCGCGTACTGCTAACCACGAAAGGAGGAGAAGTATGAATAGCAATTCTCGACAAAAAAACAGAGGATTCACTTTGATTGAACTCATGCTGGTAGTAGCTATTATCGGAATTCTGGTTGCCATAGCGATTCCAAACTTTATGCGATACCAGACGAGGACCAAACAGGTGGAGGCTCGTCACAATCTGGGGGCTATCTACACTGCCGAGATAGTCTACTTTGGTGACCGCCAGGTATTTTCTGATCTCCCCTCCTTAGCCTGGAGAGCAGAGGGAAGAACCCGGTACAGCTACTTGGTGACAAACTGGAGCAGCACCGCCTTCACTGCCCAAGCTACGGGCAACATCGATACCGACCCTTTTGTTGACCTTTGGACGATTAACCACCGTAAAGAACTTAGAAACTCTTCCAACGATGTTACGAATTAGA
>JAFGRE010000114.1 GCA_016935335.1 Deltaproteobacteria bacterium
CGGTGAGTTACGGTATCAGCGTACGACTTAAGGAGTTTAAAAAGCTTTGGATCGGCTACCCCCTCGATCGAAGCTTTATAAAGAAATTCAGCATCTCCATAGCTTATTTTAGACAAAAAAACCAAAGTGAACAAGGAGAGGAGAAAAAGTAAGGGCAAAATGAGTTGATTATTATTCAGTTTAAGTCTCATCGCAACACAAAGGAGTTCTTCTAACCCCTTTTAGTATAGACTCAATTGGACGGGAGTGGAGAGCAGCGAAAAAGATTACTTCATACCGTCATACCGCCCAACAGGGGTTCCAAGGTCAAAAGGGGGTATGATCTATATAGTTCACCATGCGCCTATTATATGATTTCAAAATGCGGGAGGAAAAGCAACCCTATTGAAATATCCATATATAGCAGGCGTCTCGGATCGCTTCCTGATCTTATTGTAAGCTCAACGCGGCGAGGCGTCCCTTTTTTTCATCTACCAGAGACAAAATTAATGCTCCCGAGACAAAAAGCAAACCCAGGGACAGGATGGAATAGCGGGCGTTACCGGTTAATAAACTTACCCAGCCCATCAAAAAGGGACCAATAATCGCGGCAAACTTTCCGAGCATGTTGTAGAATCCGAAGAACTCCGCGGCTTTGAACTTGGGGATTATTCGAGTGTAAAAAGATCGACTTAAAGCCTGCACGCCCCCCTGCACCATACCCACAGTGATTGCCAGGATGAGGAATTCTTTTTCAGTGCTCATTGAAGAACCCCAAACGGTGACGAAAAGGTAGACACCAATACCGATAAAAATGCCGGTTTTAGCGCCCCACCGTTCTCCGATCCTGCCGAAGAGTATCGCCGCTGGGAATCCGACGAACTGGGTAATAAGAAGTGCCACCATAAGACTCTGGCCTTTAAGGCCGATCGACATGCCATAGTCTACTGCCATTCGTATCACCGTGTGGACGCCGTCGATGTACATAAAATAGGCAAGAAGAAAGAGGCCGATCACGCGAAGCCGGCGAATTTCCCTCATGGTGTCAAGGATCTGTCGGAAGCCATTCTTGACGATGTTCCGTGATGCGATTGCTTGTGCGGGAGGGGCTTCCCGGAGAAAAAGAAAAATGGGAATTGAGAAAAGCGCCCACCAGAGGGCGACGCAGAGAAAGGAGACACGCACCGCTTCCGTGGCATCGGTGAGGCCGAATACCTGGGGTTTCATGATCATGGCAACGTTTACGAGAAACAGAAGACCACCGCCGAGATAGCCGAGGGCATAGCCCAAGGCGGAGACGAAATCGATTCGTTCGGTCGGGGCTGCGTCTATAATAAGCGCGTCGTAAAAGATGTTGCCCGCTGAAAATCCGATGGTGGCTAGAATGTAAATTCCTATGGCCGTGAGGCAGTTGCCTTGAGCAACCAAGGACAGCGAGCCGGTCATGACTATACCCATGAGTGCAAAGAAAAAGAGAAACTTCTTTTTCACTCCTCCGGCATCCGCTATCGCCCCGAGGACGGGGGCGAACAGGGCGACGATTAAACTGGCGCACGAATTGGCGCTGCCGAGTTGGAAGGTGCTGACAGTGACGTCGGCGGTTGCAGACCAGTATTGCTTAAAAAAGAGAGGGAAGAACCCGGCCATTACGGTCGTGGCATACGCAGAGTTTGCCCAGTCGTAGAGAGCCCAGACTGTAACGCGCTTCCAGTTATGTTTGCTCACGAGTAGAATTTGAAAAAGTCCTCTCTAAAAGGGACCGGATTTTCGGCTGGAAGGGAGAGAAGGAGATAACATGAGATGGTTGAGATTGGTTTGCAGCCTTCGTTTGTCGGTTGAGGCAATCTAAGACGCAAGATTCAAAAAAATAAGAACATGCCTTTTCGTGGAATCAAGATCCCATCTTCAACCCGATCATGAGCGCGGTATCCGCGTGGACAGGTAACCTGCGTTTACGCTCGGGAGTTGGCCACGTGTCAAAATTAAGAACCCTAAGCAAAACAACGAAGGGGATTCCCCATGCTATGGTGGAACCCCCTAATCGGCACTAGTTAACCACAATAACATTTACTGCGGTCGGACCTTTCTTGCCCTGCTCAATGTCAAAGGTTACTCGGTCGCCCTCGTGAAGAGACTTAAAGCCGCTTCCACCGATTGCTGAATAATGAACAAACACATCTGGCCCATCTTCTTGCTCAATGAAACCGAAGCCTTTTTTGTCGCTAAACCATTTCACGACACCATCTGCCATCTTGGCACCCCCTTTCATAAAATTTTCTTGGTTCCAAACTTCAGGTTGCCACTTTTGACAAATGGATGCTTCCTTCAGAACGAAACCGGTCCGTCCGCCGTAGCAGACCACTATAAATTGAAATTAGAATATACTATTTTTATTTAAAGTCAAGTTATTGATAAAGGTGCCATAGAGAAATATAGATATTCTTTTAGTGAAAGAAGGAAGAGGAAAAGCGAGGGTTGAACCGGGTTTTTTTACTCCTGTGATTAGACATTCACGGCAGTCCACGCTCATAGACTGCCAGGGAGGTTTGGAAAGGAAGGTTTCGAAATCTCCGAGAGGCCGAGGAGCAGAGAGAGGTCGATATGCTCCCGGGAGGATAAAATGATAGTGAGCCTGTCCGGCAGGGAGAAGAATGGTTTCGCTTGGTGCGCTGGGGTGAGGTTCATATGTCGATTCCTTGCTGAAGTGGGGCGAGTTTTCATGAGGTTTAGATGCGGTCTAAGGTTCGAATAACGGATTGAGGCTATAGGGATAAGCTTTATGAGGATCAATGCGCTCTTGTCGGAGACGACTGCAACATTAATTTTTGTACCGTCCGAGAGGAAAAAATACCTTGACATCTTAACCTAACCATGTTTTAAGGTACACCACATGAAAACCTTTAAGAAGCTAGACAGAGTAATAACCATGATTCCTACAATGACCGATACCGTAAACTGCAATTGGTGGTGGTGCTGCAATAACCGGAAGTATCTCCATCACCTTTAGTCGATTATACAGAGCATCAAAGGCCGTGGACGAACTTCCAAAGTCGTTCACGGCCTTTTTTATTATCGATTCCAACGCTACCCTAGAAAAGCCGTGAGCCAGTTCGCGGCTTTTTTTTGTGGATTTGGAAAAGAGGGATTTGTTTGGGTGGAAAATTGTTGCGTCTCGGACAGGGGGATACTGTGTATAAACCAAGTCTTTCAGAATTCAGGGCACTGGCGGAAAAAGGAAATGTAATCCCGGTATACAAGGAGCTGCTGGCAGATGTGGAGACCCCGGTTTCCGCCTTTAAAAAGATAGACGACGGGGAATATTCCTTTCTATTTGAAAGCGTTGAGGGGGGAGAAAAGTGGGCACGGTACAGTTTTTTGGGTGTAGCTCCCTCGCTAATTTTTCGGGTAGCCGGGCCGCAAGTGATAATAGAAAAGAAGGGACGGCGGCACGCTTATCCCCATAATGGTGATCCGCTCGGGGAGTTAAAAAAAATATTGAACGAATATCGACCAGTAGCGAGTGGGGAACTGCCCAGATTTTATGGTGGTGCGGTTGGATTTTTTGCGTTCGAATTGGCCGGCTACTACGAAACACTCCCGGAAAGCAGGGAGGAAGGATTTTGCGGTGAAGATGCCGTGCTGATGATCAGTGACCTGGTGATAATTTTCGATAATGAAAAACACACGTTAAGAATTGTCGCCAATAGCCTCGTGAATGACGAGGACGAGATCGAAGATCTTTATCAAGAAGCTCTGGAGAAAATTGAAGGGGTGATTGAAAAGTTAAGGGGCGATAAGAGACTAAGCGAAATTTCTCGTCGGGGAGATAAAGTCTTTGTTCGGGCGGATACGGGCCCGGCTGAATATAGGGAGAAGGTGACAAAAGCCAAACATTATATTGAAGAGGGGGATGTAATCCAGGTGGTTCTTGCGCGCCGGTTTGAAACCGACAAGGTAGCAAACGAATTTGATGTTTACCGAGCGCTGAGGCTTATCAACCCATCCCCGTATATGTTTTTCCTTCGCCTTAATGAGCTTGTCATGGTAGGTGCTTCTCCGGAAGTGCTGGTACGCTTGACTGATGGGGTGGTGGAACTCAGACCCATCGCCGGCACCAGAAAAAGAGGAGGAGATGAAAAAGAAGATCGCCGCTTGGTTGACGATCTGCTCAGCGATCCTAAGGAGCGGTCGGAGCATGTGATGCTGGTTGACCTTGGGAGGAATGATTTGGCGAAAATTGCCGAAGTCGGCAGTGTGCAGGTTAACGAGCTGATGGTTGTAGAAAGGTATTCGCACGTAATGCACCTGGTTTCTCATATCCAGGCACACTTGCAAAAGGGCAAGGACGGTTTTGAGGTGATTAAAGCCGTCTTGCCGGCAGGAACCTTAAGCGGCGCGCCGAAGATTAGAGCCATGGAAATTATAAAGGAGCTGGAGCCGAAACGGCGAGGCCCTTATGGAGGGGCGGTAGGGTATGTGGGGTTTAATGGAAATATGGACCTCTGTATAGCTATCCGTACCATCTTCTTTAAAGAGGGGAAAGTCTATCTTCAGGCCGGAGCCGGAATTGTGGCGGATTCCGATCCCCGGAAGGAACTCGAGGAGGTAGACAATAAGGTCAAGGGGATGGTTGCTGCATTAGAACTGGCGGCTGGGGGGTTGGAGCTGTAGGACGGACACCACAAGCCAGGCAAAACATTTTTCTAAAAACGAAGGAAAAATGATGGCCAGAATTAAGGAGCTGAAGATGATTTTGATGATCGATAACTATGATTCCTTTACCTATAATCTCGTCGACTATTTCGGCCAGTTGGGTAA